>NZ_CP097384.1:5125797-5451594 GCF_024584705.1 Blastopirellula sp. J2-11
GGGCAAATAGAGATCGAGCTTCAGTTCGCGATCCCCGATCTTGGCGTAGGTCAAATCCTTTTGCATGCTGACTCCTGAAGGAAGCTGCCGGGGCGACTGTCCGAGCGCCGCTGTTGATACGATTGTCGCCAAAATCAGCGATGCTGCGCTCATCACGTTGGTCAGCATGGTAAATACCTCCCCAGATTTGTTATGAAACCGGTTTTACCGTTATCTACCGAACGCGTGGGAGATGGAGAAGTTTCGCGACTTGCTGCAAGTACTGGAATATAACGGTTGCAAATTGCCTCTCGATTTCCCTCATTTTCTCCCGTCCCGCTTGCCGATTATTTTTACCCGGGTAAAAATAAAGCATCAAAAAAATGGCACAGGAGAGAAACATGCAAGCGACGGCAAGAACTGCGTGCACCGCATTTGAGGGCTTCCGGCTGATCGGTTCGGGTGAGTTGGCCGCCATCTCACCGGCGATCTATCGGGCGCTTCAAAAGGCGGATCATGCGCCGATTCAGATTTTCGACGACGCATCGGCGCATCAGGTGGAAGTTGACTTTCGGGGAGACCTGGCCGACGTGTTGGATCGACTGGAAACGGCGGCTCAATGGGCGATCGAAGATGCGCCGCCTGCGCCCACCAACGAGAATGCGTCCGTTTCGCCGCCGCGCGGTCGTGGTCGCCCCAAGCTGGGAGTGGTCGCTCGCGAAGTGACGCTGTTGCCGCGACATTGGGACTGGCTCGATACCCAACCCGGCGGCGCGTCAGCATCTTTGCGTCGGCTGGTCGAAGAAGCGAAGCGGATCAGCGGCCCCGCCGATCGAATTCGCCGCTCCCAAGAGGTCGCCTATCGCTTTATGTCGATGATGGCTGGCGATATGGAGGGATTTGAAGAAGCGTCGCGTGCGTTATTCGCGGCGGAAGAAACGCGATTTGACGAGATGTCAGCGGCTTGGCCGGCGGATGTTCGCAACTACGCCAAACGCCTGGCCGAAGCGGCGTTTGGCTCGGATCTTGCGCCCAACACTTAGCGGATCGTGCATGTCCGTCCCTAGTCAGACAATCTCAAGAAATAAAAAAAGCCGAAGACAAGTCACCCAGTCTTCGGCTTTCGTTTACAAATTGCGATTACTCGGGGCGCTTCGACTTGGCGCCGAACGGGCGCTTGCCGCCGGTCCGTTTGGCTCCGCCGCTGCGACCTGCACCGTACGATTTCGGGCGTTCGCTTGAATCGCCGCCCCCTTGCGAATATCCGCCGCTACGACCACCACCGTGGCCGCCGGGACGTCCCGACGACTTGCCGTAGCTACGACGAGGACCGCCGCCTGAGCGCGAACCGCGCGAACGAGGTTCGACATGGAACGGGTGATCGGCGTCGACCGTAATTGTCGTGCGAATCAAACGCTCAATCGCACGCAACGTGCCATGCTCGCTGAAATCGCAGAACGAGAGAGCGATCCCTTCTTTGCCAGCGCGCCCGGTACGACCAATGCGATGGACGTAGCTTTCTGGATCGATCGGCAAATCGAAGTTGACGACATGCGTCACGCCATCGACATCGATACCGCGAGCGGCGACATCGGTAGCGACCAACACTTGCAAGCGACCGCTACGAAAGCTTTCCAAGGCGCGATTGCGTTTGTTCTGCGTCTTGTTGCCATGAATCGCATCGGTGCGAATCCCCGATGCGTTCAGTTCTTTGGCCAAACGATCGGCGCCATGTTTGGTCTTCGTGAAGACGAGCGTGCGACCAACTCCGTCGGCCTGCAGCGAGTGTTCGAGCAACGCTCGCTTGTCCCCTTGGTTGACATACAGCAGGCGCTGTTCGACCCGTTCGGCCGTGGTCGATTCGGGCGCGACTTCGATCCGCACCGGGTTGTTCAGCAAACCGGAAGCCAACTGCGCCACCTTCGGCGGCATCGTCGCCGTGAAGAAAATAGTTTGACGCTGCTTCGGCAACTTCGAGACGATCGTCTTGAGCGCCGGCATGAAGCCCATATCGAGCATGCGGTCCGCCTCATCCAGGACAAACGTTTTCGCTTGGCTTAGATCGACATAGCCCTGATCCATCAGGTCGAGCAAACGACCCGGCGTTGCAATCGCGACATGTACGCCGCGTTTCAAAGCACGAACCTGCGGATTTTGGCCAACGCCGCCAAAGATGGTGGTCAAGCGAAACTTGACGTTTCGACCGTAGACGTTGAAGCTTTGGGCGATTTGAGTCGCCAACTCGCGGGTCGGCGACAAAACCAACACCTGCGGAGCACACGAATCGGCGCGAGTGCGGCCTAAATCCAATTGATTCAAAATCGGCAATGCGAACGCGGCGGTTTTGCCGGTTCCGGTCTGGGCGCAACCGATCAAGTCGCTCCCTTCCAGCAAATGCGGAATCGCTTGGCCTTGAATCGGGGTCGGCGTGTGATAATTCTCGGTGGCCAAGGCTTCTTGGATCGCTTCGCTAAGCTGCAATTCGCGGAAACTAGTGATACTCAAATCATTCCTAACGTAGTTAAGTGCAATGCGACCGCAACGGGCGCAGTCCTCGAGCGCTCGAGGATATAGGTGTATGCTCCGGCGGGTACTGGCGGCGTCAATGACCATACAAATTGGTGCAATGACCAATTCGCGCGACAAGACGCTCATGTCGAGAGACGCAAAGATCCGCTACCTGCAGATCGGCCGCGAGCCAGTCGCGTTCATTCGGCCTGTCATTTCAGATTCGCAAGCAATTAGGCAAGCGGCCGAATGAAAGGAAGCGATATATGCCAGTCTGATAATCTTGAACGCCGAGCAAATCCGAGGAAGCCTGGCCAAAAGATTGAAGTAGATCAAACCAACGCCCCTGAAGACGTTGGTGCGTGCTCAACTCTTAAACCGACGAGATATCCATCTGATCGGTTCAGTGCCAAATTGTAGCTGCAAACGTGATTTTGAATAGGGGGAAAATATATTCCCTCCCACAGAATGCCGAAGTTAGGAGCGGCTGCTCGAATAATCGGCGCCCCTATTCCGAAATAAATAAAAGCTCCGACTATTGAGCCCTCGCAAGCTACGGGAGCCCGCAGCCGTTTGCCCACTATTTACGCGAAGCAATCACTCCTTTGCGCAGAATCCAGCCGTTTTGCCTTTCCAAGTAAAAAGATTTATTTAGTGCGAAACTGGCTCGCGAAATGCATCTGTAGAGTCTTTGGCTTTGTCGCCAATTGAGCTGCTGCTCCCCTAAGCACCCCTGATAACGATCTGAACGTCTAGTTATTTCTCCTTCGTATTTTTCCTCCACATATTGTGTGGTATTTGTCCTTCGCCATCCATGGATTCGTTTTAAGGAATAGTTGATGAAAAGTTCGAAGCTGTCTCGCTTCCGCGGTTTCACCCTAGTGGAACTACTTGTCGTGATCGCAATTATTGGCGTTCTGATCGCCCTGCTGTTGCCTGCCGTCCAGCAAGCTCGCGAAGCGGCCCGCCGTATGAGTTGCATGAATAATTTGAAGCAGCTCGGCTTGGCGCTGCACAACTATCACGACACCTTCGGCACATTGCCGTCAGGCTACATCGTTCGTACGCCCAATAGCTGCGGCGTCGCCGATCAATCGCCCGCGAACAATCGTCTGGCGCCGTGGACCGTGTTGGTTTTGCCGTTTATCGAACAAGATGCGCTGCACGATCAGTTTGATTTCAATATCGACTTCAGCGGATCGCAAAACTGCAGTGATTTGACCTCGGGCGCCAACGCGACGCCGTCAAAAAACACACTTTCCGCCTACCAATGTCCGTCTCATCCCGGCGCCGGCTCGACCAACAAACTGCACTACGAAGGAGTTCAGGGCGGCGGCGCCGCCTATCGCTGCGCTCGCAACAGCAGCAAGCGGCTCTTCTATGAAAACGGCGTTCTCTACGCCAACTCGAAAACCCGACTAGCCGATTTGATCGACGGAACTTCCAACGTCCTGATGCTCGGCGAAACGAACATGAACGACTGCGGCTGGGCACATAGCCACAAAGGAGATGGTTCAGCCGGGGTTCCCTACACCGTCGCGGCGGCCAAAGATCCGATCAACATCTACAACGGCTGCATGAAAGCTGACGCCGAGTGCGGCTACGATTATCAATCGAAATCATTCGGCAGCTTCCACCCCGGCGGCGCGATGTTTGTTCTCGGAGACGCTTCAGTTCATTTCCTCTCGGAGACGATGGACACCACGACGTATCAAAACCTGGGCATTCGCAACGACGCTTTGCCGGTTGGCGGATTCTCGACCAACTAATCCCGAGCGATAGGCCACCAAACTGGAGGAGTCGATATGAACTGGAAGTCGGATTTCTATTCACAGAGCGCTCAGTACGCGCTGCTTGTGACGATCCTGCTTGCACCCGTTGGCTGCAGCCAATCCAACGGTCTAGAGCGCTATAGCGTCTCTGGCGAAGTCCGGTATGACGGCAAACCGGCGCCACTGGGCGAGATCATGTTCTTGCCCGATCGTGACGCCGCAAATCCTGGGCCCGGATCGATCGTCGAATACCGCGACGGCAAGTTTAACTTGCAAGACAAAGGAGTGATCGGCGGCGCCTATCGACTGCGCATCACCGGCTACGATGGAATTCCGGTGCGAATGGAGAGCGGAGTTGATCCCGGCGGTCGTCAAATTTTTCCGCCGTACGAAATGACATACGAGTTTCCGAAAGAGGACACGACGTTAGTGATCGATATTCCTCAACGAAAGTCACGTTAATTCTCTCCGGCTGTTGTTCACCCATTGGGCCGACGCATCTCTCCGATCGTCGGCCTTTTTGGTTCTTGCCGCCAAGAAAGCCAATCTGCCGCGGTTGGCGTTGTTCCTCAGTAGCGTACAATCGACTCCGACACATCCGTTGTGAATTGGGAGAAACGCTTGAATACGCCGCTGCTTGTCGCCGCCAGCGTGATCATTCCGCTTATCTGGGGATGGGGAACGCATCTGCTGTTCACTTGGATTTGGCCTCCCCAATCGGCTCGCAGCGTTGATTCCAACGATCCGCAGCCCCCGCAAGGACCTCCGTTCGACTATCAGATCTAAGGTCCGTGTAATGATCTCTCCTGAAATTCAAGAGTTCCTGCGTTACGCGCCGATCGGCTTTCTGGTCGGCGGCTATGGAACGTTGGTCGGCGCCGGAGGCGGATCGGTGTTGGTGCCGATCTTGCTGATGATGATGCCGGATGAATCTCCCGCCAAGATTACGGCGATCTCGCTGGCGGTCGTCTTCTTCAACGCCTACTCCGGCACGGTCGCCTACATGCGAATGGGGCGCATCGACTATCGCGCCGGCACGATCTTCACCGTCGCAGGCATTCCCGGCGCGATCCTCGGTACAATGCTCGTACGAGCGATGCCGCGGGAATTATTTGACCCGATCTTCGGCACGCTGCTGGTTCTCATCGGCGCTTGGCTATTCTCCAATCCGCTAGGATCAACCAGCGATACGGACAACACGAACCAACCGATCGCTGGGACGCGGATGTTGATCGGCTCGCTCGGCAGCGCCTATATCGGCGTCGTCTCCAGTTTACTGGGGATCGGCGGCGGAATCATTCACGTGCCGTTTTTGATCCGCGCCTTGAAGATGCCCCCTCACTTCGCCACGGCGACCTCTCACTTTGTTCTCACTTTTATCGCATTGACCGCGACGATTACGCACGTCTGCATGGGAGAGTTTCAGGGAGAACTCTCGACCACAATGTATCTGGCGGTTGGCGTCATGATGGGCGCTCCGATCGGTGCGGCCGTTTCGACCAAACTGAAAGGTTCGCTCATCGTGAAAATGCTCGCCCTGGCGCTCTGCTTTGTCGGCATCCGGCTGTTAGTGCGGATGTTCTAAAGCGTCCGCTTACAGAAAGAGTCGATAAGCCGGGTTGTTGGTCTCATCGACGCACGGATAGGCCAGCCCGCTCAGAAATTCTTCGAAGCCGGTCATCTCGCTATCGGGCACTTGGAGCCCGGCCAAAATCCTCCCTACATCGCCTCCTTGGCTGCGATAGTGGAACAGGCTGATATTCCAACTAGGCGGCATGTGCGAGAGAAATTTCATCAGCGCGCCGGGGCGTTCCGGAAAATCGAAGCGATACAGCCGTTCGTTTTGGACATGCGGACTTCGCCCACCGACCATGTAACGGACATGCATTTTGGAGAGTTCGTCATTGGTCAAATCGACCGCAGCAAACGCATGCGTGTTCAGCTTCTCAATCATCTCGGCGGTATCTTGTCGGTTGGAAGTAGTGAGCCCGACAAAGACATGCGCCTGGGTTTTGTCCGACATGCGGTAATTGAATTCGGTGATCCCGCGGGTACCCAACAACTCACACAAGCGTTTGAAACTGCCTGGTTGCTCCGGAATCGAAACGGCGATTAGAGCCTCACGCTGCTCACCCACTTCGGCCCGCTCAGCGACAAATCGCAGCCGATCAAAGTTCATGTTGGCGCCGCACGTGACGGCGATCAAGTTCGTTTCGCTCAGCTGCTTCTCGGCCGCGTATTGCTTCAGACCGGCGACGCTCAATGCGCCCGCAGGCTCCAAAATACTGCGAGTATCTTCAAACACATCTTTGATCGCGGCGCAAACGGCGTCGTTGTCGACCACCACAAACTCGTCGACCAGCGCCTGCGTCATCCGGAAGGTTTCTTCGCCGACCAACTTTACCGCCGTGCCGTCAGAGAAGAGCCCGACCTCGTTCAGTTGGACGCGTTGGCCTGCTTCGACCGATTGGACCATCGCATTAGAATCCGCGATCTGCACGCCGATCACTTTGATCTCAGGCCGGACCGCTTTGACATAAGCGGCGACGCCAGAGATCAAACCGCCTCCGCCGATGGCGCAAAAGATCGCGTGAATCGGTTGTTGCAATTGCTGTAAGATCTCCATCGCGATCGTCCCCTGACCGGCGATCACGTCAGGATCATCGAAAGGATGCACGAAAGTCAGCCCGTGCTCGACGGCAAGCTCGGTCGCATAGGCGTAGGCGTCTGAGTAGCTTTCGCCATGCAGCGTGACCTCTCCATGAAACGAGCGAACCGCTTCAATCTTTAGCTGGGGAGTCGTCACCGGCATGACGATCATCGCACGACATCCCAAACGGTGGGCGCTGAGCGCCACTCCTTGCGCGTGATTTCCGGCCGAAGCGCAAATGACGCCGCGCGACAGTTGTTCCGGCGTCAGATGGGCCATCTTGTTGTAAGCGCCGCGCAGCTTGAAGCTGAACGATGGTTGATTGTCTTCCCGTTTGAACCAGACCGAATTGCCAATGCGCTTTGACAACCGGGCCGCTTGTTCCAGCGGCGATTCGATCGCGACGTCATAAACCCGCGCGTTCAATATCTTGAGCAGGTAATCGGTCAAACCAAGCGGCTGACCGTCGGATGCCGCAGCGGGCGAAAGTTGATTGTGGGGAGTTTGGCCGGGGCCCAGCATAGATGTCTCGTCGCGAAAGAGGAAAACGTCCCTTCAATTATAACGAACAGTCTCCGTTTCTCCTGCATGAGACCCCCAGAGTGCGCATCGAAGTTTCTGGAGAAATCTTTCTTTCTTCAAAACGGCTTCCGTCAACTTGCCTCCGACAAACAGTTCGCGTTAATAGATAAAAGGGCGAAAAACCGGAGCGAGAGCGAATCAACGCCGCTCGGTAAGATACTTCACGAACTACCAAGGAGGCGAAGAACATGGATTACCGACAACTCGGCGGATCAGGGCTCAAAGTTCCCGTATTGAGCTTTGGAACCGGTACTTTTGGCGGCGGGGGAGAACTCTTTAAGGCCTGGGGAAGCACCGATGTCGCGGAAGCGACCAAGCTGGTCGACATCTGTCTCGACGCAGGCCTGACCATGTTCGACTCGGCCGACATTTATTCGCAAGGCGCCGCCGAAGAGATTCTGGGCCAAGCGCTGCGTGGACGTCGCGAAAAGGTCTTGATCTCCACCAAAGGAACCTTCCGCAGCGGCGACGGTCCTAACGATGTCGGCTCGTCCCGGCATCATTTGATCCAAGCGGTCGAATCGAGTCTGCGGCGGTTAGGGACCGACTACATCGATCTCTATCAACTGCACGGCTTTGACGCGACGACACCGGTCGAAGAGACGCTGATGGCGCTCGACGACATGGTTCGCGCCGGTAAGATCCGTTACATCGGCTGCTCGAACTTCTCTGGCTGGCATCTGATGAAATCCTTGGCTGTCTCCGAAAAGTACGGGCTCTCCCGTTACGTCGCTCATCAAGCCTATTATTCGCTGGTCGGTCGCGACTACGAATGGGAACTGATGCCGCTGGCCCTCGATCAAAAAGTAGGCGCCGTTGTCTGGAGCCCGCTCGGCTGGGGTCGCTTGACTGGCAAGATTCGCCGCGGAAAGCCGTTGCCCGAAAATACGCGTCTGCAAAGCCAGGTCGCCCGCGACATCGGCCCGCCGGTCTCCGATGAACATGTCTATGACGTGGTCGATGCGCTCGACAAAGTTGCCGCCGAAACCGGCAAGAGCGTCGCGCAGATCGCGCTGAACTGGGTGCTGCAGCGTCCATCGGTGGCGACGGTAATCGTCGGCGCTCGCAATGAAGAACAGCTGAAACAAAACCTGGACGTGGTCAACTGGAACCTGACAGCACAGCAGATTGCGTTGCTCGATGAAGCCAGCGAGACAACGCTGGCCTATCCCTATTGGCACCAACGTAGCTTCGAAGAGCGGAACCCGCGACCCGTTTAACGCAGTAATTGGATGGCCCGGTCAGTCTATTCAAAACTGGCCGGGTCGCTTTAACAACAAGATGACTCATCATCCGGTTGCAAAGCCCCCAGATCTCTCTCCCCCAAACAAGCTTTCTTACTACCGCATCCGCAACTATTTCGTGGCGATGCTCTCCGCGCTAACTCGAAGAATTCGAGTCCGACGCAAACAGGTCTGCTGGCAAAGTTTCTGCTCCTACGACCCCCACCAACAATTCAGGAGCAAGCGTTGCATCGGGGTTATTGGAATGAAGAACAGAAATATCGCCGGTCGTTTCAAAAACCACGGCGAGCACATCGTCTAGAGTGATCACGTTCGCCTCGCGTAACTTGCCGTAAATGTCTGCATGGGTGACGTTCGCCTTTCGCATGTTCTCTTCCAGTAGTCCTCCTCGCGACATCAATAGCATGGGCTGGTTGTCAACAATCTGACTGACGGACTTCGAACTTCGTCGGAGAAAGGCCACCAACCACTGTCCGCCGAAAAGCGTAGCAATCGCGACCAGTCCGACAGACAGGGTCGGCGTCGAACCAGACATGGTCGACGCAAAGAGGGAGCCGACGGCGATCGTCATCGCAAAGTCGGCCGCCGATATTTTGGAGAAACTGCGCAAGCCGACAATCCGAGTATACGCGAGGATTGCCCCATAGGTGATGATCCCCGAGAGAACCACCATCGCCAGTTCGCTCCATTCCGCGGTGATCCATTCGTCGATCATTTCGAGATCTTCTTTCCGGATAACATTCGCTAGTTCGCGTTGATAGTAACGGCGTAATTATCGCAACTCTCGCCTGAAGAGCAAAAATTCGTCCACGGACAATCGTAGTGAATCTTCGTCCTGCTTGGCGCATGACGAGGCGGCATGTCTCACGCGAACATCGCCGCCGGAGCCCGCCGCGTGCAGAACCAGAGACTCTGGCCCAGGCACAGTTGCTCATTTGACAACCATTTTCCGTGACGTAGATTTGCGAGATTTCTCTCGGCAACTCTTCCCTTCCCTCGCAGAGGCTTGCGGTCTATGTCCATCCCTGAAAAAACGCCGGCTCCGCTGAAATGGCTGGATGACAATTGGCCGTTTGCCGGCGCGGTGACGATGATCTTTCTGCTGGGAATGTTGCCGCTCGTCGCTGGCGTCTGGTCCTTTGCCCTCGTGCTGGTTTTGCTGCAGCTGATCGTCTATCTAGCGCACCAACTGGAAGAACATCTGGGCGATCGATTTCGCCGCTTCGTCAACGAGAACGTCGCCGGCGGATACGAAGCGTTGACGCCGCGGGCCACCATGTGGATCAACGTGGGCGGCGTGTGGATCGTCTACTTTGCAGCGCTGCTGATGGCCGGACTGTTCGACGTCGGTTGGGGATTGATCGCCGTTTACACGATGCTGCTCAACGCTTTGGCCCATATCGCCGCAACCCTGGCGATGCACCGCTACAATCCTGGCCTCTGGACGGCGATCTTTTTGTTTTTGCCGGTCGGCGGTTTTACCTGGATCATCTTGAGCGAAAGCAACGGCCTGGGAATGCTGGCCCATGTGGTCGGCCTGGCGGTCGCTCTCGCGATCCATATTGGGATCGTGCTGAGCGTCAAACATCGTCAGCAGTTGTTGATGCAAACGGCGTAAAGCGAAGCACGCCGCTTTTCGAATTCGCAAAATTGTCTCTTGCTTAGGAATTCAAAACCCGATACAAAGTGAACATAAGTTCACCATCAGTATTGGAGGCGAGCGCCATGGAAGCCATGAACTGGCTTTGGATGGACATGAATTCCTATTTCGCCTCGGTGGAGCAGCAATTGCGGCCCGAGTTGCGCAAACAACCGGTCGGCGTTGTTCCGCTCGATACCGATCGTACCTGCATCATTGCGGCCAGTTACGACGCGAAACGTTTCGGCGTCAAAGTGGGGACGAAGGTCTATGATGCGCGGCGACTTTGTCCCGGCATTCAGCTGATCAAAGCGCGGCCCGATGTCTATGTAAAGATGCATCATCGATTGCTCGCATCGGTCGAGAAGTGTGCTCCGATCGAGCGAATCTATTCGATCGATGAATGGACGATTCGCCTTCTTGGCGCCGATCGACAGCTTGAGCAAGCTCGTCGCCTGGCGTATCGCATCAAGCGTCAAGTCGCCCACGAGATCGGCCTCTGGATGTCTTGCTCGATTGGGATCGCGGCCTCACGTCTGCTGGCCAAGATCGCCGCCGGTTTAGAAAAGCCGCATGGACTAACCGCTTTGCCGCAGGAAGCGCTGCCAGAGCGGATTGAACATTTGTCGCTGACCAAGCTGAACGGCGTCAATGTCGGAATCGAACGTCGCTTAAACCAGCACGGGGTGACCAACGTTCGCGAGCTCTGGAATCTGAACCGCGACGAGATGACGCGTGCCTGGGGTTCGATCTCCGGATCGCGTTGGTGGGCAGGGCTGCATGGAATCGATGAGCCGGAACCGCCCACGCGGCGACAATCGATGAGTCACGGCAACGTCCTTGATCCGCAGTTTCGCACCGCCGAAGGCGCTCATTGCATCTTGGTAAAGCTGATCTGCAAACTGGCCCAGCGATTGCGCCGCTCGGGCTACTTCGCCAATGTGCTGCAGCTCTCGCTCAAGGATGTGCGCGGCGGACGCTTTGAAACCAAGACGCCGATTCCTTGCCTGCAAGATACCCCTTCGCTGCTGCTGCAGTTTGAGAAGCTCTGGAAAAGTCGCCCAGTCAGCAACACGCCGCTACTCAAAGTAGACGTTTGCGTCAGCGATCTACGCCTGGCGTCGCAGGTAACGCGATCGCTGTTTCAAGAGCTGGAACAGCCGTGTAAATTGTCGGCGGTGCTGGACGAGATCACCGATCGCTGGGGACCATCAGCCCTCTTCTTCGGTTCGATCCATCGCTATCAACACGCGATGGAAGAAAAAATCGCCTTCGGTCGGATCCCGGAAAACCGCTCCTCCACTTCCTAGCCTGCAGCGAAATATGCCGGAATTGAAAAAGGGAATAGGGAATACGGTAAACGGCCGGGTTGCTTTAGCAACAAGATGCTGCGCTATCGGCTCCAAACTTACAACGCGCCCTAACCTCTCGCATGCGCCAATACCGATCGCGATTGGAATGGGGAAAAGCTTTGCAACCACATGGAGAAACATCTTGTTGCTGTCGCAACCCAACCCGAGAAAATTGCGCAACTTCTAGATCAATCACAACGTGCGAAGTAAGCTCGAAAGAGGTAAAATTGGCGAGAACCCTATCTCACGGTCGCTAGGCGGCTTTCATCGTGACGGAGTACATTCTCATGAAGTTCTCATTCGCTCCTACGTTTCTGGTTATAAGTATTGGCGCCGCGTTCTTGGCGATCGGCTGTACGCCTGCGGATCAGACTCCCACAGCATCCGCCGAAAAGAAATCGCTGACCGTTGCGATTTCGCCCGACATTCCGCCGTATGTGCTTGACCAAGCGACCAGCGGATTGGAAGTCGAACTGCTTCAGGCCGCCCTGCCCGACTACGAACTGAACTTCGTTCAAATGCCGTATGAAGCATTGGAGACCGCCGTGCCGCAACAGAAAGCGGCGATTTCTGTGGGCATTCGCCAAGAGAATGACCACGAATTTGATTCCCATGATTTCATCGCCTTCTCGAATGTGGCCATCGTGAAAAAGTCGGCCGACATGCAAGTCGCCAGCGTCGGCGATCTCGGCAAGTATGAGGTTTTGACCTGGCAAAACGCTTATACCGAACTGGGAGACCAATTCAAAACGATGTTCGCCCCCGGCGGTCCGGATCACGACCACTACAAAGAAGTCGCCGATCAAAAAGAGCAAGTCGAGCAGTTCTGGAAATCGGACAACGCCGTCATTGTGATCGACCGCAACATTTTCGATCACTTTTCCCAGTCGCTTGGTCATTCGCTGGAGGATGTCCGTGATGTCGAACTTTTCCCCGGCGTCACCAGTTTTAAAGTTGGTTTCGCCGAGGAGTCGCTGCGAGACAAGTTCAACGATCGTCTGACGGAACTATGCAGCAGTGGAAAGTACCAGAAGTTGCTGGACAAATATCAGGTTCACCTTCCAGAAACTCCTTGCGATGCAAAGCAGGAAAACCACTAATCGCGACTAGGCGAACTCGCCAGTTTCGCTCCTAACAGGCGAAACCGGCGTAAATGTTCGGCAGGCGATGAAGGATCGCAATGATTGGGCAAGACTCCGTCCAGTTCCAAGTGAAGAGCCGCAGCGACGCTCGCGGGGATTTGCTCTGGATGTGAGTTAAAGATATCAGGCGGCAAGCGAGCCGCTTTGCGATAACTGACAAACAGGTCGCCGCTGAAGAGCAACCGCCGCTCTGGCGAGTAAAATCCCATATGACCTGCCGTGTGCCCCGGCAGGTGAACCGCCTGAAGTCCTTGCCATACATCCAGCATGTCGCCGTCATCTAACAGACGATCCGGCGTGAACCGTTGAAAACCAAGCAACGGTCGCCCGACAGTTTCTAACCACTGCGCGACGCGCGCTCTGCCCGGATAGTTCGATCTGCCTGCATATTGATCGGCGTCCAATCGCGGCGCGGCGATCCATGCGCCGTAGCGTCGTGCGATCGTTTTCACATTGAAGATGTGATCGAGATGACCATGTGTGACAATGATTCCGCGAATTGGAAATCGATCCCAGCAGCGCCGCACTAGCGCCCGCTTCATTCGTCGCAAACCGCCAATAAAACCGGCGTCAATCAAGTACAGCTCTTCTTGATCGCGCAGCACGTAAAAGTTGATCGCTGGAGCGCGAACCTGCAGAATGCGCCCCTGATCCGCGAGATTCATGAAACCACTCAATCGATTCCGTTACTTTCCACCAGACGCCGCTGTTATCATCCCGCGAGAATCAACAGGTGTCAAAGCAGTCCGACGCAAACGGCGTTTGACGAAGAAGTCCAGAGATTGCGAATATTCCTCACCACCTCCTATCCCTCTTAAGATGCGAGCCTAACTTGGATCCGCGGCCCCAGGGAAGGTATACTGATAGGGCCGCAAGTTACTGTCGATCGATCGTACACGCCGCCCGTTCACTATTCCCGCCATCAAGAGTCAGCACCATGACGAATCCCCTCAATCGCCGCCAGTTTCTTGCCCTTTCTTCGCTCTCGGCCGCTGCCGCTGCGTTGCCTGCATGGTCCTTTGCCCAAGAGTTGACGCCGGAAGTCGCAGACGGCGTTGATTGGTACAACGTGCAAGACTGGGGCATCGAAGGAAAAGGGTGGAACGACACGGCTCGCTATTTTGATCGCTTGCCCAGTCGCGCCGAAGGAAAAGTTCGCGCCGCAGTTTGGAATCTCAGCCGTCACTCGGCTGGCATGCTCGTTCGGTTTGAAACCGACGCACCGTCGATTCGTGCTCGCTACAAACTACTCAGCGGCAATCTCGCGATGCCGCATATGCCTGCGACCGGGGTGAGCGGAGTCGATTTGTACACACGCAACGAACAGGGACAAGATCGCTGGTTAGCCGTCTCCAAGCCGGCGACGCAAACGGTCAACGCGGTGCTGACCAATGACATCGATCCCCGTCCCAACGGCGAGCGACGACTCTATACGCTCTATTTGCCGCTCTACAACGGCGTTGAGTCGCTGGAGATCGGCGTCCCGACCGGCAGTGACTTCGCCGCGGTCGCTCCCCGCCAAGAAAAGCCGCTGGTCTTCTACGGCACGTCGATCATGCACGGCGCCTGTGCTTCGCGTCCCGGCATGTCAATTACCGGCATCGTCGGCCGCCGGATGAATCGCCCGGTGATCAATCTTGGCTTCTCGGGCAACGGCCGGCTAGAAGCGGAAGTGGGTGAGTTTCTCTGCGAACTCGACCCCGCCGTTTTTATCATCGACTGCCTGCCGAACGTCGACGGCCCGGTCGTCGCGGAAAAGACCAAACCGCTAGTTCTGCAATTGCGTAAATCGCATCCCGAGACGCCGATCTTGCTGGTCGAAGATCGCACCTACACGTTTGCGCCGTTTCGCCAGTCATCCCGAGAACGCCACGCCCGAAGTCGCGCCGCCTTCAAAACGGCCTTCGAAAACCTGCAATCCGCTGGCGTTAAAAACCTCTACTATCTGCCAGGCGACAATCTACTAGGAAGTGATGGTGAAGCGGCGACCGACGGTTCGCATCCCAACGATCTGGGAATGATGCGCTACGCCGACGCGTATGTTCCGGCGCTGCAAAAGATTTTAGGAAACGACTAACGACAGCTCGCTTCGTTTGATTTCGGTGGTCTGGCTCACAGCTAATCTGCTTGAAAAAAGCAAGACTGGACCAGTTCAGAAATCACCACAGGAACACGAAATGCCAGAGCCGCCGCGCGGATTCGGTCGTTGGCTCCAACTTCCGCTCGAAGGAGAGCGTTGGTGGTCGCCGTGTCGCGCGATCCTGATCGGGATTGTCGGCGCGTTGATCAACTCGGCGGCGATTCGGTTCACCCAAGCGTTGGGCGTTCAGGCCGGGACAGGCGGATTCGCCAAATGGTTCCTTGCGCATCTGAACCTGTTGCTGGGAACCACGCTGCCGCTTCAATTAGGGCCGATTCGCCAAGAAGCGTTTCACACGGCGGTCGGCGTCGTTTCGGCGCTGATCTATGCAGGCCTCTTTTATCGACTGTTACCGGGGCCGCGTTGGTTTCGCGGGCTCCTCTATTGTCAAGGAATGTGGGCCGTTCAAGCTTTGGTCGTGCTGCCCTGGCTCGGCAAGGGATACTTGGGGCTCGGCATTTCGACAACGGCGCCGGTTTGGTCCTGGTCGCTAAACGCACTGTTTGGCCTGGTGATCGGCGCACTTTATTTTCCGGCGCGCAAAAAGCGACCGCCGACCAGCAACGAAGCAGCCAAGCCGTAGTCGTCACAGCCCCTTTACAAATTCCACCAGCTGATCGAGCACGGTGCTCCAGCCTTCATGAAATCCCATTTCTTCGTGCTGCTTGCGCGTCGCGATATCGGCGTGGAGCGCGACGGCCTTATAACGCGTGCCTCCTTCCACCGTTTCCAGCGTAATGATCCCGGTCATGAACCCCTGCTCCGCCGGGCGAAACCCCGGCAGCAACATATCGGTCCAAATCAAACGCTCACCGGGAATGACTTCCAGGTAACAACCGACATTCGGAAATTTTTCTCCTTCCGGAGAACACATCGTCGTCCGGAAGATCCCACCGGGACGCAAGTCAATTTCACAGTCGGTTACAGTCCAAGGACGCGGGCAAAACCAATGGCAAACTTGCTCCGGCGTCGTCCATGCGGCCCAGATTAACTCGCGAGGGACGTCGACAACCCGCTCTAGCACCAAGTCCAGCTGCGGATCTGGATCCCTTTGGAACGATCGATTCATGCTTGCTTTTCCTTCGTAGAATGGGCGATTTCCGAACAGTAGAACATGGACGTCACGGCATGTTAATATGAGAAGGCTCTAAAAACCCATCTCCTACCCTCGCTGGCCCCACCATGCAAATTCCATCCTACCTCCGCTCCGCTTCGCTCCGTTGCCTAACACTTGCGATTTTGATCGCAATCACAGCGGCGACATCTGCGGAAGAGACCTATACCGAAAACCCCGGCGACGCAGGGAACGGCGACTTTGTCATCGGTCCCGACTACAAAGTGGATCCCGATCTGACCGACCAGGGAAACCCGAAAGGAAAATACTTTACGTTCAGCATGCCGCTGGCCGAGAGCAAGATCTTTCGTGGGGATGACAAGACGCTTGATCCGACCAAGCCGGTCCGCGTTGCGCGAAAGATCTTCGTCTACATTCCGGCCGCCTACAAAGATGGAACTCCGGCGCCGATTCTAGTGACGCTGGATGGTCCGAGTCGCTTGAATCTGGTCCGCAACGCGCTCGACAATCTCACGATCTCGAAAGATCCAACGCGGCGGATTCCGGCCTTCATCGCGATCGCGGTCGAAAACGGCGGGAACGACAGCTATGGAAGCCAGCGCGGCTTGGAATACGACACCATGTCGGACCGGTTCGCACGCTTCATCAACGACGAAGTGTTGCCGGCCGTGCTGAACGATCCGCAAATCAAAGCCGCCTATCCGCATATTGCTTTCACTGACAATCCCTGGGGCAAAGCGATCATGGGCTGCAGTTCTGGCGGCGCGGCCGCATTGACGGTCGGTTGGTTTCGGCCAGACCTGTTTCGTCGCTTGATCACTTACAGCGGCACCTTCGTCGATCAGCAAGACGACGATGCAGCCGAAGAAGAGGAATATCCGCTCGGAGCATGGGAATATCATTCCGGCAAAAAGCTGATCGAAACGAGCGAAAAGAAACCGCTGCGAATCTTCACGCACGTTTCCGAGTTCGACAATCGCGCCAAAGATCCTGCCGAAACTTATCACAATTGGGTAATGGCCAACCAGCGAACCGCCGCCGCGCTCAAAGCGAAAGATTACGACTATCGCTTCGTCTACAGCAAAGCGACGCGACACTGCGACGGCAAAGTGTTTGAAGCAACCTTGGCTGATACGCTGATCTGGACCTGGCGCGGCTATCACGCTGAGTAGTACAGGCTGCGCTCATGATTTAGTTGGCGCGCACAAGCTGTGAATTCTCGACGATCGTGTTGAGAAACACCCGGCGAATCGCGTCATACCCACGGTCATTCGGGTCCTCGACATTTTCGTAGAACCAATAGTGCGGATCGTCCGCGACATAGGTCGATCGCCAGAACTGACCGCTATGCGCCCCATGCCCTAGAAAAGTTTTGTAAAACGGGACGATGTGGACGTTGGGGTGCGCCGCAGCGACCTCGTAAATCACTTCGTTATACTCGGCGTGAATCGCCAGGCCGTCATTCCAATTGGGCAGATAGATGCTCGGCGCGTCGCCGATGCCGTCGGTTGGATCATAAATATCGGCGAGATAGATCTCGCAGCCGCCGGGAAAGCTGGCCTCAATTTTGACCAGCATCTCTTCTAAACGCGTACGAAACGCGTCAATCCACGGCTTTGCTTCGTCGAGCGTCGCGCCGTACATGGCGCACTCGCGAGGCGTCGAGCGACCGTAACTATGGATCAAGTCGTTCCCGCCGCTCGTCATCACCACCAGGCCGAATTCTTCCGGTGCATGCGTCTCGAGCCGTTCTTCAATCACCTGCAGATGATCGCGGGAAGTGGAGCCTGAGATCGCGAAGTTGTCCTCCGCCAGATTGGGTAACACCTTCGACAGACATAGCCCTTGCATCGCGGGAAACTCATCGTCCGGATTGGCGATCAACCGATTGAAGTAGGTATGACTCGGCGAGTCAGCGCCAAGTCCCGAGGTGACGCTGTCTCCGATTCCAACCAGGCGAACGGGTCGATCGGTCCAAACGCGCGCGAACGGCGCCGCATCAACTGGTGGTCCGGCCGGTCCGCTGCCGATCGATCGCAGCATGAAATACTTCACATAAAAAACGGCGCAGCCGACCAGCAACAGGCCTGCCGCCGAGATCGCCACGAGTCGCTTGCCGCGCAATTGCATCGAGTACTCCTTATATTATTCGATCATTTCTCGACTTCATCCGCATTTCGCCAGAACGCTCTTCCCAGCTCGGCCTCCGTTTCCGACATCAGCCACAAGACGCGGGCAATACAGGCGCTCGACATCATGTCGTCCGGCGCGTTCGCCTTCCAGTTGGCGTAGATCGCATCGACGTTCCGCCTGGCCCGCTCAAGCAGATAGAGCTCGTTGGTCGCGCGGTAGAGTTCGAGATCGGCTTCGATCATGAAGTGCGAATATCGCACCGCGTCACGATAGAGGCCAGTATGTTTATCCAGAAACCAATCGGCCGCTTCGCCAATTCGCTTGGCCTCCTCCAGATATTCGTTCTCGCCGGTCGCCCGATAGAGCCCTAAGTTGGCCCGCAACATCAACGCGCTGTTGTAGGTCAGCTTGCCCTGTTTGATCTCACCGGTCGCAACCACTTTGCGGTCATCAAACAAGCCGTCGTCATCCTGCAGCGCAGAATTCGTCCAAGCGACGATCTCCCGCGCCTTCTGGATCAGCGCCAGAGATTCCGCTGTTTCAAACTTGGCTAATTGCAAACAACCGACCGCCGCTGGGCCGTTGGCGCAGGTATTCTTGGTTCCGTCTTTGTGGCGTTCGTGCCACCAGATTCCGCCGCCGATCTCCTCGTCCCAACCGCTCAGTACAAATTTTTGCGTCTCGTCAGCACGCTGCAGATAGCGAGGGTCGTGATTCGTTTCGTACGCTTCCAAAAAGGTGATCACCAACCAGGCGTTATCGTCGTAATACTTGTCGTTCCCATTGCCGCGGGTCGGCGCCGCTTCATAGCCGGGGATCTTCGCCTTTGCGTCCCAATAACCATCGAGGGCCGTGAAGTAGGCGTCCAACGACGCTGCGTACTTCTCCGGGTCGATCCGCGCGGCGGCGGTAAGATTGGCGAACATCACGCTTTGCAGCCAGACATAGTCGAGTCTGTCGTGCTTCAACGTTTTGAAATAGACGCCGCTTTTGGTATCGAAGAACTTCGTTTGGATAGAGCTGGTGACTTCTTCGGCATGCTGGGCATATTGGTTCGGCTCAACGGCCCGAATTGCACTGGCCATCACAAACAGCAGCGCGATCGTAAGAACTTTGGTCATGGGGCATTTTCTTCGCAGGGTGCGTCAATCGAGATTACTATCGTCAGCGTGCGTGGCTACGCGCCGCTAGATATCATGATAGTGCACCGCTATGTTACCGACGAGAAAATGCGGTGCGCCGCAGAAACGCATTTCCCGCAAAGCTCCCCTGCTCGCTTACTTCTTCCCCCAGGAATTGGACCATGAGAGTCTTCCTCGCCCCCCTCTTCGTGTTCGCGGTGTTGTCACTAGGAACTTCGACACATTCCTCTGCCGCAGAACCTTTTCAGCCCCAGCCGATCGTCCCTGGCGGCATCCTACTGCCGCTTTATCCGGCCGATTCGCCGCAATTGAATCACGATCGCGTCCACGAAGCGGAGAACTACAACTCGACGTTCGAAAAGAAGCCTGCGACGATTCTCAACGTAATTAACATCCACAATCCGTCGATCGAGGTCCATCTGGCGACCGACGAGCCGAACAATACCGGCGCCGCGGTCATTGTCGCGCCAGGAGGCGGACACAAAATTTTGTGGGTCGGGCCCGAAGGCGCTGACTGCGTTCCCTTTTTCAAAAAGCAGGGAGTCTCGACCATCATCCTGCGCAATCGCCTGCGTGTGGATGGTTATGTGGCCGAGATCGACGCCGTGAACGACGCGTTTCAAGCGATTCGCCTGGTGCGTGCGCACGCCGTCGAATGGAAATTGGATCCGGCGAAAATCGGAATCATGGGCTTTTCGGCCGGCGCCGAACTCTCGGCGCCAACCGCCGTACTGTACGAAGCGTTTGAGCGTGACAACAACGGAGCCAGCGATCCACTAGCGAAGGTTTCGGCTCGCCCTGACTTTGTCGGCGTCATCTATCCCGGACCGACTCCGTTTACCGCTCATCCAGAGACCCGCATTCCCGGCGATGTTCCTCCCAGTTTCATCGCTTCAGCCGGTTCCGGGGATAAGGTCCATGCGCTGTGGGCGACCGACTACTTCACGGCGATGCTGAAAGCAGGCGTTCCCAATCTGGAAATGCACATCTACGGCAACGGCGGGCACGGCGGCGGCTTGCGAGATCGCGGCGGAATTCCGTTTGGCGCGTGGACCGCGCGTTATGCCGAATGGCTGAAGGATCTTGGCTTCCTCAACAAGCCTGGCCTCCCCACCAAAGCGGCCGCCGATGTCGCCGCGTATGCAAAGAAGTCAAAGCGTTAAATGAGAGAAGCAACGCTTCGGCCTTATTGAGTCGCCATCAGCATCTCGCCAACGAAAAAAGCTCGTCGCAATACTATGCGGCGAGCTTTTTCTGATTCGATATCCAACTTCTTACGACCGCTTAGGCCTGAACTTTGGTGGCGGTCTTCTGATCGGGCCGCGCCACATTCCAAGCCAAACCAACCGCTTCGAGGCAACAAATGACCCGGTACGAGAGATCCAGCTCCCACCAGCGTCTTCCATGCGCCGCGGCGGTCGGCAGCGCGTGATGATTGTTGTGCCAGCCTTCGCCGTGCGACAACAAGCCGATCAGCCAGTTGTTGCGGCTGTCGTCGCTCGTTTGATAGGTGCGATAGCCAAACATGTGCGTCAGTGAGTTGACCGCCCAGGTGATGTGCCAGACAAAGACGGTGCGGACAAAGACTCCCCAAACCAACAAGCTCCAACTCATCCGCCAGGCTTCGCTCCAGCCACCGGTAAAATAACCAATAGCGCCGCCGATCAGATAGATGATGAAAGCGTGTGCGATAAAAACGAGCAAGCCGTTTTGTCCCCGTTCTAACCACAGATAGAACGGGTCGCGGACAACGTCGCGTGCGTATCGGTCCAAGTGCGCCATCTTGCCGAAGTTGCGATCTTTCACCATCAGCCAACCGACCTGGCTCCAGAGGAAGTTGACCAGCGGCGTGTGCGGGTCTTCTTGCTCATCCGAATGTTGGTGATGCACACGGTGCGTCGCAACCCAACGAGCCGGCGTATCTTGCAAACAGCAAACGCCAAGGATGGCGAAGGTATGCTCTAGCCAAAGCGGACATTGAAAACTGCGATGCGTAAGTAGACGGTGATAGCCAACCGTCATCCCAAACATGCCGAACAGATGATGTCCAACGAACACCGAGATGACCCCGGTCCAACTGAATAGCCAAGGCCAAAACGCATAGAGCGCCAATAAATGAATCAGGCCGATGACGCCTACATACTCCCACCAGACGCGAATGGGTGTTACGCCAGACGGCTTTTCCAGGCGTTCTCGCTTCGGCGGTGATGCGACTTTGAGCACGTCAAATTCTTCCAATAAGGACTTCTGATCCGCAACCGATGCCGGACGCCTTGAGGGGGGGATTATACTGATCTCGTGTTTCTAGTGGAACATCGACATCTTTTGCCAAAAACAGACCATCTTGCCTTCGATGATGGACGTTTGCAGCTTGACCAATACGCTATTTAAGAGCTTGGCGTCGTTTGGTCAAAATACAAAGCGTATTGCCTTTGGGAAATACAGCACGCCCAGTTTAATCTACTTTCTGGGGGTATCCATCCTAGATTTGGTCCTCAACTGGCGACGCAAGCCAGTTCTATTCTGGCTTTTAGGCGAGACCGATCAGCGGATCAATCTTTCCTTATGTACGCTGCGCCACCCTAATGAGCAAAAGAACACGCGTCAAGAGGGGTGGTTTGCGGCAATAATGCCGACCCGGCAGATACGGCAAACACGTTGCGAATCTCGCGCCTTGAACCCCACCTTGCGGGCAAGATCGGCACAACTTGCCATTAAATACGCACAAAGAAACGACAGATCGGCGGGTCGCCGATCGGAAACGGCGCAGCTTTTGGCGAATGTTTCGGGTGAGTGGAAGTAACGTCTCTCCCTATATTTCAGCACCCGCTCAATGCGCCGTGGGCGCCCAAAATTCTAGGCGTCACATGCAAGTAGCGCAGCTGCCTACTTCACTTGCTGAACGCCAGGCGGTTGCCAGGCGCCTTCCCCTGCAGGCAAGACCGACGGCGGTTCCGTCTTCGGCCAATAGAGACGCATCACCAGATAGATCGGACCGCTGGGGGCCGGCAACCAGTTGGCTTCGTGCTCCTTGCCCGGGCTTTCCTTCTGGATGTAAAGGGTCAGCGAACCATCTTCGTTCAATTTCAGATTCGGCAACATCGGTGAATTGATCAGGTACCGATTGATCGGATTTTCGATCAGTAGCTGAGTTTTGCCGTCGTACATGGTCACCGACCAAAAAGCGTTGACCGGTGGGAATTGACCTTTGGCGAAGGTGAGCGTGTAGTTGCGCTTGCTGCCGTCAAGCGTTTCTCCTACGGCGTCGACGCGAGTTATTGGGTAGGTTGCTTCGACCGAGTCATTACCGTAGATGCCTGCTTTGGCGCCTGCTGAGCGTAACAGCCAATTGCCGTCAAAGAATTTCCGATCACCAAACGGCGAAGCTAACTTCCAACCGTTAATATCTTTCAAAGTGGTCTCGAGATACTTCGTGACCTGTTCGTCTCCTTGCTTCATCGCGGTGGGGATGGTCGCTTGATGCTCGGGCGAGAGTTCCTTCAAGTCGAACTTCTTGTCTGGCCCAATGCCGATGCTGGCAAGTTTGCTACGGATTTCTTTTTCTTCTGGTCCCGCCGGAGCGAATTGCAGACAAAAGTCGAGGTAGCCGAAGAAATTGGTCTTCACCATCTCTTTGTCGATCTTCGGAAAATCAATTTTGGGCGCTGTCGTCGGCGCCGGTTTCCCCAGAAAAGCCGAGAGCGGCTGAACTTTGTAGCCCGACTGAATCTTCACAACATTCGGCATATCTTCAGCGTTAAATAGCTGGGTGCGAAATCCAGCAAGCGAAAATTGCGTTGTGGAGTGGAACACCTTTTTGACGCCGGGCGGTTTTTCTCCCTTCCAATCGGGCCCAACTACCAAGAAATCGCCAGGCTCATTGCCGGTAGTACGACTACCGATGTATCCGTAGTTAAACGTATTGCCATCTTCCAACTGCACCGCATAATAGCGATCTTTCTCTACTGCTGGAACCGAAATCACTTGCGGCTCGGCCCGCAGATCCATCCAGAGAAACGAATAAGGCGTGTCGCTATTGGGCGTGACGATGGCGGTGTCTTTATAGGTGAAGACTCGCGCTTCGTTCTTGATTTCGTTGAACGGCGCTTTGAACTGGGGCGAATCCTTGTCAACGGCATACTCGTACATCACCGCGTAGTTCATTACGATCGGCAAACCGTAGATGTAGCCTTCTTCCAAGATCGCTTGAGTCTCTTCGATACTTGGCGCGGCGACGTCAGTTGATTCGTCAATCTGCTCAGCACTCGAGATCGTGTCCTTCTTGCCACCGCACCCGGCAAGACAACCAATGGTGATCGCGACCGCAAGAATTCCGCCTAGAAAACTCCGCTTGTTCATCTCAATTCTCATCGATTTTCTCATGTGAAGTAGATCCGAACCTTTCCATGTCGATTCCCCGGGCCCATTCTGAGAATCGATCAAAATAGCGGCCCCTCAAGATTACGGAACGGGGGCGCCTCCGATATCGCGAGCTCCATTCAGCAGCCAGGATTTTAACCTCACCTAGAGGGGATGGCGACTAGCGATCCCAGCCGGACCGTAACCTCCGGGGTTCAGCCGCTATAAGAAATAGCGGGACAATCCGCGACAGGCGTCTCCAGGCTGCTCTTCCACAAAACGGCGAAGACTGGCAGTTTGGCTGAAATCTGTTGCGATTTTTCGAAAAAACTTTCTCGATGGCGCTATCTCGCGGCAGAAATAGGAAGATCGCTCGGCGCTAACTATCTAGAATGAAGAGCCCCTAGGTGATGATCTCTTCGCCGAGAGTCGTACTTGATTGCCGCCGGCAATCAAGTGTTTTCTCCCCGCAAGGCGCCGCAGTCATGACCGATTTTCCTACCGCTGCGAATATAGGAACGGACGATTGATCAGCTATTTCAAGATAAGCATCCAGCTCTTCAGCTATTTTTCGATTGCCTGTATAGGCGTTTCGGCAACCGCAGCCAAAGTCGATTTCAGGAAAGAGATCGCGCCCATTCTGGAAACGAACTGCGTCTCTTGCCATTCCGGCGAATCGCCGGAAGGGGATTTCAATCTGACGACTAAAGCGTTGGCCAACGAAACCAGCTATGACAGCGCAATCGTCGCCGAGTCCCCCGCAGAGAGCTCAATTTACAGCTTGACGATCCTGGATCGTACCGACGACCAACTGATGCCGCCGCTGCATGCTGGCGGTCCGCTTCCCAAAGCCAGCACCGAGTTGCTTCGTCAATGGATCGCTGAAGGCGCCGACTGGCCGGAAGGGATGACTCTCACAGCGAAACCCAAACCGGCTGGAAGTTTTGTTTCTGCCGACGACTTCGATCTGGTGAAAAAGATCCACGCCAAGATTGTCGCCCAGGCGAAAGCCGAGGCCGGTAAGCCGCAGGATTACGCGAAAGTGATCCCGCTGACCGAAATCGAATTTCACATGGTCGCGACGCCTGGCGGCGAATTTCTGATGGGCAGTCCCGCAGGCGAAGAACTTCGGCATGCCGACGAAGGACCGCAAACCAAGGTGAAAGTCGATCCCTTCTGGATCGGCAAATACGAAGTGACCTGGGACGAGTACGAACCGTTCATGATCACCCAGATCGACCGCCGCAAAGATGGCGGACGAATCGACTACGACGCCCAGAAGCACACGATCACCGATGCGATCAGCCAGCCGACTCCTCCCTATACCGAGATGAGCTTTGGGATGGGGCAACATGGTTATCCCGCGATCAGCATGACGCAGCACGCGGCCAACAAGTATTGCCAATGGTTGAGCGCCCAAACGGGCCACTTCTATCGACTGCCGACCGAGGCCGAATGGGAGTTCGCTTGCCGCGCCGGAACTTCAACCGCTTATTCGTTTGGCGATGATCCCGACCAGCTAAAGCAGTACGGGTGGTTCTATGACAACGCGAACGAAAAGTACCAAAAGGTGGGTTTAAAGAAGCCGAATCCCTGGGGTCTGCACGACATGCATGGCAACGTGATGGAGTGGACCGCTGACCAATACCTGCCAGACTACTTTGAGAAGATCAAAGACCACGCCAACAATCCCTACATCAAACCGGTCACCCTTTATCCGCGCACCGCTCGCGGCGGCGGCTGGGACGATGATCCAGATCGACTTCGCTCGGCGGCGCGGCGCGGATCGGATCCATCTTGGAAGCAGCAAGATCCGCAGTTGCCCAAGAGCGTTTGGTATCACACCAACGCGACCCAACTCGGATTTCGCATCGTACGACCAGTAGAGGTTCCTTCTCCGGAAGAGATGTACTTCTACTGGAACAGCGCACGCGACGTTTACTAGCCCCTCTCTATTCCCCGCAACACTTCCCGTTTTGACAGGACTGATAATGAGCGAACGAATCGAAACGACAGAAAACCGCCGCAACTTTATCAAAGTCGCCGGTACGGCTTCGGCATTGGCCGCCTTCGCTGTTCCGCATGTCCATGCCGAAGAAAAAGAGATCAACACGATTCAAGTCGCTCTGGTTGGCTGTGGTGGTCGCGGCACTGGCGCAGCGGCGAATTGCCTCGACGTACCCGGCGCTCGCACCAAGTTGGTCGCCATGGCCGACGTGTTTGATCATCGCCTGGCGGGCAGCCATCAAACGCTCCAGCGCTTGTACCAAGAGAAAGAAGGCAAGTTTGACGTTCCCGAAGAACGTCAGTTCGTCGGTTTCGAAGCCTACAAAAACGCGATGGACGCGCTCAATCCAGGCGACGTCGTCATTCTCGCAACGCCGCTGGCGTTTCGCTGGGTCCACTACACCTATGCAATCGACAAAGGCTTGAACGTCTTCATGGAGAAGCCGGTCATCGCCGACGGCCCCAGCGCCAAGCGGATGCTGGCGTTGTCAGAAAAGGCGGACGCGAAAAACCTGAAGTCGGCAGTCGGTCTGATGGTTCGTCACTGTCGCGGGCGTCAAGAGTTGCACAAGCGCATCCAGGACGGCGAAATCGGCGATATCATCATGATGCGCGCTTATCGCATGCACGGGCCGGTCGCCTCGGCGTTCTCGACGCGTAAACCGGCCGAAACGCCGGAAGTGATGTACCAGATCGAACGCTTCCACAGCTTCCTCTGGGCCAGCGGCGGTTGCTTCAGCGACTTCTACATCCACCAAATCGACGAAACGTCGTGGATGAAAAACTCGTGGCCGGTCAAAGCTCAAGCGCTCGGGGGACGACATCATCGCGATGACTTCATCGACCAGAACTTTGACACCTACGCCGTCGAGTACACTTACGACGACGGGTCAAAGCTCTTCTTTGACGGTCGCACGATGCTTGGTTGCCGCAATGACATGTCAAGCACCGTCCACGGCAGCAAAGGTTCGGCGATTGTCAGCACCTCGGGTCACACCCCCGGCAAGGTTCGCACCTTCAGCGGCCAAAACCAAAATCGCCGCGAAGTGACGTGGGCCTGGCCGCAACCAGAAGAAAACCCGTACCAATTGGAATGGAACGACTTCATCGACGCGATCGTTAAGGATACGCCGTACAACGAAGTCCCCCGCGGCGTCGAAGCGAGCCTGGTCACCAGCATGGGTCGCATGGCGGCGCACACCGGTCAGGAAATCACCTACGACCAGATGCTCCACTGCGAACATGAGTTCGCGCCAAACGTCGACAAACTAACGGTCGACGGCCCGGCCCCGATCATGCCTGACGAAAACGGCCGCTACGCCGTGCCGATGCCAGGCAAGAATCGCGACGTTGAATTCAGCTAGTCTAGCGACAGCGATATTTGATAGATAACCAACAAAGCCCTGCGTCTGAGCTCAGACGCAGGGCTTTGTTATTGGATGCGAAAGAACATCAGACCAAGGCCAGACCTACATTCACTGCGGTATCACCTGACCATCATTCCGCTGGAAAAGCAGTTGCAGCGTTTTGCCGGCCGTTTGCTCGCTGATGAAACGGACGCTGCCGTCGCAATAGGCGGCGTTGAATCCGCCCAGTTGCGATTTCCCCAGGTTCTTCCAGACGTTCATCAGGTCGACTTCCAGATCGCTCGGTTGCGTCCAGACGACGGCGGCTTCATCGTTGGCTTCGACGCACATGATGGTGTTGGAGGTTCCATCGGTGATGTTTCGGAACCCGATCCCTTTGGCGAAAAGCTTGCCTTCCGGCGTCGCGGCGGGTTGCTCAAAAAACATCCCTTTTCCCAACGATCCCATATACGTCGTATAGCCTTCGGGGGCCATGCTGCGTGGATTACGATAAATTGCCGGCATCTGTTCGATCAGCTTTATGTTGTGCTCACTATCCCACGGTTCATCGAGATGGAACTGCTCGTACAACGCGTTCTGTTCAAGGAACGGCAGAATCATCACGCGCCAAGAGAGCAGTTTCTTTCCTTCTTTGTCGGTGATCGCCTGGGGAGGGAAACTACCGTTGGTGTCGTGAAAAAAGTGCATCGCCAACGCGATTTGCTTCAGATTGTTGGAGGACGCCATGCGCCGCGCTGCGTCTCGCGCCGATTGAACTGCAGGCAATAACAGCGCGATCAGAACTCCCACGATGGCCACATTGGTCGCGGCAATCTTGTCCTCGCCTTGCTCAAACTGGATCACCAGAGCGTTGCCGTCTCGCTTGGGTTCCAGCAGGTCGAGCATCGATTCGGACATCCGAGTTTGATACTTCCCCATCGCGGCTTCGATCTCGTCTTCGCTATCGGCCAGCTTTTGGGCTTCGCCCAGCATCGCCGCCCTAGCCATTCCCATGGTGAAGCCAGCCATGTATTCCAGCTTTTTAGCAGCTTCCTCGTCGACCGCGTCGATTTTCAACGCCAGGGCCATCTTGTTGGTAAAATACCCGCTCAGCGTGATCGACTTGGTCGAGTCCGGAATCTGCTTGTATACGGTGAACGGAAACGGAATCTCTTGCTGCGCGACGATCCCATTGATTTGGTCGCGCACCGGCGCCACGTTGAACATCAAGACGGCGTCGGCGTCACCGCCGGCGTCCGCTAACATCTGCGCTGGCTGCGTGAGCTTCGCATGGGGGCCATTCGTTGCGATCTCCGCGACGGCGGTCAGCGAACCAAGCAGGAACGTATGCTCGTCCAGTTGATGAGCGGCCAGGTAATCGAGCGGGTACGCTTCCGTGAAAAAGGCTTTCCCTTTCAACCCCGCAAAGACTTCGTTCACCGTTTCTTGGTCGGCCATCTCATCGACCAGCTCACCGATATTGGCGAAAAAGGTTTCCCCTTGCAGCGTCTCCGATGTTTTCACCACGGCGACAACGTCAGGCATCGGTTTTTCTGGAGTCGGAGGAGTCGCAATCAACACGATCGACGTGATCCGCATCGGATCGAAACCGAGGTACTTCGCGCCAAACGCCTGCGCCACTTCCACGGGATAGTTTTTCACGACTGACGAGGTCAGCAAAGGTTCCGCACGCAGAAAGCCGACGCCAACCGCGTTGTCCGGAACATATTCCAGACCCAACGCCCCTTGCGCAGAAGCCGCTTCTTGGGCCATCAACACCAACTGCGGCGAAAAAGCGATCGTCGCCGCTAGAAATCCAACCAAGACTGCCTTGAGATACGAAGTCATGCGTTTGTCGCCTTGTCTGCTGCGATGCGCTAGAGGTGAAAAGAAGGGATAGCAGTCAGAGATTATAGACCGCTGAGAGAGGGGGTGCGAGTTTTTGGTTCATAAACCGCCGGGGAAAATACCAAGCAGTTCGCTGAGATACGGCGCTAGGCATCGCGCCGACCAGAAAACAGGTGGCGCTTCCAAGACCTTCGACGATCAAAATGCGAAGGTCTTTGGCGATGAAATGCCCGCTCAGGTCTGCGCGACTCGCGGAGCGCCAGACCTGGTGATAATTAAGCGTGCCTTTCTCTCCGCATCACCCTTGTAAGACGGGGCGAGCCAGCCAATCGTCAAAATGTGTGGGACCCAGAAGCGGATCGTCACCAGGCGTAAGACTTTGGTCGTTCACCTCGGTCCCAAAATAGCTGGATTGGGAATCGGCGATTACCTGTCGAGCATCTTGCTTGGAGCTCAGAAATCGCCGCACGAGTTCATCCATCCGAATCGGTTCAGGGCCAGCAAGTTCGATCATGCCGTTCTGTGGTTCCGCGATTGCAATGTTGGTCAACGCAGCAGCCACATCATCCGATACGACAGGCTGCATCATAGCCGGAGGCAGCCGAATCGTTTCCCCATCGGCGCCCGATTCGGCGATAGCGCCGACGAACTCGAAGAATTGCGTAGCGCGAACAATCGTGTAGGGAATACCGGAGGCTTGGATCAAGTTTTCCTGCGCCAATTTTGCACGAAAGTAACCGCTCGCCAACAAGCGTTCCGTTCCGACCACCGACAGCGCCACATGGTGTCGCACGCCAGCGATCGCTTCGGCCGTCAGGAGATTCTTCCCGGACGTCTCAAAGAATTTCATCACCGCGTTGTCCTCGAACGACGGTGAATTCGCTACATCAACAACCACTTCCGCTCCTTGAAGCGCTGCCGTCAGACCTTCGCCGGTGAGCGTATTAACACCGGATGAGGGAGACGCGGCCACGACTTCATGCCCCCCTTGCCGCAGGTTTTGCACCAGCTTGGTACCGATGAGCCCCGTACCGCCGATCACGACGATCTTCATGTTCAATCTCCTTTTTTGTAACAATCTTGGAATACAAGTCCTAATCAATCGCCGCTAACGACCAGCGGGATAATTTGTCTGGGTTGTTGGTCATGAAAACGGCCTGGACTTCGTCTCTTATACAAAGCGACACGACCTGGATTACGGCTCCGTCGGAAATGAAAACCACGCCGGGCTCACCGTTCACGGTGACATTGCGCATCTGGCTGTCTCGCTGCCGCTTTCGAAATAAACCGACAAGAAATCGGGCTGCACGATTGCGGCCGCGAACCACAACGCGCGCGGCGGAGACTTTTCCTCCTCCGTCTGAATGGATCTCCGCTTCCTCAGCAAACAGTTTCTCGACAATACTCATATCGCCCAATTGACAAGCGGTGAGAAACCGCTCCGCCAACCCTTCGGCTTCGCGCGGCGAAGGCTGGAAACGCAATTTATCCCGTTCCAATCGAGACTTAGCACGACTGACGATCTGCCGGACATGCACCTCTGATTTTCCTAAGATCTCGGCGATCTCGGCATACTTGTAGTCAAAGACTGTTCGTAGCAGGAATGCGGCCCGCTCTTCCGGTGAGAGACGTTCCAACATCAGCAAGAACGCCTGCGTCAGCGATTCAGATAACACCGTATTTAATCTTCCCTGCTTGGTGTCGACAGGCTCAGGAACCCAGGGACCAACGTACTGCTTGCGCCGCCGATCAGCCCGTAGTTTGTCGATGCACCGCCGTGTGGTCGTTTTGACCAAGAACCCTTCCGGCGAAAGGACCTCTCCGGCGACTTGTAGTCGCAGAAATGCATCTTGCACCGCGTCCTCGGCATCCGCCACGCTCCCAAGCATTCGGTAAGCGACGGACATCATTCGCGGCCTTAATTCGTTCAGATTGGCATTCATGAAAGGATGCTTCCGGTCTCCGGCGATGGCCCGGGGATGTGCTTCTCTAATCGCGCAAGTCGTGCGTTTGACCAGCGTCTGAATTCTTCACTTTCGCTGTTTCTGGAACGGAAATCTCCTGAATATTTCGCGGGTGCAGCACAAACGCAATCAGGCGCGTCGATTGCTTGATGGAGGGGTTCTTGGTGACTCGATGCAGACAGCCGGTCGGTTCGTAAAATGTTTCGCCTGCTTTCAGCACCTTCGTCGGCTGGTCATCAATCCCCAACTCATATTCGCCCTCCAGTACATAAACAAACCCCGGTCCGGGATGCCGATGCGAAACGCCGGCCTGACCTGGTCCCAGCGTCACTTCCACCGCCGTCACCATCGCGTTATTTCCGTCCAATTTTTCCTTGATCTCTTGGTCAGAGATGACCCGCACCGACTCTCCATCTTGATGACGGTGCGCCAACGTCACACCGGCAATTCCGAGAACGACGCCGATCCCGATAAAGCAGAATGATCGCATGGTGTTTGCCTCCCGATGTTCGCTGTTTCGCTACCCAAGCGACGCGGCCTGGTTTCGTTCTAAATCAAGAACGTTGGAGACCGCCGATTTGTGACAGGCAATGTCTCTGTTGGGCATCAATCGCTAAATCGTTGGAATGCCCAGAGCGCCAAATGTGATTGCAAAGAATGAAAGATTCACCGCCGTTGCGGGTCAACGCAATGCCAGCGTCAAACTCAATCCAATTTGCCGTTGCAACCGCTAGCAGCTTCGCCACAACTTCTCTGGAAGAGCCGGATTATCCAGCGGCGAGATAACGGGGATCTAAGCTTCTACGAGAACAGACACCCCCTTCGCAAACTGCAGGAGACAACTATGGGATTCCAGATTTTGATGCTATTGGCCGCCAGTGCGCTATTCTGTGAAGAAACGCCCCAGGCCGACGTCGCGCCCAATGGCGACGCGCTGCAAGGCGCGTGGCAACTGAGCGGCGGCGAAGCCGATGGCAATGTGCTTTCCCAAGCCGAACTCAAAGATGGCAAGTTGGAAATCAAGGGAGACCATTACACCATCCATTTGGCCGAGATCGGCAAGATTGAGGGAACGCAAAAGCTGGGCGTGGAGCATGATCTCAAGACGATCGACGCAACGAACTCGACGAACGAGGACAAGGGAAAGACTTGCCTAGGGATCTACGAACTCGAGGGAGATGAGTTCCGCGTGATCTTTGCTCAACCCGGCAAAGATCGGCCCGCAAAATTTGAAACCGCTCCGAACAGCGGGCAATGGATGCATGTTTGGAAACGAGTGAAGTAGTCGAGCGGCGGACGATTCTAAAAACATTCCCGATCGCCAAGTCGGTTGGCGATCGGCAGAAAGCGAACATCGATTCGCTATCTCTCACCGACGGCGCGGTTCTCCAGGCCATTGATCAGCCCTGATAACATCTTGGCGATTTCTTCCAGCTTGCCTTTCAGTTCCTCGTGTTTGGCGTCATTGATAAGGTTTCTACGCCGCGACAATTCCAAAAGCGGAACGCATTCCTGGGCCGAGCCGCGGGCGATGATGAAGAAATTCTTTCGGTCGGCTTTGGTGAATCGGCCATTTCCTTCGGCGATGTTGGCCGAGATTGAGAGGGCGGCGCGGTTGAGTTGGTCGACGAGAAAGCCGTAGCCGCGGGCGAAATTCTCTGTAGCCGAACATATGTTGTCGGCGAAGTCGATTGCTTTTTGATAGACGTGGAGTTTCTCGAACTGAAACGTCACTTGGCTACTCGGAAGAAGTGAGTAGAAAGGAGAGCAGTAGACCGAGTAGAGGAAGAGAAAATGGAGCGGCAGAATTTGGTCAAAGCCAACCAAACCAAGTCGAGAACTGCTCGCTCTCCTGCTCTACTTTCTCCCCTCTACTCTCTACTTGCCTACGGCAAGTCGGGGTGACAGGATTCGAACCTGCGACCCTCTGCTCCCAAAGCAGATGCGCTAGCCAGGCTGCGCCACACCCCGAACTTCGTCCCCGATCTTATCCGCCGAGCGGGGACCTGACAATGATACCTGTACTATACATTCATTCACAAGAGGGGCAAAATTTTAGCCCGCCTTGCGAAGTTCGACTTGGCCGCCGATCAGATAGTCTCGCAAACGATCGAATTCTTCATTTCCCTTGAAATGCAGGACGATCTTTCCTCCCCGGGCCGTCTGTTTGATGTCAACTTTGGTTCCCAGGGCCATGCGAAATTCCTGTTCTAAGGACGCGACCTGGTCGCTCGCGGTTCGCCCTTTTTTGGAGGGCGTCTTGATCGTCGCGGGGCCATCTTCAGCGTGGATATAATCCTGCACCGCTTCTTCGGCGGCGCGAACGCTCCAACCTTCGTCGAAGATCCGACGGGCGAATTCAACCTGAATTCCTTCTTCGCCCAACGGCAACAAGGCCCGCGCATGCCCAGCGGACAGCTCTCCCGTCATCACGGCGGTCATCACCGGCTCGGGCAGTTCCAACAGACGCACCAGGTTGGCGACGGTCGAACGATCGACGCCGATCCGCTCGGCCAGCTCGCTTTGCGAGCAACCGTTCTCGTGCATATAACGCTCGAACGACATCGCTTTTTCAATCGCGTTTAGATCTTTCCGCTGCAAGTTCTCGACGATCGCCAATTCGGCGACGGTTTGATCGTCCGCTTCAAAGACGCGAACCGGCACATGATCCCAGCCGGCGACTATCGCCGCGCGCAGACGGCGTTCGCCAGAGATCAGCTGATAGCGCCCGTCGACCTGACGAACGGCGATCGGCTGCAGCATGTCGTGCTGTTGAAGGCTTTGTGCTAGCTCGGCGATCTCGTCGTCGTTGAACTCTTGCCGCGGCTGGTAGGGGTTCGCTTCGATCTCCTCGACCGGCAGCTTGATCAGCCGTTCGCCAACGAACTCTTCGGAGGTCGGCGCCGTGCTGGCGAGCGGTTCGTCGTGCTGATCGGCGTCGCGGTCATCCGGGTTGAAGACCCGGGGTGAGCCGGCTTCGATGGGCGCGTCGATCATGCCGCCGGTTTCATCCATCGGCCCGCCTAACAGCGCCGCCAATCCACGTCCCAGACGTTTTTGCTTAGTCACGCTCGAGTACCTCCATGCATAGTTCAATGTAAGCGCGCGCTCCTCGTGAGCGGGGCGCATGATCAATCACAGAACGACCGTGGCTGGGAGCCTCGCTGACGAGGACATCCCGCGGCACCACGGTGTCAAACACTACTTCGCCAAAGAAGTCGCGGACCTCTTCCTCGACCTCGGCGGTTAACTCTAATCGGGGATCGTGCATGGTCAGCACGATCCCGCCGAACGCCAGGCGATCGGGCTTCTGCTGCATCACTCCGCGAATGACCTGGATCATCTGCGTCAGCCCTTCCATCGCGAAATACTCGCACTGGATCGGCATCAGCACTTCGGTCGACGCGGCCAACGCCGTTTGCGTCAGCTTTCCGACCGACGGCGGACAGTCAATCAACACAAAGTCGTAGCCCGCCATGCCGCGCTCAAGGTGCGACTGGAGGACGGCGGCCTGGGGCTGCGGCTGATCGTCGGAGGCCAGAGTCTCAACATCCTGAAAGCTGCGACTGCCGGGCAACAAATCCAAACCTTCAATCGCCGTGGTTTGAATCGCCTCGCGGAGCGATTGCTGCAATACCAGCGGATGTCGGTCGGTCGGCGCCAGGTCCAATCCGGTGGTCGCATTGCACTGCGGGTCGAGATCGATCAGCAACGTGCGCTGGGCGGCCTTGGCCAGCGCAACGGCTAGATTGATAGCCGTGGTCGTCTTGCCGACGCCTCCCTTTTGATTTGCGATGCAGATGATTCGAGCCACGGTTCGCCTTGTCCTGGGGGCGCACGACTTCGGATGATGTCGTGCGGGGTAGGGATTCTAGCGAGGAAGCGCGAAAACGAGGAATGTCATTTCCCCCGAGAAAAACCGAAATCGGCATGTTTCACGTGAAACGCAACAGCGGCCAAATTTCGCCTGTTTCACGTGAAACACCCAAACTACGCAAAAAGGGCGTTCCGAACGATTGTCCGAAACGCCCTTTGGTGGGAGCACTGTTTCACGTGAAACGGTAACGATTGGTGAGACGGCGGCGCAAACCAGGCTTCACGTGCCACGGCTCTGTGAGCCGTGTGAACTAAAACAAGGATGGCTCTACCTAGCCGCCCGCGGCACACAGGCTCAAGCGGGGATTCAGCTCAGCGGATTGAAGACCAACCCGCTGAGCAGCTTGGGATAGAAGTAGGTGCTCTTGGCGGGCATCCGTTCGCCATGTTCGCTGATGGTGCGAATGTGGTCGATGGTCGCCGGCATCACGATCGCGGCTAACGGATAGGGTTGGCCGCCGTTCTCGGGGTCGCCCTGCTGGATTCCTTCCACCACTTCGCTGACCAAGTGGACATAGTTGGCCTTCGGCAGTTCTTTGGCGCCTAGCAACGTTTCCATCACCAAGCGATGCAGGATCGATACGCCGAGCGCTTGCCAGTCGCCGCTATGCTCGGCGGCGATCTCGGCCATTTTCGCCTGACCCTCTTCATTGAAGTTGGCCATCACCCAAGTATCATCCACGGGGCAATAGAATCCGATCTTCCCCTGCTCGTCGCCGGTGGCGATGTCGGTCCAGATCGTGTCGGCCAGATCGGCGCCTTGCCCGACAATGGCGACGTCAAAGTATTTGCCCAGCTTGGCGATCAGGTCGTCCGACTTTATCGCCGGCAAACCACGGAAGAGACGATGCGTCGGCAAGACGATCATTCCCTCGTCGCTCATGCTGACCAGCATCGTCATGACGTAATTGGCCGGGTGAACCGGAGTCAGTTCACCCGACTCGGCCAATTGATCCTTGTAATTGCAGGCCGTCTCGTAGCGGTGATGTCCGTCAGCGACATACATCGGCGCGGCGGCGATTGCAGAGCTAACTTCAGAGATCAACGACAAATCGGAAATCGGCCACAAGCGGTGAACGACTCCCAAGTGATCGGTCGCGACCAACGGAGTCTTGTCGATCACGTAGTCGTCCAGCAGTCTTTGCGTTTTGTTGGTCGGATCGGGGTAGAGTCCAAAGATCTGGCTCAAATTGGTTTTGGTCGCATTGAACAACTTCAGGCGATCGGCCTTGGCGGAAGAATGGGTCTCCTCGTGCGGGTAGATGTTCCCTTCACCGAAACGAACCAATTGAACGCCGGCCATGAATCCACGGCGAACGTAGTGCGTCCCTTCAGCTTCAAACTCTTGATGGTAGACGTAAATCGCGGGGTCGGATTCCTGCGAAAGGATCCCTTCGCGAGTCCAATCTTTCAGTAACCGGGCTGCCCGAGAATAGCGATTGTGGGTCTCATCATCGCCGGGCTCTTCGCGATTTAAGATCAAACGCACCGTATTGGCGGGATGCTTTTTGTACAGCTCCTCTTGAAGCTCCGTACCGATCACATCGTACGGCGGCGCGACCACATCGCTGAGCGAGCCGACATGGCCCAGGTCGTAACGGAGTCCGCGAATTGCTTGAATCTGTGGCATTCGATGCTTACTCTTGACGTGCAAATAAAACAAAAGGGGGCCGCGACCATTCCGTCGCAGCCCCCAAGCGTATCTCAGGTCAACTCGTCTCGCGATAAGTCGATCATTCGGTTTAGTAGCGGTAGTGATCCGGCTTGAACGGACCATCGACCGGCACGCCAATGTATTCGGCTTGAACCGGCGTCAGCTTGGTCATCTTCACGCCTAACTTGTCGAGGTGCAACCGGGCGACTTCTTCGTCCAAATGCTTCGGCAAGACGTGCACGCCGATCGGGTATTCGTCGGAGTTCCGCCACAATTCGAGCTGAGCGATCACCTGGTTGGTGAACGAGCTCGACATGACGAACGACGGGTGCCCCGTGGCGCAGCCCAAGTTGACCAGGCGGCCTTCGGCCAGAACCAGGATCGAGTGACCATCGGCAAACGTGAAGCGATCTAGCGGGCCACCCGGAACGGCGTCGCTCTTGATCGTATCGCGAGAAATGCCTGGAGTCTTCGTCAGATAGGCCATGTCGATCTCGAGATCGAAGTGACCGATATTGCAGACGATCGCGTCGTTCTTCATCTGCTCCATGTGAGCGCCGGTGATGATGTCCCGGTTGCCCGTCGTGGTGACAAAGATGTCAGCGTAGCCAACGCAATCTTCGACCGTGGTGACTTCGTAGCCTTCCATCGCCGCTTGCAGCGCGATGATCGGATCGACTTCGGTGATGATGACGCGAGCGCCGAAACCACGCATCGACTGGGCACAACCCTTGCCGACGTCGCCGTAACCGCAAACAACAACCACTTTGCCGGCGACCATAATGTCGGTGGCGCGTTTGATGCCGTCGGCCAGCGATTCGCGGCAACCATACAAGTTGTCAAACTTGCTCTTGGTGACCGAGTCGTTGACGTTGATCGCGGGCATTTTCAGCTCGCCCTTTTTGAACATCTGATACAGACGGTGGACGCCTGTGGTGGTCTCTTCCGAAAGACCGCGGATGCCTTCGCAGAGTTCCGGGTATTTTTCATGAACCATGACGGTCAAGTCGCCACCGTCATCCAGGATCATGTTCAACGGCTTGCCGTCAGGGAAGATGATCGTCTGGTCGATGCACCAATCAAACTCTTCGTCGGTTTCGCCCTTCCAGGCATAGACCGGCACGCCGCGTTCGGCGACGGCGGCGGCGGCGTGATCTTGGGTCGAGAAGATGTTACAGCTGCTCCAGGTCACCTCGGCGCCCAGTTCGATCAGCGTTTCGATCAAGACCGCAGTCTGGACCGTCATGTGAAGGCAACCAGCGATGCGGGCGCCCTTCAGCGGCTTGTCCTTGCCATACCGTTCGCGGAGAGTCATCAAGCCGGGCATTTCAACCTCAGCCAGTTGAATCTCTTTCCGCCCCCACGCGGCTAAGCTAATGTCTTTGACTTTGTAGGGGAGCTTTTCAACTTGCGACACGGAGAGTACTCCTTCAATGAATTGGAAAATCAGATTTGGCGATCTCCGTTACACCGCATTTCTAGCGGAAAGCGCAACGGGGCCTTTCTACCCGGCTACCAGGGAACCGTTAATGTAGCCCATAATCGGTAAATCCGTAAATGCCCGAACGCTAGCAAAAGCGGGTTTTACAGGGCTTTTACACGCCCATCGCCGCTTTGGCGTTTGCACAGAATCGCGTCGCCAGCGAACTATCTTTCCTCCCCGGCTCAATCTCGACCCCGCTGGCCGTATCTACTGCGCTTGGCTGAACCGCTGCGATCGCAGCAGCGACATTGTCGGGAGTCAGCCCCCCTGCCAGGACCAGATGCTCGATCGTCAGCCATTTACTCCAGCCGGTCAGCGATTTCCAGTCAGCCGTATGGCCTGTTCCCCCGTAGGCGTCTTGTTGAAATCCGTCGACCAAGACAGCGGCCGGCGAACAGTCACGCGCCGCGCATCGCGACAGGAACTCAATCATTTCCTTTCGCCAATGGGGGCCGCAGCGAAACGCCTTCAGCACCGGCGGTGCACCGAGATGTCGGAGCCGCGCAAGGTAGTCAGGAGATTCATCGCCATGCAGTTGAATCCAATCGAGCGCCAGCCGCTTGGCGGTTGCGACGACATCCACAACATCTGCGTTCACAAATAAACCAATCGCGGCGGCGTCGGCCGAAACTGCTTCGCGCACGTCAGCGGCGACCTCAGACGTGAGATAGCGTTTGCTCTGCCGATAGAAATTGAGCCCCAGCGCATCGGCGCCGGCGGCGATCATCGCTGTAGCGTCTTCGACCGTCGTGATTCCGCAGATCTTCCGCTTGAACAAGGCGCGTCTCCCGCTGGGGTAATCCATTCGAAGTTGTTTATTTTACCCCGTAGATTTCCGCGTGCGAACTAGGCGATTCGGATGGAGCGCCGCTCTTTGGGCGCCGATGAATAAGACAACGGAAAACTGTTGGCATGGACAGCTAGCATCCGCCGGCCCCATGGAGGAGTGGAAAGTGGAAGACTCGACAACGCATCAGTCGCGATCTAGCGCTGCGAGTCGCGCCTATGCGTTCATCGTTACGGCGCTGGCCGTCGTCGCGTTTGGACTCTATTTCTGTCGAACCCCGGTCGAATCGGTCGTCGCGCAGCTGGGCATGCTGGTCTCGGCCGATCTGCCGGACGAAACGTCTTTGATCAGCGTCGCGCAGGAAGCGAAAGTCAATACGCTCTCAGACACCGCTTTGTTGTCGATCGCCGAGCAACTTCCTCTGACGGCGGCGCAGCGGGCCAACGTGGACACGCTGCGTGAGCAAATTCGGATTGAAATTGTCGCGCGGCGGCTCGGCCATCAGGCCGATGTTTCGATCCTGACCACCGCCCCCTCTGCCGGAGAAGCGCTTCAACTGGCCAGCAAGGTCGGCGAGATGTACCAACGTGAAATCGATCAGCACGCCGATGACCAGGCGAATCGAATCGGCGACGCGGCGATCCAACTCCATCAAACCGCGCGCAGCACTTTGCAAGAATCGCAGCAGCAGCTGGATGCTTTTGTCGAACAGCACGGCGATACGCTTGCCGGCAGACAGCCGTTTGTCAGCGTGACTGCGCCGGAGATTGAAGAGAACGCACAGTGGCGAGAACTGCGACGGCAGATCGCTGACCAGGAAGGTGAATTGGCCGCGCTGCTATCGCAACGGACCGAAGCGCATCCGATGGTAATTAACGTCCAAGCAAAAATCGCCGGGCTTCAGGCACAGCTGCAACAAGTGCCGCAGTTCGCGGATCCTCCCCCTTCGGTCGCTCCGGCGCAATTGCCCCCGGTCGACGTGGCGAAACTCAAGTCTGAACATGAACGCTTGAAACAGGCGGTGCAGCAAGCGAATTCGTCGCTGCAAGCAGTCGGCGGCAAACATCAGATCGCAGCCGATGGACATCGCTTTTATACGTCGATCCGTGTAGAGACCGACAAGTCGCCTCGCGTTGCGGGGATGATCGGCGGCGACTTCCCCTTGGTGCGAATCGGCATGTTGCTGGCGATCGCGACGCTGTTGGGTGGTTTCGCGGCCCTTTGCGTTCCGACCGCCGAACAAGAAGCGATCCTGGTCAGCCCCCAAGAGATCGCCGCAGCAGCAGGCGTTTCGATCGCGGCCGAGTTGCCGCTATCCGGCGGACCGGCGATTCCCCGCAAACGAACGGTGACGCGCGTCGCCGCCCGCTTTGCGATTGTCGCTAGCGAATACGCGCTGGTGGCGCTGGTCGGCTTGATCCTGGTCGCTCTGTTGGTAGACCCCGACTTCACACGGACATTTACGCACGAACCATTCACGGCGCTTTATAACGCTCAAAATCAAATTTGGAAGTTTGCGCATTAACGGTCAGCATTCGGAATCCGCCGCGGTCCCGGTGGAGATCTTCCCCCATTTTTGCCGATGGTTGAAATGCACCCCGCGCAGCGCAAATCACTTTGACTACTCGGCTTGCAGTCTCGGACGGAAGCCTGCACAGCCTAGGAAGAATACGCAATGTACGAATCGTTTTATCAGCTAACGCGGCGCCCCTTTCCAGCAGCCGCCGACGCCCCCTACTATTTTCCCTCTGCGGCCGCCGAATCCTCGCGCAGTACGCTACGCCGCTGTCTGCATCGTGGCGAAGGTCCGGCGCTGCTCATCGGCGGCCCCGGCTTGGGCAAGTCACTGCTGCTGAAAGTTCTGGCGGAAGACTTGAAAGCCGAGCGACACATCTCGTTCTTGCAGTGTGGTCGCGTCTGTTCGCGCCGCGCTCTGCTGCAGGCGCTGCTCTATGAGTTAGGTCTCCCCTATCGCGGGCTGGAAGAAGGGGAGCTGCGATTGTCGCTGGTCGACTTTCTGCGTTCGTCGCATGACGATCGCCAGGGTCTGCTGGTTTTCATCGATGAAGCCGATACTTTGCCGACCCGTTTGCTGGACGAACTTCGCCTGCTGACGAATATCTCGTCGCAAGGGAATTCGCTGGTCGGGATGGTGCTTGCCGGCGGACTGACGCTGGAAGAGCGTTTTGCGTCGCCGCGACTTGCTTCGTTCAATCAACGAATCGCAGGTCGCTGCTATCTCGAAACCTTCTCGAAGGCCGAGACCTCCGAGTTCGTCCGCTTTCAGTTGGAAGAATCTGGCGCCCAGCGATCTCTCTTCTCGGACAGCGCGATCGACTCGATCAGCCAAGTAACCGGCGGCGTTCCTCGTTTGATTAACCAGCTCTGCGACCATGTGCTTGTCTTGGCTTCGCTCGGATCGCACAAGCAAGTCGACGCCAGCGGCATCCAAGAAGCTTGGGCCGATCTGCAACAAATGCCGGGACCATGGACGACCAGCCAAGAAGAGTTCTCGGCGCCGAGCGGCGACAGCGGCGTCCTGGAGTTCGGCTCGTTGGAGGAAGAAGGAGAGATGCCCCATTCGGTGAAATTCCCGTCGCGGATCATGGAGCCTCCCAAGCAAAAGCGGGGCGAGATGGACGCCGACTCGGCCGCGACGCTGCGAATGAACGCCGCGGAGCTGGACTTCAACCCCGAGTCCCCCTTCAAGCCAGAAGCGGAACTGGAGTTCATCAGCGCCGTCAAAGATCCGTTTGACGAATCGTTCGCCAATGAAGAGATCATTCTGGATCGCTACGCGAGTCTCAGCGAAGCTCGTGGCTCGCTGAAACAGGTCCAGAGCAAAGAGGGAGTGGAAATCGCATCGCTGTTGGAGCCGATGCCGATGTTGGTCGAGTCGAATCATGATTCGGTCGCTTCGGTGGATGTGGTGATGCCGCCGTATGCCCGCGATGAAGAGATCGTGTCGCGACACCTGCGCGAGACTGCCGAAGTCCTCGAAACGGCCACGGCGCCGCCCCCTGCGGATGATCGTGACATTTTGATCATTGAAGATCCCGCGGCCGAAACCGCGCCGACTCGCAGCCGTCGCCGCGAATTTCGCCGGCTCTTCAGTTCGCTTCGCCGCGAACATGCCTGATTAGCCGAAAGTTGGTCCTATGTCGAAAATGCTCGACGCGTTGAAACGTTTGCAGTCGCAGGGCGCCGCCCCTGCGGCGATGCCGACGATCAACAATACGGCAGGGCAACTCGATGCGGTTCGCGAAGTCGCCACCGCGGTTGATCAAGCGGTCGCCGAGACCGAACAGCGATTGCGGGCCGAGTACGAGCAGCAAGTGGCCGCCCGCGAGCAAGCGCTCGCCAGTCAGCGTCAGCAGTTGGAAACCGAGCTGGATGCCGAAAAGCGGCGGCTTGAGCAGCAACTCGCCCAATTGCAATCGCAGCTTCAGGCGCATCAAACCGATTCGGCCTCGCATGACCAACTGCGAGCCGAACTGGATGCGGAGCTTGAAGCGCATCTCGCCGAGTCGACGCGTCTTCGCCAAGCCGACGAAGCCCGCTTCCTGCAGGATCAGGCGCAGCTGACAAAGCGGCTGGACGAGTTGGGTGAGTCGCATCAGCACTTGGTGGACGAAGCGGCCGCTCTCTCCCTGCAGTTGGAACGGAAAGAAGCGGAGCTACAGCAGATCCAGCAGGCGATTCAAGCGACGCCGACCGTCGACGAACAAGCGTTGCGCGCCAGCCTGAGCGCCGAGCTAACCGAACAAGCCGAGCAATTCGCACGCAAAGAAGCCGAGTTAAACGCAGCCCTGGCCGAGGCGCGCCAGACGATCGACAGCCATCAGCGCGACTTGGCCGAGATCGTACGATTAAGAGCAGAGGAAAAAGCGAAATCTGAATCGGCGCGCGTCGTTGCGGATCCGCCCCCAATCGCAGAAGAACAAACGCCGCAACCGGTCGAGCCGGAGCCGCAAGTCCCCCAAACGCCGCTCGAACCATCCGAACCCCCTTCGCTGCTGCGAACCTTCAAGTCGGCAATTCCTCGGCCCCATCTCGTCTCGTACGAAGAACAAACGATGGCCGAATTGCAAGACGCGCGAATCAGCGAACGATATGAGCGACTTGCGCAAGTTTCCTCGAATCCAACATCCACCTTGTTTCTTTCCGCTGACGGCGGCGACGACGCCCATCAGGCCGGGTTTCACACAGCGCTGACGGCCGCACGTGAAAATCGCCGCGTCCTGATCATTGACGGCGACGTGCACGGCAAGCAGCTTTCTCACCGGCTCGGAATGCGTGATTCGCTTGGTTTTTACGAGGTAATCCGCCGCGAAACGAAATGGACCGAGCGTGTTGTCGGACTTCGCTGCGGAGAAGTTGACTTTTTGCCTGCAGGACGTAGTCTCTACACGGTATCGCGTAGCGATCTGGAGTCGGCACAGGCGGTCTGGCGCGATTTGAGCGAGATCTGGCCCTTGATCATCCTGGTCGGCGAGCATCCAGGCGCCGTTTCTACCGAACTCTATGGCGTCTTGTGCCAGTCGATCTACTTGACGGCCTGTTTGGGGCGCGCCACAAAAGATGACGTGACTTCCGCCGCGAAACGAATCGCCTCGATCGGCGGTCGCATCGAAGCGGCGGTCGCGATGAACGCCAAGTTGAATTAACCGTCGACTTGGCCGCTCCTTTCCCCTTTCAAGCGTCAAAGCAGCGGAAATATGGCCAAGTATCTTGTCACCGGCGGCGCAGGTTTTATTGGTTCGCACATCGTCGAAGCCTTGGTCGCGCGCGGCGACAAAGTGCGTGTGATCGATAACCTGAGCACCGGCAAACGCTCCAATCTAGACCATGTCGCCAAGCAGATCGAGTTTGTTGAAGGCTGCCTGACCGACAGCGCAGTCGTGGCCGACGCGGTGCGCGGGATTGACGTGATCTTTCATCAAGCGGCTCTCGCATCGGTGCCGCTCAGCGTGGAACGTCCGCTTGATACGCATGCTCACTGCGTCACCGCGACCGTCAATCTGTTGAACGAAGCGCGACAAGCCGACGTGCGCCGCGTGATCTACGCCGCGTCCAGCAGCGCTTACGGCGATGCTCCCACGTTGGCCAAACGTGAGACCGATCTGCCGAATCCGCTTTCCCCTTACGCCGCCGCCAAGTTGGCGGCCGAGTATTACCTGCAAGCCTTCTATCACACCTACGGCATCGAGACGGTCGGCCTGCGTTACTTCAACGTCTTTGGTCCGCGGCAAGATCCTGACAGCCCCTACTCGGCGGTGATCCCGATCTTTATCACGTTGCTGCTGCAAGGGGATCGCCCGGTGATTTACGGAGACGGCGAACAATCGCGCGACTTCACTTTTGTGAAAAATGTCGCACTCGCAAACTTGGCCGCCGCCGACGCCGCCGGAGTCGCTGGTCGTATCATCAATGTCGCCAACGGGCGCAGCACGTCGCTGTTGCGCTTGATCGAACTGCTCAATCGCGAACTGGGCACCAACGTTCAGCCGCAGCATGATCCTCCTCGAGTGGGCGATGTCCGCGACAGCATGGCCGATAACACGCTGGCCCGCACGTTACTTAACTACGAAGTCGAGATCGACTTCGAGACCGGGCTGCAAATGTCGATCGACTACTACCGACAGCTTGTCGCTTCACGATCGGCTTGATCAATATCGCCGGAACTTGAGGGCTCCGCCGGATCCATCGGCGGCGGCGATTCGGACTTCGCCTGGTCGAAATACTCTTCGCCGACCTCTTTTGCGCCAAACGCTCCATACAAAAGCGTGACCACCGCAAAGACGCTCGCCAAGATGATGAACATCGTCGGGTAGCCGGGCCATCCCAGCTCTTCGGCTTGGGTGACAATCGCTCCCTCCAACGGAAAGCCAACGAGCGATCCAAAGTCGAGTGAAGCCAACATCAAATTGGTGCCGGTCCCGCGATACCGCCGCGGAAATGCGGTCGATCCGCCAGCGACGACCGCCGGAAAGAGAAATGCGTGCGCCGCTCCTCCAAAGATGGCTGGTAGCGGCAACATCCAAGCTTCGCGAACCGGCAGATAAGCCAGCATCGACGCGGTCAAGCAAATCATACCGAGAATGACCGTGTTCTTTACTCCGTATTGATCGGTAAATTGACGCGTCGCAATCCGCACCGAAAACGCCGTCAACGCATAGGCGAGAAAGAAGAAGCGTATTTGATTGATGTTCAAGGATTCGGTGAAGCTGCGCACAAAGACTTGCGGAAACAAGACTCCGGCGCCCACCACGACGCCGATCAACAGCAACCACCCAGGATGATACTGACGCACCAGCCGCAACGCCGAAGGATGATCGTGATGCGGCGCACGCAGGTCACGACGTGTCGCCAGATAGGCGAGCGCCATGGAGACGCCCATCATCGACGCCGCCAGCAAAAACATCGCACGCACCTGAACAAAGGTGATTTCATCTCCCCGAAAGATCCAGTCGCCGATCACCGGTCCAATCGCCAAGCCGATGAACCCCGACGACCCCAACACGCCGACCATCTCCGCCGTTCGCCCCGGCGGCGATTTCAGCGAAACCGAGGTCAACGCTGCGCCAAACGCTCCGGCCAGGCTAATCATCATCCCGATTCGCAACAGATAAATCCAAGCCGAATCGAGTCGCTCGACCGTCAAATTTAACGCAATAAACAGACCGAGCGCCAGCAACGAACTGAGCCAAACCATCCGCGGCCCCAGTCGATCGATCAGGCGACCTTGCAGAAACCGTCCCAGCAGACCGCCGGTCATCCCACAGCCGGTCACCAACCCCAGTTGATACGGTCCCCCGCCGAGATACGAAATAAAGTCGGCGTACCGAAACAGGCTGCTCATACCGATAATCAACGCCAAATTGGCGAAATAACTCAGCCAAAAGTCGCGATTGTAGGGGCTTTCGAGCGAAAAACGGTCGGTCGTCGCAGACATAGAACCTGGGAGGCCAGTAAACAGGACGGGGGATTCCAGCTATTATACGGGCCTATCTCCCGTGACTAGCGGGCCAAATTTCATCCCCTAGGTTCTTCCTCCGTATGTCCTCAGACCGCGAATCGGCGCCAACCGTGTTGATTGCGGTCGCTACATTCAACGAGATCGATAATCTGCCGCTCTTGGTCGCCGAGATTATGTCGGCCGTTCCCGACGCCGACATCTTGGTTGTCGACGACGACTCCCCCGATGGAACCGGCCAGTGGTGCCAACAATTCTCGGTCGAACAACCGCGATTTCGCTCTCTGCATCGATCGCGCGGCGCCGGCCTTGGCACCGCGATTGTGGCCGCGATGAAATATGGAATCGAACAGAACTACGATCTGCTGGTCAATCTCGACGCCGATTTTAGTCATACTCCCAAAAAAATTGTGGACCTGCTCGCGGCCACGCAGTCGACCGACGCCGACATTATCGTCGGCTCTCGCTACATCGCCGGGGGCGGAGTCGAAGGTTGGCCGCTGCATCGCCGCATCATGAGTCGCTGTATTAATCTGTACACGCGCGTGCTGATGCGTCTACCAATTCATGATTGCAGCGGATCGTTTCGCTGTTATCGCGTCGCGACGCTCCGGAAGCTGGACTTTGACTCGATTGTCTCCAAGGGATACTCCTTCTTCGAAGAAATCTTGTGGCGACTTCGCTTGCAAGGAGCGACGTTTCAAGAGGTCCCGTATGTCTTTGTCGAGCGCGAACGGGGCTACTCGAAAATCAATTGGCGCGAAGCGGTGCGAGCGATTTACCTGATTGGACGACTCGGGTTGGGATCGATTTTCGAGCGGCGCCCGACATCTTCCTCAAAACCGGAATAACCGCGCCGCCATTCTCGGTAGTCAGAAAAGTTATCGGATTTTCTACAAATCGCAGCCTACATTTGCACAGCGGCCCCCACCCTGAATTTGTGCGAACGAGAAGGCGAGCGAAAACCTGATGGCAAGCAAGGCGAAGCGAATCGGAATTCTCACCTCGGGCGGCGATTGCCCGGGACTCAACGCCGTCATTCGGGGAGCGGTCAAAACCGCCAATCGACTTGGGTTTGACACCATCGGGTTCCTCAAGGGCTACGAAGGTCTGGTCGATCCAGTTCAATACGTGCCGCTGAACGATGAAAACACGCGCGGCATCCTGAGCCGCGGCGGCACCATCCTGGGATCGACCAACAAGGGCCGTTTCGCCGCGACTGTCGGCGTGAACGATCGCGTCGAACTTTGCCCTCAACTGATGAAAAAGGTCAAAGGCACTTTTGACCAGCTTTCGCTCTCTGGGTTGATTTGCATCGGCGGCGATGGTTCGCTGGCCGTCGCGCAGCAGTTTCATGAATATGGTCTGCCGGTCGTCGGCGTCCCCAAAACGATCGACAACGACCTTTCGGCGACGGCGTTCACTTTTGGCTTCGACAGCGCCGTCGAATGTGGAACCGAAGCGCTCGATCGTTTGCAAACAACCGCCGCCAGTCACGAGCGGATTATGGTGATGGAAGTGATGGGGCGTCACGCCGGTTGGATCGCGCTCCACAGTGGGATCGGCGGCGGAGCCGATGTCATTTTGATCCCCGAAATCCAATGGAACTTCGACATCGTCTGCGAAAAAATCCTGGAACGTTACAAAGCAGGCAAAAAATTTACGTTGATCGTCGTCGCCGAAGGCGCACACATGCCTGACATAGGAATGGTTACTCAAGAGGACGAACAAACGGGTCGCCAAACGCGACTCGGCGGCATCGGCCATCTCGTCGCCGCAGAAATCGAACGTCGACTCCACTTCGAAGCCCGAACGGTTGTTTTGGGACACTTGCAGCGCGGCGGCGCTCCAACCACGTTTGATCGCGTCTTAGCGACGCAGTTTGGCGCTCATGCCGTCCGCACGATCGTCGAACGTCGCTTCGGTCACATGGTCTGCTATAACCCGCCCAACATCGAATCGGTCCCGATTCTCGCAGCGGTCCATCAACTGCGCACCGTCCATCCCGATAGTTCGGCCGTGCAAGCAGCTCAAGCGATGGGCATCAGCTTCGGCAATTGCGCCCTGCACGAAACGCCGTTCCAGCGCTACGTCACCCAGCACGATCACGAGATCGCTACGGATGATGCAACCGCGTTGCTCGAATCGGCGCTGCAATCGCTCGTTGGCGCCGAAACTTAGGATTACCATGGACTGGACCGGATCGCCCGCGCGATGTCCGACGCCATGTAATCATTTAGCGCTCCCGACGTTTGGCTCTAGCTCGCCGCTGGTTAATCTCACGGCGGCTGCGCACCTTCGCAGGCTTGGACCGGACTGGAGCATCGGACCGGACTGGATCGTTGGACCGGACTGGATCCATTTTTTCTGGCGGCGTTGATCGATCGGTTAGGTGATAGCGGGGGTAGGCGAATTGCGATGCTTCCTTGGCCGGGCTGGTCTTGGCAATTTCTCCGGCGGCGATCATTTGGTCCCAGGTCGGACTGAACTTGGTTCCGCTGATTCCGCTTTGGTCGCGGATCTTGGACTTGGTCGCTTGCTCTGGTTCGAGCCGCGTGATCGCGAGCCGAATTTTGGCTTGCAGTTTTTGCTCTTGCGAGCGCGTCTCTTGTTCGACCGCTTCGCCGCGCAGCGACTCGGTTTCGTGCAGCGCGACCTTCCACTTGCGGCCGGTCGGATCGTCCAGGCGACCTTCATCGATATCAACGCCCCATCGTTGACTCTGCCCTGCGTTGCCGCCGATCGTCAGCCACAAATGATGTTGCCCACTGCCAGGCTCAAACGGGCGGCGGCGGTTCACCAGCATCCATTGTTGGGCGAAACTTTCGCACCCAACGCTGGCCAAATGAGACGTATCAATGCCGCGCCGCCCGAGCGTTTTTTGCGTGCCGCAGCAAAGAATCGGCGTGGCGCCGGCGTCGAGACAACATTGCACCAGATCGCGCAGCTGCGTCGCTTGGGCGCCGCCGCGCTTCGCCGTCCATTGCCGCGGATCGATCATCACCACTTCCAGTTGATGCTTCGCAATCCACGCACGCAGATGCGGCAAGTTGGCGGCGTCGGCCAGGCCGCTCATCGTCAGCGCCCAGATCCAATTCGGCTGTTGTTTCGAGCTAACGCCGTTCGCATCGTTCCACCGTCGCGCGAGATCGACCAACAGCTGACGCTCGCTGGTGCTGCTGAGGAACCCGACGCGAAATGCCCGAGCGGCGGCGATTTGTCCCAAGAATTTACCGCCGCTCGCCAGCGCCGCACACAAGTCAACGGCGAGCGAAGTCTTCATGCTTTTGCTCGGCCCAACGAGCACCGCCGGTTCGTTTTGCGCGAGCATGTTCGGTATCAACCACTGCCGCGGTTCGGGCTCGTCTAAAAATTGTTCGGTCGTAAATTCCTGAAACGGGCTGCCGCCGTTCAGGTCGAGCCGGACAATTTTTCCGTCGCCTAAATTTTCTTCGTCGGCAGCGTCGTCGTTCGAAAGCCGCTGCAGCAAGATTTCCGCGTAACGATCCGACTCCATTTCGTCGGCGTCGCAGTGCATGATTGCGTGGAGCAAGTTGATCGTTTGTTGCCGGTGATATCCGACGGGCGACAGCCGGTCGATCAGCTGCGGCACGTCGCTGGCGGAGCCGCCTTCCGCGTGCAATTGCAACATCGTCATGTAGAGATCGCGATGCCGTTTGCTTCGAAAACAAGCGGTTGGCGGCGGGTCGGCGGACAAGATCGTCGGCGAGATCAAAGCACAGGCCAACCACTGCGCTTCGAGCGTCTCTCCCTGCGTCCGATCGCGAACCGACGCCTCGTCGCGCAGCGCCGCATTACTCTTCCGCAACCGCGTCATCAACTGACGAATTTCCTTGATCCTCATCCCGTTCGCCCCCCCCCAATTTTGCGCGTAGATATCCGAGGTAGGGTGGGTGGAGCAAGCGATTTCCGGCGCACCAATTTCAAACGACATCACCGCTTGCGCAACCCACCAATGCGATCCAATTGATCGACAATTTTGGTGGGTTACGCAAACCGATTTTGTTGGTTGATGATGGTCGAATCAATCGCGGTTTTTGCTTCACCCATCCTACGATTTTGCAGTCGACCCGAAGTCCGTGCGCTTTGTCAACAGACAATTTTTGAGCCTGGGTGGCCCGACCCAGCCCACGCTGGTTCCGGTGGGTTGCGCAAACCGATTTTGTAGTTCTACGATTTAATTAGTCGATCTTGCTTTTCTTAGAACCATCATCACCACTCCGTTCGCTCCAGATGAACACTAGACGCAGCAGCGTCGAATCGAAAAAGAGCGACACGGATAGGATGCCGATTCCTGTCACCGTCGCTCGGTCTACCTGGGCGATCTGCAGACACATGGCCAACAAAAGTGCGACACCGAGTGCGACAAACTGAGCAAGCAGGTGTTGATCGACTCGGCGCTGCGTCGCGATGATGAGAACCGGAATGCTGGCGGTGGACAACGTCAGGAAGAGAAACGCGTTGGCTGTGATGTCTCCGAAGAAAGAAGTTCCCCAGTCATAGTTAGGCGTCACTAGGCGTCGCGTGACGATCGCCAGTCCCATCGAGACGATCATGATCGAGAGTCCGACGTCTTTAATACTTATTTGCCCCTTGTTCGGCCGCGTCCCGTTCCATGCAAGCACGATTCGCCCCGCGTAACCCCACGCATAGCAAGCTGCCGAGATGGCGAACATCGCGGCGAAATAATCGCTGGTCCAGGGTTGAATCGGACCATAGATCGCGATGATCGCCGTGCCGATTCCAACAAGCGCCAAAGTACGCACCGTCAGCGAGCACCGGGCCAGGGCTGCCCAGAGAGCGACGAGGCAAAACTTTTCGTGAACGAAGATCGGTTCGCCATACATGGCGCTGCCGAATGTCGCGAACTGAACAATGTTTGCGGCGACGGCGATGCCGATTATCAGTCGATGGATGCTGGCAAGTTGCTGGGATGTACTGTCGGCCATTTGGATCCTGGAATCCCCATGCGAGTCGACCGCGCATTGACTCGACGATCGTGTAAGAACCCTGCCATTGGATGGCGCGGGTGTCTCTATCACGCCAAAAGTGGCGAAGATCGGCCCTAGCTCGGTAATATTGTCTCCGCGAAAACTACCCAATCATTGCAGCCCCCCCAACGACCTGCTTTCAGGCCGCTGAGGATGTCCTCCCAGGTTGAACAAATCTTGCCAGCAACTTAACCTGGGGAGACTATCTCGCCTGTCCCCTCCCCCCGAAAGGTTGCAAGATGTTCCGCACGCTAATTGCGTTAGCGCTGACCTTGCTCGTCTGCGACGCGGCCCTTGCCGCGAGTCTGAAACTGCAAATCACCGCGGCCGACCAGGCCGAAATCAATATCCCGGTTACGGTCGCGATTCCGACCGCGACCGCTGGAGACGCGCAAACTGCAACCGTTTCGCTTTCGGACGGAACGAAGCTGACCGGTCAACTGACCGCGCCTCGTTTGTTGTCGAGCGCCGACGCCGCGAAAGAACGTGAGCTGACGTTTGTCGTGCCGAAATTAGACGCAGGCGCCAAGCTAACCGCGACGGTCGAGTTCGGCGGCGGCGCCAGCGGCGAACAATTCCGCTGGAAAGACGAACCAGGCAAGTCGCTGGATCTGCTTTACGGCGACAAGCCGGTGTTGCGGTATATGTATGAAGCGCTCGATGACTCTTCCGCCGAGCGTCGTCATGAGACGTTCAAGGTTTATCATCATGTCTTTGACATGGACGGCGAGAACCTGCTGACCAAAGGCCCCGGCGGATTGTTTCAGCATCATCGCGGGCTGTTCTACGGCTTCAATCGGATCAGCTATTCGGTCGACGGCCAAAAACAAAACGCCGACGTTTGGCATTGTAACCACGGCGAATCGCAAGCTCACGTTCAAGTGCTGAAATCGGAAGCGGGCCCCGTACTTGGGCGCCAGTTGCTGCAAGTAGAGTGGCGCGGTCGCAATGGCGAAGCGTTCGCCGAAGAGCAACGTGAGCTAACGGTTTATCGCACGCCGGAAGGACGCCTGATTGAATTCGCGTCGCGACTCAACAGCAAAGTAGAAGATTTGAAGTTGGACGGGGATCCGCAGCACGCAGGCTTTCAGTTCCGCGCAACGCAGTTTGTGCCGGATAACACGGCCAAAAAGACGTTCTACATTCGCCCTGACGGCAAAGGCAAGCCGGGCGCTTTCCGCAATTGGCCCGGCCAAAAGGAACATGTCGACCTGCCGTGGAACGTCTTGGTGTTTGAAGCGTTCGACAAGACCTATTCGAGCTGCTATCTCGATCGTCCGACCAATCCGAAACCGGCTCGCTTTAGCGAACGGGACTACGGCCGCTTTGGCTCTTACTTTGCGACCGACGTCTCGCCAGAGAAGCCGCTAGACGTCAACTATCGCATCTATCTGACCGAAGGGGAAATCGCTCCAGAAGCGATCGCCGAATCGTACGCCAGCTTCAATCAACCGCCGCAGGTCTCGATCGTTGAATAAAACCTTCCCGCGAACGCAACTGGGCAAGTTTGCTTCGCGACTGCGCTGTTTGGCGACTGCGCTCGTCTTGTTGATGGCGACCGTCTGTTTGTCGACTCGCGCGGATAATCTGCCCCAACCGTCCCCTACTCGACTCTTCAACGAGCGTGACCTGCAAGGCTGGCGTCCGGCGATCTGCTGCGACGCCAAGCTGCTGACTGCGCAGGAGCGCGAAACGTTGGCCGAGTTGGCCACCCAAGACATGAGCGTCCACTGGCAAGCGGCGTTCGGCATTTTGCAGTACGACGGAGCTGGTAAGCCGATCGAAACCGAGCAAACCTTCGGGCCATGTCGTTTGTCCTTCCAATGGAAGTGCGAACCCTGCTCGTCGGCTCAGATCGGTCTGCCGGGAGGCTGGAGCGTCGCGATTGGTGACGCTCCTAGTGACGGAGACGACGTCAGTCACGCTTCTGGCGCTATCTATGACGGCTGCCGCCGAGTCGTGAAGCCAACGCTCTGCGCCGATCGGCCGCTCGGTGAATGGAATCAAATGATGATCTATGTGCGCCGCCATCAAATCGATGTCTGGCTCAACGGGCGTCGCATCGCGATTTCGGACGAATTTTCGACCGAAATCGCAGGTCCCATGACGCTAGGCGGGGGCCCGGCGCCGCTCTATTTTCGCAATCTGCTGGTCGAACCGTTGGACGATTCGCCGAGTGAGCCAAATCCGCCGCTTCCCTAAGGTTCGTTGACTACCCTAGAAAGCGCATCTAAAATCGGCTCCTTCCCCTTAGTTTACTACTCATAGATGCTGCAATCTCGCGGAAAGACTGCCCATGGCAAATGAATCGACCGGTCGCATTGACAATGTGATGCATGAAGCCCGTGTATTCCCCCCTACCCCGGAATTCCAGGCCAAAGCTTCCATTAGCTCGCTGGAGCAATACCAGGAAATGTGGGAAGAAGCGAAAGCGAATCCCCCTGCATTCTGGGACAAGATCGCCAAGACCGAGCTTCATTGGTTTGAGCCGTACCGCAAAACATTGGAATGGAACGAACCATTCGCCAAGTGGTTTGTCGACGGAAAAACGAACGCTTCTTACAACTGCCTAGACCGCCATTTGTCGACGTCGCGACGAGATAAGCCTGCGATCATCTGGGAAGGGGAACCTGGAGATACGCGCACGCTGACCTACGCCGAGCTCCATAGCGAAGTCTGCCGCTTCGCCAATGGGCTGAAAAAGCTGGGGATCCAACAAGGAGACGTCGTCTCGATCTACATGCCGATGACGCCGGAACTGGCGATCGCAATGTTGGCGTGCGCTCGGATCGGCGCGATTCACTCGGTGATCTTCGCCGGATTCTCGGCTGAAGCGATCGCCGATCGTAATCAAGACGCCAGCGCTCGCGTGGTTCTTACTTCAGACGGCGCCTGGCGTCGCGGCAAAGAACTTTCGCTGAAAGCGACGGTGGATGAGGCGCTCAAGAAGTCGCCGACCGTCGAGAAGTGCGTCGTACTGAAGCGAGTTGGCAATGATGTCGAAATGCAGCCGGATCGCGACATTTGGTGGCACGACCTGATCGAATCGGTCAACGACGATTGTCCGGCCGAGCCGTTTGACAGCGAGACGGCGCTGTTCATCCTGTACACCAGCGGCTCGACCGGCAAACCGAAAGGGATCAAACATACGACGGCTGGCTACAACTTATTCGCCAAGCAGACGTTTGAATGGGTCTTCGATCATCGCGACGATGACATCTATTGGTGCACCGCCGACTGCGGCTGGATTACCGGTCACAGCTATGTCGTCTATGGCCCGTTGTCGGCAGGCGCTACTTGCTTGATGTACGAAGGCGCGCCGAATTTCCCTGATGAAGGCCGTTTCTGGAATCTCATCGAGAAGTACAAGGTAACCATCCTTTACACCGCACCGACCGCGATTCGCGCCTTCATCAAATGGGGCGACGAGTGGGTCGACAAGCATGACATTTCCAGCTTGCGTCTGCTGGGCACCGTCGGAGAAGGGATCAATCCGGAAGCTTGGATGTGGTATCACGAAAAGATCGGCGCTAGTCGCTGCCCGATCGTCGATACCTGGTGGCAAACCGAAACCGGCGGGATCATGATGTCTCCCCTGCCTGGCGCGATTCCCACCAAACCCGGCAGTTGCACCAAGCCGCTCCCCGGCATCATCCCTGAGATCTTCGACGAAAACAACGAGCCTTGCGAGAAGAACCAAGGGGGCAAGCTCACCATCACCCATCCCTGGCCCGGCATGCTCCGCGGCATCTGGGGCGATGAAGCGCGCTACAAACAACAGTATTGGAGCACCGTCCCCAACTGTTACTTAGCAGGCGACAACGCTCGGCTCGATGACGACGGCTACTATTGGATCATGGGACGCATCGACGACGTGATCAACGTGTCAGGGCATCGGCTCTCGACGATCGAAGTCGAAAGCGCCCTCATCACGCATCCGAATGTCGCCGAATCGGCGGTCGTCGGCCGCCCTCACGATATCAAAGGGCAGGCGATCGCCGCCTTCGTGACGCTACGCGACGCCGAGCCTTCGGACGAATTGAAAGCGGCGCTCAAGCTGCACGTGCGGAAAGAAATCGGTGCGTTGGCCGTACCCGATGACATTCGCTTTACGGCGGTGCTTCCCAAGACGCGCAGCGGCAAGATCATGCGACGCTTGTTGCGTGATATCGCGTCGGGCAAAGAGTCGCTGGGAGACATGTCGACGTTGGAAGACGTCGCGTCCCTCTCGAAGCTGCAAGAAGAAGATTAACCGAGCGTGCGGCCGTCGCGATCGACCATCGCGGCGGCCCAGCCGCCGGAGTCTTCTAGCGCCGCGTCAATTTCGCGGCGCGTCTGGATCGTCCATTGCACCGCGGCGATGATCTGCCGATAGGTCGCCGCATTCGCAGGCGCCAATCTCTGGCCGCGACGATCTTTTAGCCACTTCTCCAAAACTTGATGCACGCCGAAGCGGGTTTTCCAAACGTCGAGACTGACCTCGGCAATCGCCTGGTGCGGAGAAACGAAGATCTGTCCATCGATATATTTGGGATAACCGCGACCAATCTCATAGTGCGTCGCCTCTTGTTCGTGCGACGGCTTGATTCGCAACAAATGGGCGTCGATCAAGCGCTGACCAAGCTGCGTTAGCTGCTTGGCCAACGACCATGTCTGCGGAAAAAAGAGTCGCGGATATTCGATTCGCAATTGGTCGGCGTAACGCTCTCGATAGCTGGTCGCATGAAACAATGCGTACAACAGCGCCGCAACGGACGGCGGCGTGATCGTGCAATCCTGGTCACAGGAGACGTCGGACCAGGTCGCGTTCCAGCGCTGCAGATGGACTTCGAGCCGCTGGAGACACAGATTAATTTGCCCTGAAATCGCGAGTGGTAAGATCGATTCGTTCCCGCGATTGTCGCTACGCAAGACGCCGTCGAGCGTGATCGCATCGGTCACGCCGAAATAGTTGCACTCTTGTCCGGTCGGCATCTGCCGCCGCACGATCAACGCGATCGCATCTGTATGGTGGAGGGAGCCCATGATCTCGCGACGCGGCCAGTCAATCATCTCCGGCGTCCAATAGATCCAGCGATAATCGAACGGACGATAGAGCGCGCGGAGCGGACGTTCGCGCCATTGTTCGTCGGCCCGCAGCGACTCTCTGGCGTCGGCCAGTTTCCAAGAACGCGTATCCCCCGCCGGATACTTGGCGCCGCGACTGCGGGAAAAATAGTAAGCCCGGATTTCGTCATCCGTCAGGTGAACGTCACGAAACTGTCTAATTCTTTCGAGCAGTCTTTCTCGATCGGTGTCGATCACAATCTTGTCGCGAGCAGTCACCACCGCCGAAGCATACTTGGCGAAGAGTTCGAGAATCGGCAATCCGCGCTCATATTCGCTGGTTCGCGCTTCGTCTCGCTTCATGAAAAAGTAGTAGGGCGCCGACAGGGTGATCTCGTCAGTCGCGATTTCTTCGAACGGCTGGCCCGCGAGTCGCTCGAGCTTCGCCGCCCGCGTTCCCCACAGATCGCCCCGCTGTACGGTCGCGAATTCGGATTGGACGCCGGTCTTGGCGAACAGTCCGATGGCGACTCCTTGTTCGATGGCAAAGACATTTTCGTCATCTGGATCGGCCTCGCTTTTTTCCCGTTTCTTGACGTTGCCATGCAGATCGACCAGATGGATGCGATCAAAACCGCGGAGCAGCTCCCATCGCATGCCGCGAAACGTAGGATTGTCGAGATAGCCATGATTGGTGAGAAACGCCAGGATGCCGACGCCGCTGCGGTCGAGATGCCGCTGAGCGAGCCGGAAAAACTGGACGTAATCATCATGCAGCCATAACTTCTTTTCTCGTAGCGGCGCTCCGGCGACTTGGTAGTAGTTGCGTGAAGGTTCGCCGGAGCCGGTCATCAGCGATTTGATCCAATCTCCATGGCTGACCGCTGCCGCCGAATAAGGAGGATTACCGACGATCACCGAAAAATGATCATCGTCAGACCAAGTGCTTTCCGCTAACGCATCGCCGATACGAATCTGAACTTCTTCTGCAGCAACATCGGTAACACCGGTCTCCCCCAAAAACTGGAGCAATCGTCGTTTGGCGTCCTCCGCCGCTTCTGGAAAAAGCTCGCACCCGAACAAACGGGGCAGCACCGCTTGGTGAACCGCCGCGGGCCAGTCTCGTTCGTTTCCAGCGGCGAGATAATTTTGGTAAATCTGGCGAACGGCCGCTTCCAGAAAAACGCCGTCGCCGCAGGCCGGATCCAGAATCGATACGAGCGGCGCATTGGTTTCCTGTCGCCGCGAATCATCCGCCAAACCCAGCGGCAAACCAAATTGCGACTTGAAACCATGGTCGACTGCTTGAATCATCGCCGCAGCGACTTCCGGCGGCGTGTAATAAACGCCGTGTCGCCGACGAAGCGAATCATCGGACTTTGCTAGTCGCGATTCAAAATTATCCCCCAGTACGGGCAAACCGCCGCCAACGCTCATTCCGTGCCTGGCTCGCTGGCCATTTCTTTCGCTTGGGGCGAGGATTGGGAGGGCGAGATCTTCAAGTCGATAACTCGCCCCTCCTTGGTAAGCATGGCCCACATGATTTTGTCGTCGTCATCAAACTCGACCGTAATCTGCCCACTTCCCTTTTCACCGACAATGTCATAGACGAAGACGTTGGCCTCTTCCTCTTGGATCGACGCCGACAAGTTCATATCACACTGGATAATTCCGCCGATCTCGGTCTGAATCGCGGGATCGCCTTCGATCGCTTTCACTAGTTCAGGATCGAGTGAGAGATCCCGCAAATCATCGGGGTCAAAATCAAGATCCCACTGCTGGTCCCCTTTGTGCAGAACAATTCTCTCAGGCACATCCCCCTCTTCGTAGACATGGAGCTGACCGCTTCCCTTGTCGCCGGAAACGTCATACACAAAAACATCATCTCCCGCCCCCATCGATTCGGACCAATTGATGGTACAGGAGGAGACTTCGCCGATCTCAGCCTGGAAGGTTTCATCCGATTGAACTGCGGCCGCAATCTGATTGGCCTCCTCATTCATGGCCCATTGCATGAGACCCCCGCAGCAGCCGCAGACCAAGAGAAAGGGCGCCATCACTGCAAAAAGCACGCAACCGGAGACGCCAAAGATCCAGCCAGCCCCCGAACTCTTCTTGGCAGGTCGCGCCGAATAGTGATCATCGGCCGAAAAACGATCGTCGTTGCTCATAACAAATACTCAGCTCGCGCGAAGTTCAGTAATGCGAAGAGTATAGCGGGCCAGCCTTTGCGTCACAAACCGACGTAGCGCCAGGCCGTGTCTGCCGAATTTGTCTGCTAGTTGATCGGGCTGACTGTCGCGCCGTTGGAAGCGCGAAAAGAAGAGCGGCAGGCACGGCCTGCCCTACGCTACGCTACGCGCATAAAAAAAGCCCCAGCTGATATAGCTGGGGCTTTGGAAGTAGTAAATAAATCCGGCGATACCTACTTTCGCACTTGTGGTACTATCATCGGCTCGAAAAGCTTGACGGCTGTGTTCGGAATGGGAACAGGTATGACCTTTTCGATATGGTCACCGGAAAAGGCTTGCGTCAACGTGAGGGCTGACGCGAGCCTGATGACTCATGGCAAACGGCGGACCGTGTTGAGCGGTCCGCATCGTAGTGGCCATTTGTCGCAGGTCTGAAGCATTGAAGCTTCTTCGTTCTCGTTCAACGGATTGAACTTGGAACCTGCGGCAAAGTATTTGTCTAGAGAATGCTTTTCTCGAGTGAAAAGCGTTGAATATATGTGGTCAAGCTTTCGTCCGTTAGTACTGGTTAGCTGAACACATTACTGTGCTTACACATCCAGCCTATCAACCTGGTCGTCTTCCAGGGGACTCTCGCACTAAAGTGCTTACGAATTCTCATCTTGGAGCGGGCTTCACGCTTAGATGCTTTCAGCGTTTATCCTTTCCGACCATAGCTATCCAGCCGTGCCACTGGCATGACAACTGGGACACCAGAGGGTCGTCCTTCCAAATCCTCTCGTACTAAAGAAGAACCTCCTCAAAATTCGTACGCCCACAGCAGATAGGGACCGACCTGTCTCACGACGGTCTGAACCCAGCTCACGTACCACTTTAATCGGCGAACAGCCGAACCCTTGGGAGCTTCTTCACCCCCAGGATGTGATGAGCCGACATCGAGGTGCCAAACCGCATCGCCGCTATGGACGCTCGGATGCGATAAGCCTGTTATCCCCGGAGTACCTTTTATCTGATGAGCGATAGCCCTTCCATACGGGACTACCGGATCACTATGACCTACTTTCGTACCTGCTCGACCGATAAGTCTCGCAGTCAAGCACCCTTTTACCATTGCGCTCTTTGCCTGATGGCCAACCAGGCTGAGGGTACCATTGCACTCCTCCGTTACTCTTTGGGAGGAGACCGCCCCAGTCAAACTGCCCAACTGACACTGTTCCCTGTCCGGATTCACGGATATTCAGGGTTAGAGCTAAAACATATTCAGGGTGGTATTTCAAGGACGGCTCCTCCGACGCTGGCGCGCCGAGATCAAAGCCTCCCACCTATCCTACACAGAACATATCTCAGACCAATATCAGCCTACAGTAAAGGTTCACGGGGTCTTTCCGTCTAACTGCGGGTATGTGGCATCTTCACCACAACTACAATTTCACCGGGTCAGTGGTTGAGACAGTGCTCCAGTCGTTACGCCTTTCATGCAGGTCGGAACTTACCCGACAAGGAACTTCGCTACCTTAGGACCGTCATAGTTACGGCCGCCGTTTACCGGGGCTTCGGTCGCGAGCTTGCACCCTCTTCCTTAACCTACCGGCACCGGGCAGGCGTCAGACCCTATACATCCTCTTGCGAGTTAGCAGGGTCCTGTGTTTTTGATAAACAGTCGCCAGAGCCGATTTTCTGTGGCCCCCAACAGCTTGCACCGTCAGGGGCACCCCTTATCGCGAACTTACGGGGTCATTTTGCAGAGTTCCTTAACCACTGTTCTCCCGAGCGCCTTGGTCTACTCGACCTACCTACCTGTGTCAGTTTTAGTACGGTTAAAACGCCTTCATCCCTTAGAAGCTTTTCTTGGACGTCCTACCGATGATTACCTCAAATAGAGTCAGATCGACAGCTTGAATTCCGGGAGCGGATTTTCCAATCTCCCCATCTTGCTGCAAATCACGGGCTGTTCCACCAGCCCGATCACCTTTCGGACGCCGTCCCTCCATCGGTCCAACGTTCTAGCGCAGGAATATTAACCTGCTATCCATCGTCTACGCCTTTCGGCCTCGACTAAGGCACCGGCTAACCCTGGGCGGAATTGCCTTCCCCAGGAAACCTTAGGTATTCGGCGAACAGGATTCTCACCTGTTTAATCGTTACTCATTCCGGCATAATCACCCGATAGCCCCAACACCGCTCCTTTCGGTACGGCTCGTATCTGACTATCGGCGCTCTCCTACCACTTTCGTCCGCTGCTTCGGTGAGACGCTTACTCCCGATCATTATCGGCGCAGAATTACTCGACCAGTAAGCTGTTACGCACTTTTTAAATGGTGGCTGCTTCTAAGCCAACATCCTGGTTGTCACAGTAATTCAACCTCCTTAGTGACTGAGCGTCTCTTCGGGACCTTAACAGACGGTCTGGGTTGTTTCCCTCTCGACCACGAAGCTTATCCCTCGTGGACTGACTCCTGAGATAGTCGCCCCGGTATTCGGAGTTTGGTCCGACAGGGTACCCCGGGAAGGGGCCCCAAATCGATTCAGTCTCTCTACCCCCGGTGCGTAGTGGCTCAAGGCTAGCCCTAAAGCTATTTCGGAGAGAACGAGATATCTCCAAGTTTGATTAGACTTTCACTCCTCCCCACAAGTCATCCCCTCGGTTTTCAACCCAAGTGGGTTCGGTCCTCCACGCGGTATAACCCGCGCTTCAACCTGCTCATGGGTAGATCACTTGGTTTCGCGTCTACAACCTACGACTAACGCCCTATTCAGACTCGGTTTCCCTCTGGCTTCAGTCCGGAAGACTTTAACCTGCCGCAAATCGTAACTCGCCGGATCATTATGCAAAAGGCACGCCGTCACCCAATAATCGGGCTCCGACCGCTTGTAAGCGTATGGTTTCAGGTTCACATACCTCCCCTAACAGGGGTTCTTCTCATCTTTCAGTCGCCATACTGAGTTCGCTATCGGTTATCAGAGAGTATTTAGCCTTACGGGATGGTCCCCGTGGATTCAGTCCAGGTTTCACGTGCCTGAACCTACTCAGGTATCTCTCGGGAGGCAATTCCGCTTTCGTTTACCGGGCTGTCACCGTCTGTGGCCGACCTTTCCATGTCGTTCAACTAGCAGATTGCTTTGTAACTCCCATGTGAGAGACCCTACAACCCCGTGAGGAAAATCCTCACGGTTTGGGCTATTTCGCTTTCGCTCGCCGCTACTGACGAAATCGAGTTTTCTTTCTCTTCCTCCAGGTACTGAGATGTTTCAGTTCTCTGGGTTAGCCACTTACACCTATGTATTCAGTGCAAGTCATTCAGGAATCCCGGGATCAACGTTCGTTTGACAACTCCCCCAGGCTTATCGCAGTCTTCCACGCCCTTCATCGCCTTCTGATACCAAGACATCCCCCATACGCCCTTAATAGCTTGACCACAAATATTCAAAGCTCTTCAGCAAAGAACATCTTTCAAGCTATCGGACTTACTTACTGCCGACGCCTCACGGCGACGGCCATAGATATCCGATCTATTTAACGATATTCGCTCGAGAATTTCACCTTAAAATTAACCCCCAGCTTGTAGAACCGGGGGTCCGGTTACTTTTGCATTCTCTATATTCTCACGCTCACTTCCGCGGCCGCAAACTGAACTCGCCCCCTCCTTCCACTCCCCTTCACTTGCGTGACGAGTCGCTTCCAAAGAAAGCTCGTTTCAATCGCAAACCACATCTGCAAGACGTGATGAATGCCATCTACTTCATTTGCCAAATTGTCAAAGAACTCTTTTCCGCCGCAACTTTTCGGAGCAGCGTCTCCCTGTTGAAGACTTGTCCTCAACGGGAAGAAAGGAATTTATGACAAACCGGACCCAGTGTCAAACGGGGGCAGTGTCGTTTTCGTGAAGAGTTCAAAAAAGAATCACCGCCAAGGGATGCTAGAACGGCGTTCCACCCTGGATTTCTCGATGATAACGGCAGATTGCCGAATGTGAAAATTTTTGGAAGAAACGACCATGTCGACATCGACTTGGGCTGCATGCAGATTCGTCATGACGAACCGGACCAGCAAATTTGGGCTTCGAAATCGAACCTTTCCGCGTGCCTGATTTTCCCTGTGCCCAGCCGTTTGATTACGGCGATTCGCGGCATCTAGTTCACTTCGGCGGCGGATTCCAGCAGGTAGAAGTCGCTAAAGCTGGCTGCGAACTCCTTTTTCGTCGAGTTCAACGCGAATACTCCGACCTTCACCTGGGGCAAGAATGGCATTCGCAGCGATGTATGGCGTCGCCATTTCAGGCCATCGCTGCTGAGCCAAAGATAAATACGATCTCCACGCCGCTCCAAACGCAGCCACATCGGCTCTCCGTTCCAGGGGAGAGTTAGGCCGCCGGCCAATTTTCCCTGTTCGTAGATTTCCGCCGATGCGAACGTCGCTTTGGTTTCGCCCACCGCAGATCTCGTCCATCGCAGAAAATTTTTGTCGTCTTGCCAGACCATCAGACCGGCCGCAACGTAACTGGAGCGGATAAGTCCCGTATTTTCGAGTGGAATAGGGAAGTCGAGTACTCGGGCTTCGATCACAAAATCGCCCTCGACACCGCGCCAAACGCGCGGGGCCGACGTATCGCCGATGACCGGATTAAGGTTGTGAATCCCTGCGGGAACATGAAACTCCAGCCGCCTGTCGTTTTCCTCAATCGGGCAATCTCCTCGCGGATCCTCAATCTGGCCCCAATCGGTAATTTCGGCGAACAGCAGGGGCGCCAATGCAGCCCACACCAAAAGTCCTCCAAGCAGCTTCGCAAATCGCATCCCTAGGCCCCTTTCTTCGGCGACGGTTGCGCAATCCGCAACTCCTCGATCCATCTACGGAATTGTATCCCTTCTAGTTCAGCAACGCGAAAGTTGGTTCGCACTTGGCGAAGACGGCCTTCTAGCCGTAGAATTTCCCTGAATCGCATGGCAACTGGGACCTCGCTAGAGTCGGCGGCCGCGCAACTGCGCAGCTTGCCGCAAGGATTGGCCGAACGCACGGAGTTCCGAGAACTCGTCGCTCAAATCGCCGCAGGGCGAAAGGGGACGATCGAGGGAGTCTGGGGATCGGCCTGCGCACTGGTCACGGCCGCGATTGAGCCCGATATTGCCGGGCCTCTGTTGGTTGTCTGCCCGTCTTTGACCGACATTGACGACGTATCCGACGCTTTGCGGACGTTTAGCAACGCCGATATCGTGCAGTTTCCCGCTTGGGAATCGGACCGCAGCGAACGCCTTTTGCACGACGAGATCTACGGTCGGCGATTGCGGGTCTTAAAGCAACTGACGCACGGGCCGCAGCCGGCGATCATTGTCACCAGTATCGAAAGCCTGTTGCAGCCGGTTCCGAGCGCGGCGAATGTCGCCGCCAACAGCCGGCGAGTCAGAGTGGGCGACCAACTGGACGTCGAAGAACTGGCCCAATGGCTCGTTCGGCACAAGTTCCACTCAACCAGCGCCGTCGAACTGCCTGGCGAATTCTCGCTTCGCGGCGGCATCCTCGACGTATTCGCTCCCGATTGGGAGCAGCCGGCCCGGATTGAGTTGTTTGGGGACGAAGTCGAATCGATTCGCCAATTCGAGATCGGCACGCAACGAAGTCTGCACCCGCTGGAGACGGTCGAAATCACGGTTTTGCGATACGGCAAAGGGCAGACTGGGCACTTTTCGGACTACCTACCAACCGCATCGGTCTGCGTACTGATCGAGTTGGAACGGATGAAGGACTCCGCCGAGCAGTACTTGGATCGTCTGGAGAAGATCGAAGATAAATTTGGCCTGCACGAAACGTTACAGAAACTGCAGCCGCTCGGTTCGCTCAGTCTCTCAGGCGTCGCCAGCGGCCATCTCGACGCGAGTTTGACGCTTCACTTTGAGTCGGTCGAACAATTCAGCGGCGACATCGAACGCGTTCGCGGCGAACTGGAGGCGCTCAGCAATGGGCAGGACGTCTACATCATCTGCCAGACCGAGGCCGAAATTGATCGGCTGAGCGAGGTTTTCGAGGGAGGCGAACTCCAGAGAAACGGCCGACTCTATTTTGCGCTGGGACGTTTGCCGCAAGGCTTTCGTTACCGCGAAGAGAGCGTCGTTTTGGTCAGCGGCGATCAGTTGTTCCATCGCGTCCGTCGCCAACGGCCGGCTGCCCGCAAGCTGGGCAAAGTCATCGACAGCTTCCTGGATCTCCGCAAGGGAGACCTGGTCGTGCATTTGGCGCACGGCATTGGTCGGTATCGCGGGCTGAAAAAGATCGAGAAGCAGCGTCAGGTAGAAGAGCATCTCGAAATCGAGTTTCACGGCGGGACGAAGGTTTATGTCCCGGCGTCGAAAGTCGAACTGGTGCAAAAGTATGTCGGCGGGTCAAAATCGCGACCTCCGCTGGCCAAAATCGGCGGCGTTACCTGGCAGAAGCAGAAAAAGGCGGTCGAACAGGCGGTCCACGATCTGGCGGGCGAACTGCTGGAAGTTCAAGCGATGCGTCGCAGTCGCCCCGGCATCGCATTCTCGGCCGACACTTTGTGGCAGCGCGAATTTGATCTCTCGTTTCCGTATGAAGAGACGACCGATCAGCTGACGGCGATCGGCAATATCAAGTTCGACATGGAACAGCCGCGGCCGATGGATCGTCTGCTGTGCGGCGACGTCGGCTTTGGCAAAACGGAAGTCGCCATGCGGGGCGCGTTCAAAGCGGTCGACAACGGTTATCAAGTGGCGATCCTGGTGCCGACGACGATCCTGGCCGAGCAACACTACAAAAGTCTCCGCGAACGGATGGCCGAATTTCCCTTCACCATCGCCAGGCTCAGTCGCTTTGCATCAGCGAAAGAACAGCGTGACGTGGTGAAAGGGTTGAAAGCCGGCACGATCGATATCGTCGTCGGTACGCATCGGCTGGCGTCGAAAGATGTCAGCTTTCAAAACCTGGGGTTGGTGGTCATCGACGAAGAACAACGCTTTGGCGTCGAGATCAAAGAGCGTCTGAAACAACTGCGAACCACGGTCGACGTGCTGACGATGACGGCGACGCCGATTCCGCGCACGCTGCATATGTCGCTGGTGGGCGTTCGCGATATCTCGAATTTGGAAACGCCGCCGTTGGACCGCGTCGCTGTCGAAACGAAGGTTTCTCGCTGGGGGGACGAGCTGATACGCCACGCGGTGCTGCGAGAACTATCGCGCGGCGGACAGATCTTTTTCGTCCATAATCGCGTGCAAGACATCGAGTTGATCGCCGCTAAATTGCAGCGAATTGTACCGGAAGCGAAAATCGGCATCGGGCACGGCCAAATGGGAGAAGGCGCGCTCGAAAAAGTGATGACCGATTTCATCGCCGGAAAATTTGACCTGCTGCTGGCGACGACCATCGTCGAAAGTGGACTTGATATTCCGAACGCGAACACCATCTTCATCGACGAAGCAAATCGCTACGGTCTGTCGGAATTGCATCAACTGCGCGGTCGCGTCGGCCGTTACAAGCATCGCGCCTATTGCTACATGCTGCTGCAACCAGGTCGGCATCTTAGCCCGGTGGCGGCCAAGCGATTGCATGCGATCGAGGAGTTCAGCCACATGGGCGCGGGGTTCGCCATCTCGATGCGCGACTTGGAAATCCGGGGCGCCGGCAACATTCTCGGCACGCAACAAAGCGGCCACATCGCGACGGTCGGCTACGAGCTCTATTGTCAACTGCTGGAAACGGCCGTTCGCCGCATGAAGCGAATGCCGCCGAAAATGACGATCGATGTCGATGTCGACCTGCCGGGCGCAGCCTATTTGCCGGATGACTATGTCAACGATATGCGACAAAAGATTGATCTCTATCGCCGCATGACGCGCGTTGCTAGCGACGAGGACCTGACCAATCTGAAGGAAGAGATGCAGGATCGATTTGGACCGTTCCCCGATCCCGTCGAACGCATGCTGCGGATGACCGAGATCAAGCTCGACGCCGCGTTCTGGCAGATCAACGCGATCTTTCTCGAAGAAGAGTATCTAGTTCTGCAATATTCTGACCGCGGGCGAGTCGAGCAGCTAGCTCGCCTGCGCGGGCGTAACTTTCGGATTGTTGATGACAAAAGCGTCTATGTCCCCCTGAAGTCGAGTGAACAGGACGCCGACGCTATCATCCACAAAACGAAATCTATATTGCGGCCGAGTTGATCTCTTTCTATTATCGCGCCCCCTCAATAGATTCGCTATTGAGATTCGCCAGCCAAACTCGCTCGGGCCAGATAGCCGCCTGCACGGAGGGTTCCTTGATCCGCCGCAGTTCGATCTACATTTTCCTCACGGCGTTCGCATTGTCGACGTTCGGCTCCTTCCCTTGGTGCGCCAAGACTGCGCAACTGCATGCGCAGGGAAGCACCTTTCGTTCTTGGTTGCCGTGGGGCGGCAAAAGCACAAGCGATGATGCGCCGGTCGATCCGTTTAAAAACCGCGGAGGATCTGCAACGCCCGACTATCGCGTCGCTGCTGCGCCCGGCGCGAATGCGCCTACGTCGACGCCGACAACGGCGCCGCTCCCCTATCCGAGCAATCCCTATGGCGCCCCCGGCTACACGCAGCCAAGCCGCCGCGCGGTGACGACGCAAATCGGAGACCAGCCCAGCACGCCGACCGGCGCCGAGGCGCATTCCGCCAACTACACCAACGCCACAACGCAGCCTTGGCGAGAATATCAACAAGGAGCGGCGGCATGGTCCAATCAATCGCAACCTGTCGCAACGAATCCACCGCCGCAAAACGGCTATCCGCCCCGACAAGTCGCGCCGCAGCCTGCGGCGCAACCGAGTCCCTATCGCCAGAGCCAGTATGGGCAAAGCCAATACGCGCCGCCTGTCGCGAATCAATATCCGCCGGCGCAAGCTGCGAACAACACGCCGCCGGCGACCGAGCCGGCTCCCCAAAGGGTCAACGATGACAAGCTGTTCGTCCCGGCGCGCATCATCGCGTTAGTCGGCGGTCAGCCGATTTTGGCGGGGGATATTCTCGGACCGGTCAATCAAGCGTTGGAGAAAAGAATCGCCGAGCTGCCGCCGGAACAGCGCGAGCAGGTTACCGAGGAGATCCTGGAGCAACAGCGTCAAATGGCGCTGCGTGAGATGCTGCCGGGACTGATCGACACCAAAATGGTCTATCTCGATTTCATTCGGACGATTCCGCCTGACAAGCTGTCCGAGATGCAAGGACACCTAGACAGTCAATACGCCGAGTTCCAGATGCAAAACGATTTGGATAAGTATGAAGTCCACACGCCGGCCGAGCTTGATATCGTGTTACGGAAAGAAGGCTCTTCCTTGGAAAAGCAGAAGCGTCTGTTTCTGGAGCAGATCATTGCGAGCCAACAATTGAAGACGCACGTCAAACCGAACACCGAAGTCAGCCATCAGCAAATGCTGGACTACTACCACGAGCACACGGCCGACTACGAAAGTCCGGCTCGCGCTAAATGGGAACAATTGATGGTCCGGTTTGATAAGTTTTCGAGCAAAGCGGAAGCCGAGCAAGCGATCGCCGAAATGGGGAATCAGGTCCTGCGCGGGGCGCCGTTGGACGCTGTCGCCAAGAAGGAATCGCAATGCTTCCGCGCTTCGGAAGGGGGGCTCTATGACTGGACCACCCGCAACAGTCTGAAAAACGAGACCATCAACGCGGCCATCTTTTCGCTACCGACCAACCGGCTGAGCCAGATTATCGAATCGCCGGAAGGCTACCATATTGTGCGTGTTCTTGAGCGCGAGGAGGCGTCGATTAAGCCGTTTCGTGATACGCAACAAGAAATTAAAGAAAAGATTCGGCGTCAACGCGCCAACCAGGCGCAGCAGGACTATTTCGCCGACGTCCGCAAACGGACCCAAATCTGGACGATCTTTGACGAAGAGAAGGGGGCCCAAACTGCGTCATCCGATTCTTCGGAACAACGGCGTTAATCTGACAGCATAAGCACGGCTAATATCGCCAGCCGCTGGCAGCCCTCCTCGTCTCGATCCAGGCAGGGCTGTAGAATTAGCGGTAGTGCGGTTATCTGCGGCGGCGAATTCCGCCTTCAGCTATTTTGCCGACCGCATGCATCGGGTAGAGTATCTCTCACCTATGCTTTCACATCCATGCGACGCCAATTGGGCGCCGCACGTCGCTTTTGATGACGAAGAGGAGCCGTCGATGACTGAGGTCGCCCATCTACGTGTTCGCGATACCGAGATCGAATTACCGATCGTCGAGGGAACGGAGCAAGAGACTGCCGTCGACATCAGCAAGTTACGAGCTGAAACTGGCTTTATTACGCTGGACGACGGCTACGTAAATACCGGTTCGACCACGAGCAAGATTACGTATCTCGACGGTGAGGCCGGCATTCTGCGATATCGTGGTTACCCGATCGAGCAACTTGCCGGAAACTGCGACTTTGTCGAAGTCATGTATCTGCTGATCTACGGCGAACTGCCGACGGAAGCGCAGATCATGGACTTCCGCAAGTCGATTCGCCGACACACGATGCTGCACGAGGATATGCGGTCGTTCTACGATGGCTTTCCGCGCGACGCTCATCCGATGGCGATTCTCAGTTCGGTGGTCAGCGGTCTGTCGACGTTCTACCAAGATTCGCTCGACCCGCACGATCCGCGGCAGGTCGAAGTGTCGATCCATCGCTTGTTGGCGAAACTGCCTACGATCGCCGCCTACAGCTTCAAGAAATCGGTCGGTCAGCCGTTCATCTATCCGCAAAACGACCTGTCGTACTGCGAAAACTTCCTGCAGATGATGTTTGCTGTTCCCAGCGAACCGTTCCACGTTGATCCGGACTTCGTCAGCGCACTCAATCTGCTGCTGATCGTCCATGCCGATCACGAACAGAACTGCAGCACGTCGACGGTCCGCATGGTCGGTTCGGCAGACGCGAATCTGTTTGCGTCGATTTCGGCAGGCATCAGCGCCTTGTGGGGTCCGCTGCATGGCGGCGCCAATGAGGCGGTCGTTTCGATGCTTGAAAAGATCATCGCGGACGACATGAACGTCGAAAAATATGTCAAGCTGGCGAAGGATAAAACCAGCAAGTTCCGCCTGATGGGCTTCGGCCACCGCGTCTATAAGAACTTTGACCCGCGGGCCACGATCATCAAAAAGGCGTGCGACACGCTGTTGGCCAAGCTGGCGATCAAAGATCCGATCTTTGAAGTCGCCCAGCGGCTCGAGACCGCCGCGCTCAACGACGAGTACTTTATCGAGCGGAAGTTGTACCCCAACGTCGACTTCTACTCAGGCGTTATTTATCGTGCGATCGGCATTCCGGTGCAGATGTTTACCGTGCTGTTTGCGATCGGACGTTTGCCGGGCTGGATCGCCCACTGGAAAGAAATGCAAGGCTCGCCTTCGAAACGAATTTGCCGGCCGCGTCAGATTTATACCGGGCCGACCGAACGAGAATTCGTTCCGCTCGAAAAACGAGGCTAAGCCCGAGCTCTCGTTTCTATCCTCAATTCCCACGCCAAGCGTTTTATCGCTTGGCGTTTTTTGTTTGGCGAGCGCCGGTTAGAAATAGGTTCGCCGTTACTCTTCGCCGCCGACAACGGCGCCGCCAATCATCATCACGACGCCTAATGCGATCGCGCCCAAACGAATGCCGATGCCCGGCAAGGGGCCCCACATGTCGACCCAGCTCAGCAAGATGAACTCCATGCCGACCATGTTCAACAGGAATGAACCGGCGCCCAACATCACCAACGTTCCTCCCAATCCACCCATCGTTTTGTCCCCCGAATAAGAGAATACAAAAGAGTCGAAAAAGCTGTGACTAGCAACAGATTGCCGACACACCCCAGAGGGGTGCGTCGCAACGCTAAGTTACCCTTTCGGCAACTCTCAGGCAAACAAAAAAAATGGCCGCTGCGGATCACTCCGCGGCGGCCATGAAAATCATCAGAGGCTGTTGATCGGTTACAGCGTCCAGCCTTTGCGATATTCCTTGTGGATCAGGTCCTGGGCCTGCGGGTTGTTGTTGGTGACCTTCAGGTTTTCGGCGTCCCATTCGATCTTTTCACCGCTGCGGTAGGCGACCGTTCCCAGCAACACCGCTTCGCTCAAAGCTCCTGAATAATCGAAGTTGCAAGTGGTCGGCCCGCCGGTGCGAATCGCCTGCAGCCATTCCTGGTGGTGACCGATCGAGTCGGGGATCGTTTGCTCGGGCGGCGTAAAGTCGACCATCTCGCCCTCCTTGAAAACGTAGTGTTGGCCGTAGTTTGACAACACCATCCCCTTGTCGCCGATAAACAACTGGCCACTGCCCCAGTTCATCGGTTTCCCCTCTTTGTCTTTGAGCTTACCGAGCTCTTCAGGACGTTTTCCCCCGTCGTACCAGGTCAAATGGACCGGCGCCTTGTCACCGCGGGCCGGATATTGATAGTCGGCGACGCACCAGCTGGGACAGCCGACCGGATCCACTTCGGGCCCCGTGGCCGAAACGCTTTCTGGATGTTTCAGATCAAGCGCCCAGTGAACCAAATCGACGTAATGGCAAGCCATGTCGCCAAACGTTCCGGTTCCGTAGTCCCAGAACCGGCGCCAGTTGGCCGGATGCACTTTTTCGCTGTAGGGACGCTCTGGCGCACAACCGAGAAACAAATCCCAGTTCAAGTTCTTGGGGGCCGCTTTGCCAAACGCGTATTGGCCGTCTCCCCAACCTTTGCCGACCCAGACATGAGCGCGGCCGATATTGCCGATGATGCCGGAGTTGAGCAGTTCGACGACTCGACGATAGTTGTTGGTCGCGTGAATCTGCGTCCCCATCTGGGTCACAAGCTTGTTTTCTTTCGCCAAGTTCGAGACGGTGCGGGCCTCATAAACCGTGTGCGTCAGCGGCTTTTCGCAGTAGACATGCTTATTCAACCGCAGCGCCATTGCAGAGGCCGGCGCATGACTATGGTCGGCGGTGCTAACAACAACCGCGTCAATTTTGTCCGCTTCTTTTTCTAGCATGACGCGGTAGTCGGCGTACCCATTGGAGCCCAACTTCTTGGTCGCCTTTTCTAAGTAATTGGAATCGACGTCGGCCAATGCGACGAAGTTTTCGCTCGCACATCCTGACAAGTTGGCGCTGGCGCGGTTAGCGACGCCGATGCCGGCCAGATTCAGCTTTTCATTGGGCGACTTCGATTCGGCGGCGGCAAGTTGTGAATAGAATCCAATGCCGGACACAGCGGCCGAGGTGGCGACCAGGAACCGACGGCGAGAAGTTCGCAGCGACATGACGTGGATCTCCGAGGTGGGAAAGGGGGGAATAGTCGTATTGAAGCAGACTTCGATTCACGATGCAAAATTGCGCACATGATTCCCGCAATTCCGCAACGACCGTATTAGTCTAGGCGATTTTCTTGGAGTTTCGCGACGGCGGCGAGGCAGGCAGCTTCACCACGTAGGACGGTCCGTTCTCGCCAGGCCGCACTCTTAGGGCAGAATGCATCGGCAGCCGATTGCTTCGCATGACGGTACGCCGGACTGGCGCGGTCTCCCCAAAAATGGGCCTGGTTCTCACGGCGCAGCGCATGTAAGACGCTCACGGCCGAATAGGTCCCAAACTCAGTGCAGAAGTAGGCGTAGTCGATTTCGCCAGCTTGCTCAGCGCACCACAAGCCGAAGTCTCCTCGCGCCTCGTAGGCGCCGGCATCTTCGCGATGTCGATCTACACCGGGTCCGCCTAGCGCTTGCGCCGCTTGCTGCTGCCAGGGCGAATTGAGTTGCGGATGGGCCAACAGCGTCATCTCTCCCCAACGTCCCAGCCCGGTGTGAAAATCTAAGTGAATCACACGGCGACTTGCTCCCAGCCAGGCTTTCCAATGCGGCGTCAATATCTGTTGCGCTTCGCTCGGCCCTTTGCCGCCGTAAAACAGGCCGCGGGGATATTCGTACTGTCCGCCGGCGATCGCCTGTTTTACCCGTTTCATCCCATAACGCGCGAGCGTCGCCGCGGCGCGCAAGCGAAAGAAGTCACAGCCGCTTGGAGGCGCCTCGGGGTTTAAAAGCGGATCAAGGGTCTTGTAGAGCGGCGGCGCTCCGCGATGCTCTTCTCCGCGCCGTAGGAACGCGCGGTTCAGATCCAAGTTCTCGGCGTCGCTGCGCCGCTGACAGGCAAATCCAAAAGGATTGAGCGCGTGCGCCAACACAATCCGCAAGTTGGGCGGGCCCCCCTCGCGCAGACAAAGGCGCATCCAGCGTTGTTGAATCGCAGCGCCAAGAGGAGCTTCGAGCCCATGGAGCCCGCTGGATAGAACCAGACAGTGCGGCGATTGGAGATCGCCCAGCGTGAGTAGGTCGATCGTCAACGGCTCTCTTTGGGGGCCAAGCGACTCGATCGCGTGAGACTCCCACTCGCCGCCGAGTTCCTTGCCGACGGCGAGAAATTCCGAGCGCGATTGGTCATAATCGCGCGGAAACCAGATCCCTTCCTGAACGCTCAAGCGACTTACGGCTTCACTTTGACGTGAAAACCGGCAGCCATCAATGCGGCGACGACATCCGCAGCGTCGAAATCACCTTCGACGACCATCGTCTCTTGTTTCGGCTTGGCCGTATCTGCTTTGACCCCATCCACGGTGGCGACCGCTTCTTTGATCGACTTGGTGCAGGCGCCGCAGCAATTGTGCAGACCGGTCAGTTCCAGACGTTTCACGGCGCCTGCTTTGACGCCGGAGTCGTCCTTCATCGTTAATTTTTCGCTATCGGTTTTTGCGTGGAAGCCGGCCTTGGAGATTGCATCGAGTGCGGATTGGGCCGCTTTGTCATCGTCGGCGGTCACCACTGTTTTTCCTTCTTTAGCAGTCACATCCACTTTTACGCCGGACAAGTCTTTGACCGCGGCCTGGACCGCTTTGACGCACGCGCCGCAGCAGAGATGCATTTTGGTCAGCGTAACGGTCGTTTCGGCCTGAGCCGCTGGGGCGAAGATGGCGACCGAAAAAATCAGCGCGAGGGGAATTCGAAACATAGCGAGTCTCCGATCGAAGGGGGCAAGTCAGCACATTTTGTGCGATCCCCCAATTCTAACACTCGCGCATCCTCCCTCGCAAAGCCAAAACCTCGCAATTTCTACTCCGTCTCATGCACGGGAATTGCGTGCGATACCGACAATTCGTCCGCTTCTCGCATGCGGCCAAAACGACTCGCTTGCCAGATATGCAGCGCGTCAACGTCGATTGCCGTAAGCCAACCGTTGCGCCAACAAGCGGTATCGATGTCTTGAATGCAACCGAGATTCAGGATTTCGCCGTTACGCTGTTCGGTATGGCCGACAAACAATGTTTTACCCGAAACATGACACTGATATGCGTCGGGCTCTAGCACCTTCCAGCGCAACGCGTACGACGGCTGCTGATCCATCGGCAAATCGGGCTCTGCATTCGCATGCGCGAATAGGCAGGTTTCCGTCTCATAGTAGGAGCGCGAACGACGGATGAACTCGATATGGTCGGCTGGAATGTCGCCGATTGAACCGCCGAATCGATAGGAGTTGATCGTGCGAGCTCCTCCGCAGTTCTCCCAATAGTCACGAGTTTTTTCGCAGGTCAGACCGGCGAGCAGCATTTCCTCATGATTCCCGAGTAGGTGGATCAGGTTCGTTTCCGACTCGAGTTGCATCAAGCGCTCGATCGTCTGCTTCACTTCCCATCCCTGATCGATGAAATCCCCCAACACGACGATAGTGTCATGGGGTGTTGGCGCAATCATCCCCAGAACGGCGTCCAGCGCATGCACGCACCCATGAATGTCGCCGATGGCGATGGTTCGTGATTGCCTGGTCATTTTCGCCTCGAATCGACATTGGTCGGAAAAGCTCCGTCTCTCTTTTATCGGTCCTTCGCCGCCGGCTGATCGTATTCCCAGCTAGCAGCGACGCAAAGCATGTGAAACGAATGATCGGAATGACCGGTTTGATGCGTCTTACTTACTTGGTCCCAATATTTTCACACATTCCGCTGCGGCCAGGCGCCAGTTTGCGCCGATAGACGATGAAGGATCGCGCTGTCATCTGCGCGCAGAGAAATTGGACTTCAGAGGGATGGTAAAGATGAGCATGGATCGTGTTCCGTCTATCCGAATCTTCGCCGCAGTTTTGCTAGCGGCTCTGATCGTAGGCGTCGCCTCTGCGCAAGAACCGACCGCAATGCTCGACCGCACGATTCAGTTGCGACCTGAGCCGGGCCGACTCCATCCGCCGGTCATATCCGATATTTCTATCCACCCGGCCGGCGCCATCTTCGCCGCCGCCGGCGACGATCATATTGTTCGCGTCTTCGAGATGGACTCCGGCAACGAACTCTATCGCTTGGAAGAACACCACGATTGGGTGCGCGCTGTCAAATTTTCGCCCGATGGCGCCACGCTGGCCACCGCCGGCAATGACCGCCGCATCATCCTGTGGGACGTCGAGCGTCGTGCGCAACTCCGTTCGATGGGCGAGTTTCCGTATGCCGTCGCCGATGTGGCGTTCAACAAAGCCGGCACCATGCTAGCGATCGTCGGATTTGGTCCGACCATCGCGATTCATGATCCAATCACCGGGCAAAAACTGCACGAATTGGAAGCGCCGATCAACGACATGCGTTGCGTCTCCTTTTCGCCGGATGGCGCGATCGTCGCCGCGGCCGGGCGCAACGGCGTGATCCGCACTTGGGACGCTCAGACAGGTCGTCCGTTGGGTGACGTGAAGGCGCATCGCCAACGGATTCACTCACTGTCGTTTTCCAGTGATTCGTCCCAACTGATCTCCTGCAGCGACGATCGCACGATCAAAGTGACCGACCTCGGACAAAACAAGGAACTCGCGTCGATGTCGAGCGCACCGGCGAAAGTCATGGCGCTGACGCTGATCAATGACGCGACGCTGGTCTCTGCAGGCAGCGACAATCGCCTGCGATTGTGGGACCTGAAGACGCACCAAGAAATCGCCAAGCTCGAAGGGCATTCGGGCAGCGTAACGGCGATCGACGTCTACAACGACGTGATCGTCTCTGGCGGCTTCGACACCACGGTTCGGATCTGGAAGATCCAATCAGGTGAACGAACCGCACAATCCCCCCAGGGCAGCTTGTTTACGAAATAAGTTCGACGATTGCGGCAAGGATCGCCGCTATATGACGCACGCATGGAGGCGCTAAATGCTTCGCCGAATGTTCAATTCGCTTCTGAAGGGCCGCAAACGTAAAGGCCCCGCTCGACCTACGCTTCGTGGCAGCGATGTCGAAATGTTGGAAGATCGACGCGTCTTTGACGCCGATCCGATCCAATTGGGAGCGATCTACGTGGAAGAAGACGCCTCGGGCGGCGACGACCACGGCGATACGTTCCATATCAAGTTCAGCGGCGGCGCAGCCGGGACCGAACTGACCCAGATCATCATCGATGGGGATCAGATCGGCAACTTTGGCAACCTCCCAGGTCTGAGCGCCGGCGACGTGATCTTTGACACGGCGCTGGGTGGACTCGGCGCTGATAGCGCCTTCCCGTTCAAGATGATCTCGGCCAACGGGATCGACAACTTCAAGGTGACCGTCGCCGATGGCGGCACGAAGTTGATCATTGACTTCGATGGTTTCAACGCAGGCGAAGAGTTCGTCTTTTCGATCGATGTCGACGAAATCATCATCTATGATCCGAATAACCCCGGCAACATCTTGGTTGACCCGATCGCGTCGGGCGCCGAAGTTCAGGGAACGCAATTCTCGGCTACTTTTGAGGCGCAGTACTTCCACGACACGACGATCAACACGATTTTTTACGACGCGTACGATCCGTTGCTCAATGCGTCGGGATTGAATCTGCCCAGCGACAACGCCACCGGTCACCGCGATCGTACCGACGGCGCCTTCGGAAATGCGGTCCAACAACCGTTGCCGATCACGATTTCAGGCCGCGTCTACCATGACGTCAACCTTAGCCTGACCCAAGAAGCAGGCGAAGTCGGCCTGTCAGGCGTTTCACTGACGCTATGGCAGAAGGTGAACGGCGTCTACGTAAACACCGGATTTACGACCACGACCAACGGCCAAGGCGATTACGAGTTTGGCGCGAATCTCAATTTGCAGCCGGGCACCTATCAGGTTCGTGAAACGCAGCCTTCCGGCTACTTTAGCGTGGGCGCCATCCCCGGCACGGTCTCGGGTACAGGAGTCGGCGAGATCGTCTCGGGCGACAAAGACATTCTGACCGAAATCACGATCATCAACGGCGGCACGTCCGGCATTCATTACGACTTTGCCGAAGCGCTGCCGGCGTCGATTAGCGGTTACGTTTATCACGACCGTGACAACGACGGCGTCAAAGAAGCAGGCGAAGAAGGAATTGCCGGCGTCACGATGACGATCACCGGCATCGACGTCGACGGCGTGACGCACACCTACACCGTCTCGACCAACTCGGTCGGCTACTACGAAGCGACCATGCTGCCGCCGGGCATGTACACCGTGACCGAAACGGTGCAGCCGGTCTCGTACATCGACGGTATCGACGCCGCCGGTACGGTCAACGGCGCGGCGATGGGTTCGGCCGACAACCCCGGCGACAAGATCGTCAGCGTGCTGTTGTTGGGGGGCGAAGCCGGCATCAACTACAACTTTGGCGAAATCAAGCCGGGTTCGATCAGCGGTTCGGTCCACTTGACCGATCGCGACGGCAATTGCTACGACGGCGTCACGATTATTACTCCTCCGATCGAAGGTGTCGTGATTGAGTTGCTGGACGCCGGCGGAAATGTGATCGAGACGACCACCACTGACGCCAACGGCCAATATTCGTTCAATAACTTGCTGCCGGGGACCTACTCGGTCCGTGAGTACACGCCGGTCGGCCTGATCGACGGCGGCGACCATGTCGGCAAGATTGACGGCATCAAAGTCGGCGAGAATACAGTCAACGACCTGCTGTCGAACATCGTGCTGATGTCGGGCGATAACGGGGTAAACTACGACTTCTGCGAACATGAAGCGGCGACTATCGCCGGTTATGTCTACCACGATCGCGACAACGACGGCGTCAAAGAGGCGGGCGAAGAGGGAATCGGCGGCGTGACTGTCGTGCTGCTCGACGCCAACGGCGTTCAAGTCGGTACGACAACTACCAACGCGGACGGATCCTACAGCTTTACGGGGCTTAGCGCCGGTAACTATCAAGTTGTCGAAACGCAGCCTTCGGCCTATCTCGACGGTCTCGACGCCGCCGGCACGATCGGCGGAACCACCGTCGGCGCCGCGCTCAATCCCGGCGATAAGATCAACGCGATCGAGCTGAAGTGGGGCGATGACGGCATTAACTATAACTTTGGCGAAATCAAACCGGTCAGCATCAGCGGTTACGTCTATCACGACCTGGACAATGACGGTTTGAAAGAAACAGGCGAAGCCGGTATCGGCGGCGTTTCGGTTCAGGTGATCAATACGATCACCAGTCAAGTTTTCACCGTGACGACCGACAATGACGGCTACTACGAAGTCGTCGGCTTGCCGCCAGGCTCTTATCGGATTGTCGAAGCTCAACCGGTCCCGTACATCGACGGCAAAGACGCCGCGGGCACCGTGGGCGGCTCGACGCGCGGCAGCGCGACGAATCCTGGCGACGAGATTGGCGCGATTTCGCTGGTCAGCGGCGACACCGGCATCAACTACAACTTTGGCGAAATCCTGCCGGGCTCGATCTCCGGCAAGGTTCACCTGACTGACCGCGACGGGGACTGTTTCAGCGATGAAGCGTACAACTCGCCGATCGAAGGCGCGATCGTCCGACTGTACGATTCACAAGGGAACTTGGTCGCCGAAACGTTGACCGACGTCAACGGCGATTACTCCTTCGACGGATTGCTGCCCGATACGTACACCGTAGTCGAAATCACGCCTGCGGGTTTGATTGACGGCGGCGACCATGTCGGCACGATCAACGGCGTAGCGGTTGGGCAGAAGACGGTCAATGACACGCTCTCGTCGATTATCATTCGCTCAGGCGATCACGGCATCAATTACGACTTCTGCGAACACTTGCCAGCTCAGATCGGCGGTTTCGTCTATCACGACCGAAACAACGATGGCGACATGGACGCTGGCGAAGAGGGAATCGGCGGAGCGATCGTTTACTTGTACGACAGCTCCGGCGCGTTGGTCGGCACGCAAACGACGGCTGCGGACGGAACTTATTTGTTCACGAATCTGCGAGCCGATACGTACCGCATCGTCGAACAGCAGCCCAACGGATATCTCGATGGTAAAGACGCCGCAGGAACCATCCTGGGCGCCGTTGTCGGCGCTGCGACCAACCCCGGCGACGAGATCAATGCGATCGAATTGAAGTGGGGCGATTCCGGAATCAACTACAAGTTTGGAGAAGTCAAACCGGGTAGTATCGGCGGCTATGTCTGGTCCGACACGGATGATGACTGCTTGTTCGACGCCAACGAAAATCCGATTTCCGGCGTTGTGATCAATCTGCTGGACGCCGCTGGCAACGTCATCGCGACCACGACGACCGACGCCAACGGGCACTATCAATTCGACAACTTGTTGCCAGGGCTGTACACGGTGGTTGAAACCCAACCGGCCGGTTACTTCCAAGGGCACCAGATGGACATGAACGGCCTGGCCGACGATTCGGTGCAAGACAAGATCTCGCGCATCAACATCACGTCTGGCCTGGATCTCGATAACCACAACTTCTGCGAACTGCCGCCGGCGGCGATCTCTGGTTACGTTTACCAGGATGGAGCGACGTTCACCACCAGCGACGGCAATTTGCCCGCGGACGCTTTGTCGCAACGTGACGGCACGCGAACTTTGGACGACACGCCGATCGGCGGCGTTACTCTAGAACTGCGTGACGGCATTACCGGTTTGCCGATTATGGGGAATGACCCGCGAATTCTCGGTGGAACCTACGGCAGCGGACCGATTCGCGTGGTTACCGGCTCGGACGGCTACTATCAGTTTGTCGGGCTCCAAGCAGGCTTTTACGCCGTCTTTGAAGTTCATCCTGACGGCTACGTTGACGGCAACGACAACGCCGGCACCACGGCGGGCGTGGCCTTCAACCACGGCAACGGAGTCAGCGTCGGCACGTTGTTGATCGATCCGCTGAACGACTTGATCGCTTTGATCGATTTGCCGGTCGGCGCTCACTCGCAAGAGAACAACTTCAGCGAATTGAAGGCGCAGCCTAACCCGCCGTTCCTACCGCCGGTTCCGCCAGAGCCGGTCGGCACGCTGCCGCCGCTGGTGATTCCGGTTGCTCCGGCGCCGGCCGATTTGATTCCGCCTGCGGCGCTGTTTATTATGCAACCGCTGCTGCAAAGCTCGAGCGGCGGCGCCACCGGCGTTACCTGGCACTTGAGCGTCGTGAACGCCGGTTTGCCCCGCAGCAAAGATCAGATCGCGTTTGTTGAGCCGAACGTTTGGTTCACCGCGGCCAACGATTCGATTTTGCCATGGGAAGGAAACGAGTTGCAGCAGGCCGAGTGGAAACTGCAAGTGCAGTCGGCCGGCGACAATGATCCGGAACAGGTGCTCACCAAGCTGTTCGGCATGGCGGGCGCTCATCCGGTCTCGGGCGACTTCAACGGCGACGGCGTCACCGACTTCGGCATCTACTACAAAGGTCACTGGTACATCGACGTCAACGGCAACGGCGTTTGGGACGAAGGCGACCTGTGGGCCAAGCTGGGTTACGACGGCGACCTGCCGGTGGTGGGCGACTGGGACGGTGACGGCAAAGACGATATCGGCATCTACGGCAAAGCCTGGGCGGGCGATCCTCGCGCTGTGGCCAGCGACCCCGGTTTGCCGGTTCCGAACAACGTCTCGACCGGCGTCTCGAAGAACTTGCCGCCCAAACCGGATGAAGCGACCTTGGGCAGCCGCGTCATGAAATTGACGTCGACCGGTAAGGTCCGCTCTGACCTGATTGACCACGTCTTCCATTTCGGCACGGCTGGAAACTTTCCGGTGGTCGGCGACTGGGATGGCGACGGCATCCAAACGATCGGCGTCTTCCAAGATGGCGAATGGCGCCTGGATGAAGATGGCAACGGTCGCTGGAACGACGAAGTCGACTCACGCGTTCGCTACGGCAAAGCAGGCGATGTTCCGGTGGTTGGCGACTGGAACGGCGACGGCATCGACGAAATCGGCGTCTATCGCGGCGGTGAGTGGATCCTGGATAGCGACAACAATCGCCACCAGGACGACACCGACAAAGTCTTCATGCTCGGCGACGCCGATGACATGCCGACTGTCGGCGACTGGGACGGAGACGGCTACGATGAAGTCGGCGTCTACCACGGCATCTCCGCAGATGCCCGCGTCAGTGAAGCGCCAGGCCCGACGAAACGCTAAGTAATCTCAAAGGGGTGGCCCAGCCAGTTCGTACAGAACTGGCTGGGCCACCCGAAGCCTTAGCTCGCTTTTAGCTTTTCGATTTCCGCTTTGGCGGCGGCCATTTCTTGCTCGAACTTTTCGGTTTCGCTAGCGTCGTCCGCTTGTTCTTTCGAGCCGGCCAGTTGCTGCGTTAGCTTTTGAATCTTCTTGTTCAGCACTTCGATTCGTTTTTTCGCCTTTTTGTCCATCGTTGCTTCCAGAGACTGCGAGATGAGTATTTCTAGGCTTCAGTGTAGTGGTTCGCCGCCTCAAGCGGGAGTATCGCCTTACAGTATCGCTCGTAAGGCTTGCATCGCGGCGATCGACTCCATCCCTTGCAATCCAAAACACTCGTAAAGCAGCATGATCGCGTTGTTGAAGTTGCTCAGCATCAGCTCTTTGCGTAACTGCATCGCTTTCGAGACAATCTCTGCGTCCTCTCGATAGCGCTGGAGAAAAACACGCGCACATTGTTCGCCGCGGGGCAAATCGACTTGCAGCAAGTCAGACAACACGCGTCCTGCGGCGGATTCGTCCCCCGCTTGGATCGACTGCATAAACAACTGAAAGTTAGCGGCCGGCGTAGGCGCCGGCAAACTCAAGACGTTGGGAGTCGATTCTAGCTGCTGCGGAATCTGCGGCGCCGACTCAAACGTAAAAGAAGTCTCGCTTGAGGCCGCAACCGTATCGTCCAGCGAGTAGGTTTCCTCGGTTTCAAATTCAAGCGTTTCGGCTGGCAAGCTCGAAATCATCTGGTTGACATGCACCAGACGAGACGCGATCTGATCGTAGATCGTTTCGATATCGCTCAGAAACGATTCGCCGCGAGCATCGGCCAGAATCTCTTCTTCGTTCTCGACGATTCGCTGACGCAGACGCGCGATCAATTCTTCGCGGGCCTGCTTCAAAATCGTGATGGCGTCACGTGGCGAGTTCATGGCGGCTCGGCGAAAAGTTCAGGGAGGAAATGGCCAAATTGTTGTGCCAGCCTCCCTGCATTAGCGCTATCTCCACCTTACTTAAACCGGCCGCCGCTACGAACCATTTTCCACTGCAGAGGGGGAAGCGGATTCCGATTCTGCCGGTAGAACCGTTTCTGCGTCCCCTTTGGGGATTCGCTCGGCGACTTTCAGCGCTCCGCCCATCAGCACGATCGAGATCGCTAGGGCGGCGTTCATCGAGAGCCAGAAGCGTTCTTTCTCTCGAAACCGAACTGCGTTCTCGCTGCGCCCGGTCAGCATGCTGGCGATGTAAAAGACGACCAGCGCCACTAACATTTTGACGCCGACGACCGGATGATAGTACTTTTGCGGAAAGCTATACTGCGTCGCGATCAGCACCACATTGATGATCCCGCTGACCAGCAGTAGAAAGGCGCAGATCATCACCCATTTCATCCAACGTGCGCGAACGCCTGCTTTCAGCAGCTCTTTTTGCTCATCCGCCAACGGATCGGTCGATGGAGCCAGGGCAAATCGGGCGTAAACCGCTCCACCCACTAAAATGGTCGCCGGTACGATGTGGGCCCAACGCAGGAGCAAATCGGTCGCAAAATTCATACGGTCGCCTCGGGTGCGGAAAAAAGGATACGTGCCTGCCGACGTCGCTATGATAGCCGCTTCGGCGCTATTGGCCACCTACGCAGGCCGCCAATTTCTGGCGAGTTCCAGCGCTTCGTCCAACGTTGTGATCTCGCCCAACAGCTGCGCATCGCGGATCGATTCGAGCAATCCTTGGAAATGACGCCCTGGTTTCAGCCCGGCGCGGATCAAATCATCGCCGGTCGCCACCGGCAACGGATTCAGCCGTTCGACCGACCAACCGAGTCGCTCGCGCACAAAATCAAGATGCGCAGGCGATTCCATCCGCGCATCGTTGATCGCCGCCGCTAAATCGATCAGCTTTCTAATCCGCGGATCGACCAGCACACGCTGCAACCGCGGCCAAGGTTGATCTTTGGCCGTCTGCAGTACGTTCACTTGGCGCAACAGCCATTGGACATCTTTTGTTTCGTCGTTGGTCAATTTCCAGCGCTGGCAAACCTTCGCCAACTGCGGAATCGGCTTGCGCGGATCGCCAGTCGCCAATTCGCGGGCAGCCGAAAATCGCAACAGCGCCGCCAACGCGGTCGCAAAGTCGTTGCCTCGCAAATATCGCAGCGTTCGCAGCGTTTCGGTCCAACGCGGCGCATGATCGATGACGGAGATGATTTCTGGCAGCACCGCCGGGAAGAGCCACGAATCGCGCAGCAGCACGACTGCATCAACCCGACGCGGCGAGCAGAGCATCTTGCGCATCTCGACGGCGATCCGCTCGGCGCTGACGACGGCGATATTTCGCGCATGTCGCTGGATGGCCCGCATCGTGTTCATTTCGAGATCAAACTGAAACGTCGACGAAAAGCGAATTGCCCGCAACATTCGCAGCTTGTCTTCGTCAAAGCGCTGATTGGGATCGCCGATCGCGCGGACCAGGCGATCGCGCAGATCGATCTGGCCGCCGACAAAATCGTAGATTGCGGCGGAGTCAGGATCGTAGAAGATGCCGTTGATCGTAAAGTCGCGCCGCTTGGCGTCTTCTTCGGCCGAAGTATAGCGGACCTCGTCAGGCCGTCGACCATCGCTATAGCCGACATCCTGCCGAAACGTGGCGACTTCAATCTGGCCCCGTTTCTTCCCTCCTTGGACGGTGATCACCCCAAACGCGGCGCCGATCGCCAGGGTCCGCTTTTCGCCAAAGATCTGTCGCACTCGCTCTGGCGGCGCATCGGTCGCGACATCAAAATCTTGTGGATCGCGTCCTAGCAGCATGTCGCGCACGCACCCGCCGGCCCACAGCGCCTGATGGCCATGAGCTTTGAGCGTGCGGACCACTTCGATCGAAAAATCGCGTGGCGAGTCGGTGGAGGTTGCATTCATAGTGTCACGATTTTATCAAGTCAGCGGCGGGGCTGGACGGACGTTGCTCGATCCGGCTACGATCGGATATCTGTTCTGACCCAATTATGTGGAGCTTTCCGCCCGATGACTGACGCGCCAATCGAAATCACCGTGAGCGAGGTGAAACAACTGCTCGACTCAGGCGACAAGTTTCTGCTGCTCGATTGCCGTCAACCCGACGAACACCAGTTCGCCCACATCACCGGGGCGGTGCTGATTCCGATGAACGAGCTCCCGCAGCGAATCTCCGAAATTGAACCGTTCCGGGACGCTCCGATCGTGGTCCATTGTCACTTAGGGGGCCGAAGTCTGCGAGTCACCCAATGGATGCGGCAAAACGGGTTCACGCAAACCCAAAATATGACCGGCGGAATCACCCAGTGGAGTGCGGAAATCGACCCCAACGTGCCGACCTATTAGGAGGTGGGCGCTCGGGAATCCTCGGTTCGCCAGCAAATTCCCAACGTCAGAACTAGCAGAACGACGCAGCAGCGAACCAGAATCTCTCCTCAGGGGTCCTTTTCGCCAACCGATCGTCGATTATAATTCACACCTTGCCAGCGGCTCTGCGGAGCCGAGTAGAGTGCATTGCGGTCTCAAAGACCCAAAATGCCGAAGTGGCGGAATTGGCAGACGCGCTAGGTTCAGGTCCTAGTGGGGGTAAACCCCGTGGAGGTTCAAGTCCTCTCTTCGGCACTCAAAAAAAGCGACCTCGTTTGAGGTCGCTTTTTTTATTGCTAGCGGGCATTTGCGAATAATCGCTAACCCGATTTCATTCGCTTATCGGCGAGATACCGGCGACGCCTGCGCGTTTTTTTGGCGCTGCTTTTCGCTCAACTCAAGATTTCGTGGATCACGTCTCCCTCGACATTGGTCAATCGCCGGTCGATACCGTTGTGGCGAATCGTCAGTCGTTCGTGGTCGAGCCCGAGCAGATGCAAGATCGTCGCGTTGAAGTCGTACAATGGGCGAACGTTCTCGACCGCTTTTTGTCCTAGTTCGTCGGTCGCCCCGTGACTGACGCCAGGTTTGACGCCGGCGCCTGTCATCCAGCAAGTAAAACCATCGGGATTGTGATCGCGGCCTTTAGCGCCTTTTTGGAACATCGGCATGCGTCCGAACTCGGTGCACCAAACGACGAGCGTATCTTCCAACAGTCCCCGTTGTTTCAGATCGCGAATCATTCCAGCGACCGGCTGATCCATGATCGCCGCATGTTTATCGTATTGTGCTTTTAAGGCGTTATGCCCATCCCAATTCAAATTGCCGCCGCTCGCATACGCACCGTTGAACAGTTGCACAAAGCGAACCCCTGACTCGACTAGTCGCCGCGCCAAGATGCAATTGCGGGCAAATGCGGCCTTGGTCGGGTTTTGCGTATCGTCCGCGCCATACAGTTTCAACGTTTGCGGCGTTTCGTCGTTGAGATTGGTGAGATTGGGCACGCTCAGTTGCATCCGCGCCGCGAGTTCGTAGCTGGCGATTCGCGCCTCAAGCAGGGTGTCGCCAGGATGTTGTTCGAGATGTCGCTGGTTCATCCGCGCAAGCATCCGTCGCGTCGTTTGATCGGCCTCAGCCGTCACCGAGTAAGGTTCTAGATGCCGAATCGGTTTTTGTGCACTGAAGGTCGTTCCCTGAAACGCGGCAGGTAAGAAACCGGGGCCCCAATTGTTCGACCCGTTTTGGGGCACTCCGCGAGGATCAGGAATCGCGACGTAAGCTGGCAAGTTCTGGTTCTCGCACCCCAGCGCATAAGTCACCCAGGCGCCCAAGCTCGGAAAGCCATCGAGAATCGAACCGGTGGAGAGAAAGTTTTCGGCCGGTCCGTGAGTGTTGCTTTTGCTGGTCAGAGAATGAATGAAAGCGAAGTCATCGGTCAGTTCTGCCAAATGCGGAACCATATCGGAGATCATCTTGCCCGTTTCGCCTCGCGGTCGAAACGTATACTGCGGCTTGGCCAGATTGCCGGCAGGCCCTTGAAACGTGACTTCGGGGCCTCCCTCGAGCGGCATCCCATCGCTTCGCAGCAGCTCCGGTTTATAGTCCCAGGTCTCTAGCTGACTCACTCCGCCGGCGCAAAAGACGACGATGACATTTTTCGCTTTGCCTGGAAAATGCGCGGGACGCGCTTCGTAGGGACGCGCGGGATTGACGGACGCCGACTCGCTGGCCAGCAACCCCTCTTGTCCGAACAGCGAAGCCAGAGCGACAGCGCCCAGTCCCGTCGCCGCATCCGAGAGAAAACGGCGACGATCGAGCCAAACAGGAGCTCTCAGCGAACTTGGATCATGATGACGCATCGGATACCTGCCTAGGGAATGAATAAAAATTCGTTGCTGTTCAACAGGGCTCGACAAAGTGGCGCCAAACCCAATTCGGCGACCGCCGCACTTCCATCGACAAGCTCCGCCTGCGTCGCATCGCGATTTAAAACTAGTTGGTACGCGCGATGAATTTGCAACGGAGGATCCTCGCCGACATCGGCGATCACACGGTCGGCAAGCGCCGCCGATTGTTCGATCACAAAGCGGCTATTCAAGAGATTCAACGCTTGGATCGGCGTGGTCGACTCTCGTCGATGCGGCGTGCTTTGGCCATAGTCGGGACAGTCGAACGCTCCAAAGACGGCGTCTCTTTCACGGCGAACGCGATGCGCATAGATCATGCGGCGCAAGCCTTCGTCCTGAAATGATTCGACGGGATTGAAACCAGATAAACCGCCGCGTTTATCAAACAGGTCAAAGCCGGGGCCTCCCATCTTCAGGTTCAACTTGCCATTAATCGCTAAGATTGAGTCGCGAATCGTTTCGCCAGACAAACGCCGCAGCGGATAGCGCCAAATTAAGTGCTCATCGGCGTCGATCGCTTCGGCCTGCTCATGAAAGGTCGTCGCCTGGCGATAGGTCGCCGACAAGACGATCAAGCGATGCATTTGCTTGATCGACCACCCCGAGCGGATGAACTCGGCGCTTAGCCAATCGAGCAGTCGCGGATGAGTCGGCGGCGTGCCGTAGCGTCCCAAATCGTTGGCCGTCTCGATAAGTCCGCTGCCAAAATGTCCTTGCCAGATCCGATTGACCATTACGCGCGCAGTCAGCGGATTTTCCGCTCGTGCGATCCAGTCGGCCAATGTTTTTCGACGCTGTTGTTCGGCGGCGTCATGTGACAATTCGACGTCTCCCAGCACCGCTAATACGGCCGGAGCCACTTCTTCTTTCGGCATCTCGGGACTGCCGCGTCCGAGAACATGAATCTCATCCGGTTCTCGAAAATTGCCGGCAAAGACGGTCTGCAGATTTTCTGCAGCGGCAATCTTCGATTCTAGGGCCAAGCGATCTTGCTGCAGCATTTGGTACTGCTCCGCATGTTCGGCCATTAGCTCTTCCGCCGCAAAAGGGAGACGCGCGTTCTGCTGAGGATCAAACGGTCGACGATCGGTCGAATCGGCTACGCTCCGCCATTGTCCCTCAGAATCGAGGATCTCAATTTCATATTGAATCGCCAGACGATCTGAAAACTTGCCTTCGCGATCGCGGCCCCAAACGACGCGGTCAATTCGTTCTTTTTGCGGAAACTCAACGACCACCCAGCCCCCTTCAGTGACGTTCGACATCCAGCTGTTCGAATTTCCATACCGTCCGTCATTGATCAATCGCAACTCGTGACGATTGATCGAGACGTTGTCGCCTGAAGAAACGACGATCGCGCCGTTCGCGGCCAACGCAACGTTCCGTCCGGCGACGTTATAGATTTCCAATTCATCGATGCAGGGTTCATACTTATTGGTGCCCAAGATCGAAAATCGCAATTGCTCCGTTTCGATCGGCGTAAAACGATCAATGTTTTCGTGCGAGTTGACCATCCCTCTTTGACGACCAGACATCGCTTCTGGTGCGAGACTTGCAATTTTGGAGTCGATTGTCCTTCGCTCCGCTTTCCACTTCAGAATGTCGGCGGCCAGCGTTGCGTCGACCGGCAGGTTAAATTGACGGTCGGCGTATTCTACGCCTGAGACGAAGGCCTGCATCTCGTAATAGTCGCGTTGTGAGATTGCATCAAATTTGTGGTCGTGACAACGAGCGCAATTGATCGTAAGGCCGAGAAAGGTCGTGCCGATATTCGTGACGATTTCATCGAGCGAATCTTGCCGGGCCAGCCGGATCGAAGCGGCGTCTTTGCCAATTTGTCCCGGCAAGAGCACCGATGCGGTCACGAGAAACCCCGTCGCTGCATCTTGATTCATCGCGTCGCCAACGATTTGCTCGCGAATAAACTGGTCATACGGCGTGTCTTGGTTTAGCGCAGAAATGACATAGTCGCGATAAGGCCAGGCATTGGGACGTTCGGTGTTCACTTCAAAGCCGTGCGTATCGGCATAGCGCACGACGTCTAACCAGTGCTGCGCCCATCGTTCGCCGTAACGGGGCGAAGCGAGCAAACGTTCGACGACTTGCTCATACGCGTTTGTACTCCGATCTTCGACAAAAGCTTTCGTTTCTTCCGGAGTCGGCGGCAGTCCAATCAAATCCAACGAAACGCGCCGCAGCCAAGAGACGCGATCCGTCTCCGGCGCCGGCTGCAGGCCTGCTTCTTCTAGACGCGCCAAGACGTACCGATCGATCTCGTTGCGAAGCCATTTGGCGTCGGCGACCATCGGCGTCGGTTGCGGATCAATCGGCTGAAAGGACCAATGGTCATGCGGATCTTCTAATTTCGCCGTGTCGACGTCTGCTGGCCAAGCGGCGCCTTCGGTTACCCATCTTTTCAGGATGGCGACTTCGCTGGCGGCGAGCCCTGCTCCTTCAGGCGGCATCGCCAGATCGGCGGTTTCGTCGGCGATAAACTGAAACAACGGGCTCTCGTGCGGCTTGCCTGGCTGGATGGCCGGGCCGTATAACTCGCCCCCTTTCATCGCTTCGGACCGGATATCGAGCCGCAACCCGCTTTTACGCACGTCGCCGGCATGGCACTCATAGCAATGCTTGATCAAGATCGGGCGAACGTCTCGCACAAAATCGACAGGCGCCGCCGAGAGAGAAGCGGTCGAAATCAGAGAACAACAGAGGGCGATTGCGGAACGTCGCATGGAGGTGGGCTCATCGGCGTGAGGAACGGATGACTACGTCGGCTCACCTTTCTATTTCCATGACGCCGTTGGTTTTAACGCGCTCTTCACGAATTACCGCTTTAGCGATAAGGATTTCCCGCCGCAAACAACGCTTCGATTTCGTCGTCGTTCATGTCACGACCAAGGATTAGCAGTTCATCGACGCGGCCGCTTAGTTTGCGATCGTTTTGGTTCCAATTGCCGATTTGGGCAGGACCTAAACGGGCCGGATGAGCGATCGCTTGCTGCATTTCGTTGTCGAACTTACCGTTAAGATAGAAGCGAGCCGTTTTCTTATCAGCGTCATAGACGACCGCTAAATGAACCCAACGTCCTAGCTCGTTACGTACGCCGGTACGAGAGTCGGGAAAACCTTCGTGGTTGACGATACCGGGCGCCATCGTATTGCCTTGCAGGGCCAACCGCATCGTCGTGTGCCGGTTGACCATCCAATGAACTTGGCCATCATTTTTCTTGTTCCAGTCGTCGGTATGCAATAACGATTGGTACGGCTCGCCCAGATGATCAAGACGCACCCAGGCCGCCAATGTTAATTGCGGCCACAGATGCTCGCCGCCGACATCCAGTTTCATGTGATCGCCGACATTCACAAACTCCGCCGCTTGTGAACCGGGCCAGCGTCCTTGCACCATTCGATAGACGCCTTGCTTGGGAGAGGGCTTCTCAAAGTCTAGCAGGGCAATCAGCGCCGGATCTCGACGCAGTTCTTCCAAGATCGACTCGGATCTGCCTCGTTGTCCTGCCGCTAATCCTGCTTGCAATGAAGTGACTTCTCCTGGGTGAATGAAGGCCGCCGAACGAAATCCGAGCAAGGATTCAGCGCCTAATTTCATCCGAAAGGCCTCGCCGTCGCGCAGGCTTTTCGGTTTTCCGCCGGCGGACGTTTGCGCGATGACTTCGCCCTGAAACACGTGAATCTCGGCTTCGCCGCGATCCGGCATATTTACGCCAAATTTCGTCCCCAGATCGATGACCTTTCCGTTTGGCGTAATAATCGTAAATCCTTTGGCGGACGGCGGAACGTCGGCCGCCAAGCGACCGCGAGTCAGATGCAGTCGTTGCTCTGATTCAAAATAGAAATAGGCCGGCGCTTCAATCGCGACTCGCGCACCGCGCGCCGTGATCAGTTCGACCGAACCTGCTTCAATCGCATACGACTCGGCGCCAAGTCGCATTCCAGTCGACAAATTTTCGACACCGGCGGCATTGTCGACAGTCGCAAATTTTTTAGTCGCCGCAAGCTGCGAGATGCAAACAACTGCGATCAACAAGCTGGCCGCCAACGCCGCGCAATAGCCCCACAGGCGACGTCGCCCTACAGGAACTTGCTGGACAACGGGTAAAACCTCCTCGCGCGAATCGTACGAAGCTCCGCAGACCAAGAGCGCATCTAGCGCCGAATCAAGGTTGAGAATTTGCAGAAACAGGCGCCTCGCTTCGGCATCGCTGCGCAAGCGTTGATTTAACGATTCAACCTCTTGCGCAGACGCAACGCCATCGGTATAGCGTTGCACCAGAAGCTGGAAACTATGTTCGTCTTTCATCACCAAGAATCCTGCGCGTGCTGACGTTGGATGCACTCTAGCAGCATTCGTCTCATACGATAAAGCCACTGATAAAAACCGGCGACCGAACGACCACTAGCGGCGGCGACTTCCTGAATTTTCACGTCTGCCTGATAGGCTTGCGATAATAAGTTTCGTTCGGTCATCGGGATCTTTTCAAAACATGTCTCTAGCGCTTCGCGTTGTTGTTTCAAATGAGATTCGGCGGCCAGAGAGTCGTCGGCAATTAACTCGACGACATCGCTGGCAAGCACCAGCTTCTCACGCCCTTTGTCGCGCAGCCAGGAGAGAACCTTATAGCGAGCGATGCCGCACGCCCAGGCGCGAAAATCTTCCTCGGCGCGAAAGGAGTCAAACTTTTCCCACAGGACGATCGACACTTCTTGCAGAATATCATCCGCATCGCTACGAGACGGGACCAAACGCCGCACGAAAGCGCGAACCGCAGGCTCGTGACAAGTAAACTCGCGTAAAAATTGTTGGTGACGACTTGGATCGTTCATCAGCATGGCAGGTTCTCTATCTGCTTATTTCCCAATGCGAGCGGAATTTAACGAACAACTTTTCGCTTCTCGGCGAATTTGCCATCGTAAACGAGACTTCGGCGAAACCAACGATTTTCCTCCTTTTCAAAATATTTCAGTTTGGCCCGTTAAAACGCGTTGAATTGCAGAAATAACTAATAAGAAAGGATCGTCGTCTTGCTCCGCGCGGAGTCGCCCCCAAGGGGTATTTCTCGCGTCTTGCATATCCCTCACTTTTTCTCTTTTCAACAACGCGTCTTTCCCTTAATCCAATCCGTTATTCTCTTCCTCCAAACCTGAGGTTTTTCGCCATGTATTGCCGTAAACTGCGCAATGGTTTCACCTTGGTCGAGTTGCTGGTCGTCATTGCGATCATCGGCGCCTTGATCGCTCTGCTCTTACCGGCCGTACAGCAAGCGCGCGAAGCGGCGCGTCGGATGTCGTGTTCCAATAATTTGAAACAGGTCGGCTTGGGGCTGCACAATTATCACGACACCTTCCTTGCATTCCCCATTGGCGCCCGTGAAACGGCGGGCACGTTCGGTCCGTCATGGTGGGCGGGGATGCTGCCGTTTCTCGAACAAACGCCGCTGTATGATTCTCTGAACTTAGAAATCGCCAACGGCGGTTGGAGCGCGAACTCCTCGGCCCTCATTCGCAACCAGCCGTCGATGATGGCTTGCCCTTCGTTTCCCGGAAAAATCAAAGGGGGAAAATACGGCGAGACTTGGGATTCGAAATCGACGTATGCCGGAATTTCTGGTTCTGACATCGATACGACCGCCTACACCGAGAGCCGTACAGGAACATGTTGCGACTGCTGTACGCAATCCGGCGCCCAAAATGACGGCGTCGTTTCGGCGGGAGGTTTCTTAATCGCGAATCAATCGCTGGAGTTCCGAAATATCACCGATGGTACGAGCAATACCTTAGCGGTCGGCGAAATCGGAGGCGTCATGTTTACCGCCAACGCCTCCTCCTACTCGACGCTGGATGGTGAACGGGTCGAAGTGACGCCGGCAGGACATCACGGTTGGCTGATGGGCACTAACGGTGGGGGAGAAACGCCGACGAAGCGCGTCTTCAACCTGACGACGATTCGATATCAACCTAACTCGAAGAATTACGATCGCGCAGGAATCAACGTCAACTTTGGGCCGAACAACCCGCTTCAATCCGCTCACCCAGGCGGAGTGATGACGTTAAGCGTCGATGGCCATGTGAGTTTTGTCGCAGAAACGATCGACCTGAACCTGCTAAAGCTGATGGCGACGCGGGACGACGGCCAAACGATCAGCGGCAACTAAACTTTGGCGGCCAGACGAATTTAACGCAGTGCAAATTCGTCTCTTGCCCCTCGTTTCATCACTGGACGCTAGGGGTCGGAATCTTCAAAATTTATCTGAAAGGAACCGTTTGCCGTGGTTCGTATCACATTTTTGGTCGTATCTGCTGTTTCCGTTAGCGTATTGGTCGGTTGCGGCGCTTCCAGCATTGACAGTTTCGGAAGCGTGCATGGGGTCGTTTTGGTCGACGCCAAACCGGCGTCCCCAGGAACTCGAATTCGTTTTCGGCATCGACAAGACCCGACGACGACCTTCTATACGATGGTCGACGACAGCGGCGGCTACTCTTACCGCCCTCCGCAAGAGGCTCCGTTGAAGTCTGGCGAATATGAAATCGCCGTAGAACCGCTCACCACAACGACAAAGCTTGACGAGTCAGGCCTTTCGGTAGAAACGGTCATACGCGGCGCGCCCAAAAATTATGGAAAGTATTCTCAGCTTTCGCAAAGCGGCTTAGCGGCAACTTTGACCAGCGGCAAGGTAAAGTGCGATATCGACATTACCTCGCGTTAGTTCGGACGCCGCTTGCAATCACAGGCACGCGGCGTTGGGAGATCGTTCGCGAAACTGCGTGCGACTAGTGGACGTCGGCGGCGACCAACTCCTCTTTTGGAATCGAGCGGGTCTCTTCCGGCAGTTTGATCTCGTCATGTTTTGACACCTGACCTCCCAAGATCGCGTAGATCAAATAAAGGACCGGGACCAGGTACAAGACGAGGAAGGTCGACGCCATTAGTCCAAAGCATAAACTAACCGCCATCGGTATTAGGACCTGGGCTTGAAGTGAGGTCTCGAACAACAGCGGGGTCAGGCCCGCGATCGTGGTGATCGAGGTTAGCAGCACCGGCCGAAAGCGCCGGCGGCCGGTATCCAACAGCGCCTCGTAGATCGGCAGGCCATCTCTCAGACGATGGTTAATAAAGTCGACCAATACAATGGAGTCGTTCACCACCACGCCGCATAATGCGACCAGGCCAAAGAAGCTGAAGAGCGTCAACTCGAGTCCCAGGATTAGGTGCCCGACCACAGCGCCGATCAGGCCAAACGGAATCGCGATCATCACGATCAGCGGCTGGAAGTAAGAATTGAATTCGATCGTCAGCAAAACGAACATCGCGGCCATCGCGACGCCGGTGCCGATGAACAAACTGCCGAGCGATTCGCTCTGCTGCTCTTTCTGTCCTTCCCAGCGAATCGTGACGCCGGGGAACTTCTTCATCATCTCCGGAACGTATTCTTTTTTCAGATTCTCAATGATGGCGTTAGAGTTGGCGACCCGTTGATTCACGTTCGCCGACACGGTAATCGAGCGTTTTTGATCCAGACGATTGATCTCGCTCAGCGGTCGGACGATTTCGACATGCGCCAATTCCGTAATTGGACGCTCTGATCCGTCGCCGGTCCGGACGCGGATTTGATCGAACTCAGCCAATGAGCGGCGATCTTCCCGCGGATAGCGAACCATCAATTTTACTTCATGCCGACCGCGTTGCAGACGCATCACTTCGTCGCCGTAGTAGGTGGCGCGAATGGTTTCGGCCAGGTCGCGTTCGGTGACGTTCATTGCCTGAGCGTTTTCTTTCAAACGCAGACGCAGCTCCATCTTGCCCGGCGAAGAGTCATCCTCGATGTCGTAAACGCCAGCCGACTTGGCCAACTCGGCTTTGACGTCTTCGACCGCCGCTTCCAAGCGCGCCATGTTTTTCGGGCTGGTCAGCAGCTTGAATTCAATCTGCTTTCCGCCTGGGCCGATATCTTGGGAATCGAACACCAGCAAGTCAGAGCCGACAATCGGCCCGGTAGCATCGCGCCATTCTTCGATCAGTTGCGAGCTGCTGACGGTTCGCAGTCCAGGCGATGTAAGCCGAACCACGACGGCGCCCAAATGACTGCCGAACTGATCGCTGGTTTGGCCCGGTCCTTGTCGCATCTGGGCGAAGCCGACGTTTCGCCGAATCAACTCGACGACGGTCTCCCCTTGCTCCTCGTGCTTCGCGTTCACAGCGCGAATCGCCGCTTCGATCTTTTGGGTCGCTTCGTCCGCCAAGACCGCCGGCGTTCCGTCCGGAAAACCGACGTTGGCGACGATCGTCTTGCTATCCATCGACGGAAACAGGTTAAGCGGCACAAAACCGGCCCAAACGACCGCTATCGAAATCGCCATGATGGCCAGCGCCAGCGTAAAGATGGTGAACGGATTGCCGAGCGAATACTTTAATCCCGGCTGGTACGCGTTTTCGATCACCCAGTCGAGCCGCGCCGATGTCCAATCCCCCACCCGGTTGAACGCGGCCCCAATCGGTCGGAACGGATAGGCGAAAAAGTCGATTGCGTTGTTGATCAGATCATCCGAATCATCGCCGTGCGCCAAGTGGCACGGCAAGATAAAGGCCGCTTCCAACAACGATATCAACAGAATCGCGATCATCGCCAACGGCATGACCGCCATAAACTTGCCCATCACGCCGGCGACAAAGAACATCGGCACAAACGCCAAAATCGTGGTCGCGATCGACATGACGACCGACGGCAACACTTCGGCCGTACCGTCCACCGCAGCGCGATGAAAGCTTTTTCCCATCTCGCGATGCGCGTAGATATTTTCGCCGATCACGATCGCGTCATCGACCACGATGCCCAGCGCCATGAGAAACGAGAACATCGTCAGCATGTTGAGCGTCTGCCCACAGTAAAGCAGGATCGCGCAAGCGCCGAGCATCGAGATCGGAATCCCCATCGACACCCAAAACGCGAGCCGCGTATTCATGAATAGCGCCAAAATAATCAGCACCAGGACGAGCCCTTGCCAACCATTGGTCGTCAGCGTGTTGAGACGATCGCGGACTTCTTCCGACTGATCTCCCCAGGTCACCATGCTGTAACCTTCGGGAATCAAATCGCCATGATCTTTGACGAATTTTTTCACTTCATCGGTGATGACGATCAGGTCTTCTTTGGAGGTCCGATTGACCGAGATCGCGATCGCCGGTCGACCATCAACGCGCTGGAACGACGTGACGTCGTCAAAATCGTCACGTACGACCGCCAGATCTCCGACGGTCAACACCACGCCGTCTTGCGTCTTGATCAGCGGCAGCTTGGCGATCTCGCGACCGATATCGCGTTTGTTGTTGCCGCGCACCAGCACTTCCTGCGAAGCGGTGCGGATCAATCCGCCAGGCATTTCCAGGTTTTCGTCCCGAACGATTTCCGACACTTGCTTCAGCGTCAGACCAAACCGGCGGAGCGCCTCTTCTTCGATCTCGATATCGATCTGATAGTCTTTGGCGCCGGAGACTTCGGCTTGCGAAACGTTGGGCAGCGCCAATAGTTCGACCCGGATCTCTTCGGCCAGATCGCGCAGGCGCCATTCCATCTCGGCGCTGGGATGCTCGACGTCGGGGGCAAGTACGCCGACGGTGATCGCCGACTCGCGCAACGTGATTTGCTGCACTTCGGGATCTTCGGCCAGCAACGGAAAGCTCGGGATGCGCTCGACATCGCCGCGAACTTCGTTCAAGACGCGTTGAGCGTCAACGTCGGCGTTTAGTTCCAAAATAACGGCGCCGTAGTCATTATTGGCGACCGAGGTCATCTTTTTGATGCCGACCGTGTCTTTGACCGCTTCTTCGATCTTCTCGCAGATGCCGCTTTCGACCTCTTCCGGGCTCGCGCCGGGATAGGGAACGGTCACCAGAACGATTTCCAGTTCAAACTCCGGAAAAGTCTCGCGACGCAGCAGAAAAAAGCTGAGTACGCCGACCCCGATCACGCTGATCATGATCGTATTCATCGCAGGCGTATTGCGAATCGCCCAGCGAACTAAATCTCGCATAACTTAGCCTTCCACTTTCACGGGGAGACCGACACGGGGGTAGCCCATCGGAGAAATCACAATCTGGTCATCGGCGCGAAGATCGACGTTCTCGCCGTTGATCAATGCGTAATCATCTTGAATGACCAGCACTTCGACGTGCTCAATCTCTAACTTGCCGTCACGCACTAACCACAACACAAATCGTGGTCGCGACTCATCTGAATGAGTGCGAGTTTTGGCCGCTTGGCCTGCAGTCATCGTTTCGTGGATTGCCTGAGCCGAATAGAGCGACAACGCCGATTCCGGCACGCGCCAGATCGGCATTTCGGGCTGAACTTGAACTTTGACATCGACAAACATGCCGCGCAACAAAGCGGAAGGACCGCGGGCTTTGACCAATTGGCCATTCAGCTTGACTTGATCAGGATTGGAAACGCGAATCAAAACCGGAGCCGTTCGCGTCCGCTCGTCGAGTCCTAGACCATCAAATCGTGAGAGGACGCCGTCCCATTGATAGTTTCGGCCAGCCAGTTCGTACGAAACCTCCACCGGAACCTGCGGCAACAGATAGTCTTCCGAGCCGCGGGCCGCCAGCGGATCAATAGTCTTCCCAAGTTGCTTGCGCCAAAGCCAGGCGAGTTCGTCCATTCGTAAACTACAGCGAACTTCGGCGGCGCTGGTATCTTCGATCGTGTAGAGCGGCGTTCCGATCTGAACGTACGAGTCCTGCTCGACATCGTCGGTAATGATGACGCCGTTTACCGGCGAAACGACTTTCGTATTCTCAAAATCAAGTCTCGCTTGCTCCAGACGCGCTTCGGCCAATTCTTTGGCTCGTTGCAGGCCCTGCTTGCGCGTCCCAATACTGCGAACTTGGTTTTCTAACTGCAGCAGTTGGTTCTGGGCGGTAATCATCGACTGCTGTTCGCTTTCAAACTGCGACGGAGTCGTCGCATTGCGAGCCAACAGCGATTCCATGCGGGCCAACTGCTTCTTCTGCAGTTCTAGGTTCTGCTTCGACAGGATGATCAGCTCTTGCGTGTTCTCGACGTCGACGTCGGTCTCACGAATCGCAACTTCCGCTTGCTCTACTTCTTTCGTCAGGCGTTCGACTTCCAGCGCATACTTGCGCGGATCGATTTCCAGCAGCGGTTGTCCCTTGGAAACGTAGGCGCCGGAACGTAACGAGTCGTCTCGATAGGTGATGCGGCCGGCGACTTCGGAGGAGAGATTGATCTCGCGATAGGGGACGACGACGCCGTCGACATGAAAGATCAGTCCCTCTTCGTTCCGCACGATGGGAGCGGTCGAGACCATCAAAACAGGGCGTTCGACCTCCTGTTTTTCTGGAGGCTTGCGCATCTGGAAGATCACGAAAATAATCGCCGCCGCGGCGCAAATGATGGCCAGCGGAGTGATCACGCGCGCAACTATGCTTATTGATGAAGCTGACTTTTCACTCATCTCAGTGGTTTCCCTTTACGCTTTTTACCGCCGAATCAAGCGCTAACGCCTGACTTTCAAGCGGCGAGTCCCATCCGCCATGTTGTAGCGCGGCGAGGACAAATCGGTAGATATATTCCGCCAAATCTTCCGTGCCAAAATGTTCATCCAGCATCTCCTGCGGCACCAACATGTGCAGCACTGGTTGGTTGAACCGATAAAACAAACATTGGCCAATCAAGCTGAACGCAAGTTGATGCAGGCGAAACTCCTGCACGCTAGGACCAACGATCTCTTGCAGGATTGAAACGAGCTGCTTGTGATGGGGTCGAAAAAACTCTTCCACAAGCTCCTCCACTACTCCAGTTGGCTGAGAAAACTCACGCATCATCAGCCGATGACACGCGCTGGTGTCGGTCTTCGATCGCATTCGCAATAACGAAACGCGTATGAAGTCGCGCAGGCGTGACTCGGGGCTCTCGTTGGCTTCCCATTTCGGCATTGGGTACGCATCGTGCGCGCTGATGTGCGCTTGCTTGAACACTGCCGAATAAAGCTTCTTCTTGTCACCAAAGTAGTAATTCACGGCCGCCAGGTTCACGCCGGCTTTCGCGCAAATATCGCGAATCGTCGCCGCACGAAATCCCTTTTCAGAGAACTCTTCGAGCGCCGCGGCTAAGATCTTGTTGGCTGGGTCGTCGTTTCCCACTGACTGGCTCCGCTAGTGATATCCTTACTAAGTAAAACAAGCGTATGAAACAATTGTTTCAATAAAAACAGCAACTGGGCAAGATTTACCGATTTTTCCCCATAAGAACGAAAAAAGGCCCGGATAAACCGGGCCTTTTTCGTTGAACGAGCCGTAAAACGTGTCAAATTGACATCATTTTTGAGTCAAATCGTAGATCATCAACTTGTCTTGTTCTCGCAAGTACAGCTTGCCATCCACGACGACTGGGTGGGCCCAGCTTTCCCGTTCTTGGTATTCCGGCATGAACTTCCCTTTCAGGATGTACTGCTTCGGGCTCGCTTCAACCAAGGCCAACTCGCCCGACTGATAACGGAAGATGAAATTGCCATCGGCATACAGAACGGCCGCCGAGCCTTTTCCTTCGCCGCGCTTGTCTCCGCCCCATTGCACTTCGCCGGTCTTCATCTCAATACAGATCGGGAATCCTTCGTTGTGCTTGGTGCCGGCGTAGATGTAATCGCCCAGTTTGACCATGCCGCCGTGATGGTTTTGGAAGGTCTTCGGCTCCAGGAAGTAGACTTCCTCGGCATCGACGCCGTCACGAGTTTTCGACAATTTCACCAGGGCTGCGCCCGTTTGATAACCGGACGACGCAAAGACATAGTCGCCGTCGACGATCGGGGTCGGGATGACCGCCACGTCGTTGGCGACCAGATTGTAGTTGTACAAAAACTTGCCATCTTTGGCTCGCACGGCGACCAAACCTTTGCCGGTCATCTGCACATACTGCTTTACGCCGGCGCCGTTGCCGATCACGATCGAAGAGTAGCCGGCTTCTCCTTTCCCTTTGTCTCCGAGCTTGGCGTCCTTGGTCGCCCAGACTTCTTTGCCCGTCTTTTTGTTGAGCGCGAGCATCAATGCTTGTTCCGAACCAGGCGTGCAAATCAGCAAATTGCCGTCAACCAACGGCGATTCGGCGAATCCCCAGTTCGGTCGCTTGGCCCCGTATTCTTTCTCAAAGCTTCGCTTCCAGACCACCTTGCCGCTCTTGCGATCTAGGCAAGCGACCGTACCATCCGAAAGAACCACGTACAAATCATCGCCGTCAATCGTCGGGGTCGAGCGCGATCCGCCGTAGCCATGTTTTGGAATCTCTTCGGTGACCGGGGTTTTCCAGGCTACTTGATTGGTCGCCAGATCCACCGCGACCACTCCTTGCCCCTCGTCAAAGTTGCCGGTGGTGTACAGCATCCCATCCACGATCGAAACGCTGGCGTAGCCCCCGCCGAGGCCTTCGACCATACCAAGCAATTTTGGCGGTTGTGCGTCCCAGTCCTTTAGTAGGCCGGTCGAAGTCGATTTGCCTTCACGATGAGGACCGCGCCACTGCAGCCAATTGGCGTCATCCGGTTTCGCCGCGATTGCAGAGGAACCAAGGATCGCCACTGCGGCGAAAGCAATTATGTGTACGTATTTCATGCAAGATCTCCCAGCAGGCAGGGGGTTGGCGCCAAACAGGCGGGAATGTTCCGATTGTGTCGAAAAATCATAGGCGATGTGAGTCTAAGCGGCGGCTAAGCAGATGGCAAGCTTGGCTGAATGGAGCACGCTCTGTGAAAAACCTTCAGGCAGTGTGATTTTTTCACGGTTGCATCTCGATCCAGCCCCCTAAACAATCGAACAATGCCATGCCAAGTTCCCCTCTCTCCTCCCGATCGGTCGTCATGCTCCCTCATTTACGACATCTGTTGCTAGTCATTCTAGCCGCTCTCGCCCCTTCGATTCTGTTGGCTGACGAACCGTTCATTCCTCGCCGGCAAGCGACGATACCCGGTCCGGCGCTTGCGCCGACGGATGCCGCCGCCAAGATGACGGTTCCTCCTGGTTTCACGGTCGAAGTTGTCGCCGCCGAGCCTGACCTGATCAATCCGGTCGCGATGGCGTTTGACGATCAGGGGCGGATTTGGGTCACCGAGTCGCTCGAATATCCGCGCCACGAGCCGGGTCCAGGTCGCGATCGCATCAAAGTGCTGGAAGATACCGACCACGATGGCCGCGTCGACAAAACGACGATCTTCGCCGACGGCTTGAATATCCCCTCGGGCATCGCAGTCGGCTTTGGAGGAGTCTGGGTCGCCAACGCGCCTGACCTGCTCTTCTTTGAAGATACCGATGGCGATTTGAAAGCCGACAAAAAGCATGTGGTCGTCACCGGCTTTGGACGATCCGACACGCATGAACTTCCCAATTCCCTGACTTGGGGCCCCGACGGCGCTCTCTACGGACTGAACGGCGTCTTCAATCCATCGCATATTACCCAGCATGGAAAAACGTTCGACTTCACCTGTACGATGTTTCGTATCGATCCCCGCACCGAAGAGTTTTCCCTCTTCTGCGAAGGGACCAGCAATCCCTGGGGAATTGCGTTCGATCCCGAGGGGAGCGCGTTCATTAGCGCCTGCGTGATCGATCATCTGTGGCATCTGACCGAAACCGGCTACTACCATCGCCAAGGCGGCCCTTACCCTCCACACACGTGGAAGATCGGATCAATCGTCCAGCACAAACATCAGATGGCCGCCTATTGCGGCATCGAATATTTTGACAGCGACGCCTATCCGGCCGAATACCGCGATCGCTTGTACATGGGGAATATCCACGGCAATTGCATCAACGTTGACGAAGTAACCCGCGACGGCTCGACCTATTTCGGCAAGCCTCATCCCGACTTTGTCACCTCCAACGACGTCTGGCACATGCCGGTCGATCAGAAGATCGGCCCCGACGGTTGTCTCTACGTTCTCGACTGGTACGACCGCTTCCACTGCTATCAAGACGCGATGGCTCACCCGGCTAAAGTCGATCGCTTGAAGGGGCGGCTCTATCGAATTCGGTACGAAGAAACTCCTCGCGCGGCGCCCTTTAATCTAGGGCAGGAAACCGACGCGCAACTGATCGAGCGACTCCATAGCGGCAATCGCTTCTATCGCGACCGAGCCCAGCGACTATTGAGCGAACGAAGTGAGCCTGCGACGATGGCGCAACTGGCCAAGCTGGTCCAAAACGAATCGGCGCCGCGCAAAACTCGCTTGCATGCTGTGTGGGCGATCGCCGGCGGCCAAGAGCCGTCGGAAAAATTCGTGACGTCGCTCCTTGCTGACAACGACTCCACTTTTCGCGCGTGGGGCGTGCGCATCGCCGGCAATCGGAGAAAAATTTCGCCTGCACTCGCCGCCAAGATAGTCGCCATGACGGCGGACAACAGTCCTGACGTTTTGCTGCAAATTGCGATCGCCGCCGGCAAGATCGAGCAAGTTCCGACCGTCCCCACACTTGCCGCAGTGCTGGCCAGCGCCGGCGAGGACAAACTGATCCCGCAGATCGTGTGGCAAAACCTGCACCCACGCCTTGAAACCGACAGCGGACAACTTTTCGCGCTTCTGGATGATCCCAAGTTCGCCAACAATCCGTACGTCGCCGCGCTGCTCCCGCGGATCATTGATCGCATTCTGGCCGCTCCCAAGGTCGATACCGACAGTATCGTCAAGCTGGTAAAATTGGTCGCAGAGACGCCGGCGTTGCGTCCGGCTCTCGGCAACTCGTTGGCGACGCTCACCGCGCGCGTTCAATCGGGCGAAATCTCTGGTGATCGCCTTCTCAAGATGCGCTCGCTGTTGGAGCCGGTCATCCAGCCGATCCTGGCCGCTGGCGAGCAGAATCCATCCTACTTTGACGCCGCATTGCTGGCGGTTACTTGGAAAAACGCCGACGCCCAAGCAGCGGTTCGCTCGGTCTATCAAGATAAAGCGGCGCCTGCCGCGAAGCGTTCGGCCGCTTTGGCGGCGCTGGTCGCCTTTGGTGACGATCAGATCGTTTCCGCCGTGCGCGCGGTGCTGGTCGCCCCACAACAGGCGTCTCGGCAACTGCAAGCCGATTCGATTGCCGCATTAGGGCGACTCGATCAGCCGCAGGTCGCCGCCATGTTGCTCTCAATCTATCCGCAACTAGCGTCGGATCTTCAACCCAAGGCGCTGGAACTGCTGACGCAGCGCGTCGCTTGGAGCGAACAACTGCTCAACGCCGTCGCCGCCGAAAAAATCTCGAAAGACGCGCTGAACATCAACCAAGTTCGCAAGTTGCAAGAGAGCCCTGACAGCAAGGTGGTCGCCACCGCAATCAAATTGTGGGGACAAGTCCGTACGCAGCGCAATCCTGAGCGGGAACTGGTCATCGCCGACATGCGCCATTTGGTCCACGGACGTGATGGCGATCCGCATGCTGGCGCCGTCGCGTTTCAAAAACTATGCGGTCAATGTCACAAGATCTATGGACAAGGGCAGGAAGTGGGGCCGGATATTACGACCAACGGTCGCGGTTCGTTCGAGCAACTCCTCTCCAGCGTTTTCGATCCCAGCCTGGTGATCGGTCCTGACTATCAAGGCCGCATGGTGCTCACGGCTGACGGCCGCACGCTGACCGGATTGCTGGTCGAAGACAACGACCAGCGCGTCGTTCTCAAGCTACAGGGAGGAAAACTCGAAACGATTCCGCGGGATGACGTCGACGCAATTCGCATTAGCAAGTTGTCGCTAATGCCGGAGGGAGTCGAGAAGCAACTGAGCGAACAAGAGCTGATCGATCTGTTCGCCTATCTTTCGCTGACCCGACCTCCCGGCGATCCGCAGGCCGAATATATCCCCGGCGCCGAGCGAATCGATGTCGACCGCTTGCACCTGCCTGCGACATTGGTGAACCAATTGGCGACCGCCGATCTATCGAGCAATACGACCGAGATCGGCAAAGGAGCCCGCGGCGCCGTGACCGATCTGGTCTATCTGCCGGCGAAAAACGGCTACCTACGCGACTCGCAGTGGCACGAAGTCGGCGTCGGCGGCGGCGCCGATCTGGGCGTCGTGTCTGAAGCGGAACCGATCTTCTATCAGGCCGAGTGGAAGTCGCCGATCGCGATCAATCTGATCACGCTCTCCGGCGTCTATCCAAATCAGCCGCAATCGCAAACCGCATGGAAAATCGAAGTCCGCAGCGGCGACCAGTGGCGTTTGCTCGATCGCGGAGTCGGCGATTGGTACGACAACGGACGCTACGTCTGGGGAGCTCCCGGATCGGCCGAAACGACGATCGACGGGTTTCGCGTCAGCTTGTACAGTCCGGACGAAAAAACGCCGATTCGCAGCGTCCATTTCCGTGGCGAACCCGGCGTTTCCTGGTTCGTCGGCGCGGCTCCGGCTGATGTACTGATCGTGACCGCAGACTAAAATCCGGCGGGGGTCCATCTTCAACCAGAGAGATTTTTGCACTCGATTTTTCGAGCTTCTCCAACGTATCTAGGAATCGCACCAGAATTTCGGCGAAAGTCCAGCCGTGAACGTTACAATGCGCCGCAAGGCGATACTCCGGGCGTCGGCGGGTCGATTTGTAGGTACAAATTGCGCGTCGGTCGCACTGCATTGTTAACCAATGGCAACCCATGCTGATCCAAGTTGGCTACGAGATCGCTTTTGAATCGCCGCAACCTGCGCCGATGTTGACGATGCTCTATCTGCATCCGTCGCGCGAGATGACGACGAAGCAGCCGGATCGTCTGGTCGTGACTCCTCGCGTACCGATCTTCGAATATTACGATCTCTTCGGCAATCGTTGCGGTCGTCTGGTTGCGCCGGCAGGTCGGATCGTGTTTCGCAATCAAGCGTTAGTCGAAGATTGCGGCTTGCCCGATCTGCAAGCTCCTCAGGCGATGCAAGCGCAAGTCCAAGACTTACCGTCCGACGTGCTGCTGTATCTGCTGGCCAGTCGCTACTGCGAAGTCGATAGTGAGTTGAAAGATCTCGCCTGGTCGCTATTTGGCGCGACGCCGCCCGGATGGTCGCGCGTGCAGGCGATTTGCGATTTTGTGCATAACCACATTCGTTTCGACTATTCGCAGGCGCGGGCAAATCGCACCGCCTTAGAAGCGTATCGCGAGCGAGTCGGCGTTTGCCGCGACTATATGCATCTGGCCGTCACTTTTTGCCGCAACTGCAACATTCCAGCTCGCTACTGCACCGGTTATCTCGGCGATATCGGCGTCCCTCCCAACGCAGCGCCGATGGACTTTAGCGCCTGGTTCGAGGTCTATCTCGGCGGTCAGTGGTACGCGTTCGATGCGCGAAACAATATTCCACGCATTGGTCGCGTCCTGATGGCCCGCGGTCGAGATGCGGCCGATGTCGCGTTGACCACGACTTTCGGTACGAATGAACTGAAATCGTTTCGCGTTTGGGCGGACGACGTCACTGGAACCTGATCCGCCTACCGCGGAACGGTTCCGCCAGCATTCGCGACTCCCCGATTTGCTGGATTGAATACCCAGTACATGCCGCCGGGCCCCGAGGCCGATTGCAGCCATTGCCGTTGCGAGGCCGGCGTCGGTTGATGCAATAGCGTAAAGATATCGCAGATGATCGAGTCATTGTCGCCGTAATAGGCGTGCCCGATCAAGCTGGTGTCGATCGCCGAAACGTCGATCGTATCGACTCCCTGTACGATCACGATCTCGGGGCGGACATCGCCGGCGCGCGGATAGCCGTTTACATTTTTCGACGCTAACAGCGCCAAGTCGTTGGACGAAGCGTAAAGCGTAACTTGCTTCGAGGCCCGCACAATCTGCGGCGCGATCTCATCGCGAAAGACAGTCGCATCCACATCGGGCGCCGCTAGCACCACTTGATTGAAGAGCTTCGTTTCGTCTTTCATTTCCGCGGCGATCTCTTCCAGCGCCGTCCCCATCGCGCGATTTCCCATGCTGTGGGCGATCAGATTGATCGATTCGGCGTTGCTTTGCTGGGCGACCTTCAACAGGAACTCTTTCAGGTGCGAGACCGTCCAGAGCGAGTTATCGCGATCGGTCGTGTAACCAAACAAATCGGCCTGCGAAGGCCAACTGTAGAACATCGGAACGCCGGTAAATTTCAGGTCGTACGCCATCTGGGCGGTCCGTCGGGCGGCATCTTCAAACGAGACATTGAATCCATGCACGAAGATCAAGACTTCATGACGCGGCGACTGGGCGACTTTCTCGCGAAGATCCGCGAAGAACGCTTCTTCTTCCTTCGAGAGGACATCCAGCAGCACCACATGCTTCTCGGGGCGCTCGGTCAATTCCAACCGCAACAACGACGGACCTTCTAACTGGCCGACCTCGTGCACCTCCGGAATGCTGATATGACAAGCGCCAAACTGTAACTCGCCGCGGCCTCCGCTAAACATTTCACTGCCGCTGGCCAGCGCCCGTAGTTCTTTTTGATAATCGAGACCGGCGTCGCGAGCGAGAAACAGCCCTAGGCAAACGCCGACAATCGCTAGCACTCCGCCCATGCGCGCCATTTGGTATTTCCACATCACGCCAAAGAGCACCAGGCCACCCAGCGCAACACCAATCGCCGGATAAAAGTGTCCCAGAATACCGCTGGAGCCTAATAGATCACGATCGGTGCCGTAAAGCACTTCGACCACTTCATAGCCCGGCGTCGCGTCCGGCAGACTCTCGGGGATCATCATGGGGGCCGCCATCATCGACTGCGGCGCGATCGCTTCGTTGGGCGTCGTCATCTCAGGCGGACGAGCCGCTAGATCCTCCGGCGCAACCATCATTCTTGCCCGCGGAGCCGTCTCGGCTGTGGATCGCATCATCATGGGGGCTGTGCGCACTTCGGCGGGCGCTTCGGCAGGCGCGACCATCATCTCGCGCGGCAGTTCCACCTCGGCCGGTTCGATCACCGGAGGCGCCGCCTGATTGGGGGCCGGCATAGACGCCGACTCTTCCGGCGCCTGCGCCATTGGAGCTTCATCGGAACGCTGTTTCGACGAGTCGAGAGTCAATGTCGTCAGCGCCGACACGCCGAGAACGGTTGCACCGATTGCCGCAATAATCCGTCGATTCATGACGCTCCGTTCCTTCATCACTACTTCACTGGACGTGCTCTTGAAGAGACGTCGGGGGCGTGGATCATAGAATCTTCCCCCTCCCCCGGCCAGATGAATTAGGAGGTTTCGCCGGTTGGTTTGTAACGCCAAATCTAGTCAATACTTAGCTCGCAAAGCGATTCTCGCCCGCGGGTGGCGAATTGCTGGGACAAATTGGCAAATTCGACTACGATCAAAAAACTGCTGCTGCCCCACGCTCGTCTCAATGGGCGGAACCACTTTTCTCCCCAGACCGATGCGCCTCGCTCGCCGCGCCCAGGAATCTCATCATGCAACGCCGGATTCTTCGCTCTGCTCTTTGGTTGCTCCTCTTCTCTCCTGCGATTCTCTTCGCCCAAGAGAACGCTGATGCAAACAAACCGGCAGACGCGGCCCCAGAAGCGGAAACCGGACCCGCCGCGCAATCGAGCCTGTTGTCAGTTCCCAAACCGGTTCGCGAAGCGATGCAAGATCGCGACTACGACCGTGCGATCGCCGCCATCGACAAGGCGATCGCCGAAAAGCAAGGAGATCCGGCGTACCTGACCTATCTGAAGGGTCGAGCCTATTTCTTCGCAAAGAAGTACAAAGAATCGATTGCGGTGATGACCGAATTGACCAAGCGCTATCCCGATAGCGATTGGATACGGAAGGCCCGCTTTGCGATCGGCGTCGCCTATGCGCGTGCCGGAGACTATCGCGCCGCCGAACTCGCTTACCAGGCCGAAGCCGAATATCTGATCTCGCTCCAGCGAAAAGAAGAGATCGCCGCGATCTATTTAGAGTTCGCCGACGCCTTCTTTACTCCCCCCGCGGACGGCAAGCATCCAGACTATCAACGTGCGCTTGCGTTCTATCAAAAAGCGGCTGAGATCGGCCCGCTGCGCGAAACCAATACCCGTATCCAACTGCAAATCGCCCGCTGCTACAAACAGCTGAACAACCCCGGTCAGGCGATTCAACTCTACCAGGCCTTTATCAAAGCGAATGACGATGACGTGCTGCTTTTGCCGGCTCGCTACGAACTAGGCGAAGCCTATCTGCAGGCCGGCAATCGAGTCGAAGCGCGGCGCAGTTGGGAAGATCTACTTTCGTTGCACGGCACATCCAAGTCCAAACTTATTCCGCTCGCCGCTTTCCGCCTGTCCGAGACCTATGGAATCCCGAATCCCGGCAACAAAGATGACCGGGAACTGGGAGTCGCGTCGCTGAAGAAGTTTTTGGCGACCTATCCCGATCATGAGAAAGTCGCATCCGCCCATTTGCGAATCGTGCAAAGCTTTCTAAATCAAGGGCGAACCGAAGATGCGCTCGCTGCGGTCGACAACTTCTTACAGCAGGAAGATCTGGCGAAAAGCGACGAATATGCATCTGCCCAATATCTCAAGGGTCTCGCCCTGGCTCGGCAAAAGAAGTTTGACGATGCGATCGTCGCTTGGCGGACTTATCTGCAACAGCATCCCACACACGGCCACTGGAGCGAAGCGCAGCGTCAAATTATCAACGCCGAATACGCGAAAGGACTCGACGCGCTGGAGCGTGAAGATTATGACGCCGCCCGAGCCGCTTGGGGTGAATTCCTAGTGAAGTACCCGATCGACGAGCGGAATCGCTCGATCCAAAACAGCTTTGCCGAGATGCTCTTCGCCCAAAAGAAGTATGAAGAAGCGATCGCCGCCTGGCGCCAGGTCGTCTCGAAGTACCCGCAGACCGAGGAAGCTTCGATCGCTCAGTATCGCGTCGCACAAACGCTGGCCGAAAATCTAAATCGCCTGGCCGATGCGATGGTCGAATACAAAAAGTTGACCTGGGGTTCGCACGCCGGCTCCGCTCAGCAGCAAATTGCGCTGTTGTCGAACAAATCGCTTTCGATCAGCACCATGCGCGTTTATCGCAGCAACGAAACTCCCCGCATCGGCCTGAAGACGCGCAATCTAGAGTCGGTCAATGTGCAGATTTACAAGGTCGATCTTGAGACCTACTTCCGCAAGATGCACCTGGCGACCGGCGTCGAATCGCTGGACATCGCGCTGATCGATCCCGATTCGCAGTTTGAGCATCAAGTGGCCGACTATGAAAAATACCGTCTATTTTCCCAGAATGTCGATGTTCCGCTGCCAGGCGAGAACGAGATCAAAGCCGGCGTGATGGCGATCACCGTCAGCGGCAAGACCCAAGAATCGACCACGTTGGTGCTGCAGAGCGATCTCGACATGATCGTGAAAAGCTCGCGAGACGAGGTCTTTATTTTCACCCAAAACATGCGGACCGGCAAACCTTGGCCCGGCGTCAAGTTGCTTCTCTCCAACGGCAGCGAAGTCTTCGCCGAAGTCGAAACCGGCGCCGACGGCGTTTACCAGGCCGATCGCAAAGAGTTGCGTGATCCGGCCGATTTACGCGTCTTCGCCATCGCTGACGGCCATATCGCGTCGAGCGTCGTCAATCTGAACGGCCTAGGCGTCGCGCAAGGGATTGCTCGTGCTGGTTATCTCTATACCGATCGGCCCGCCTATCGTCCTGGCCAATTGGTTCACCTGAAAGGAATCATTCGCGACGCGATCAATGACATCTATGTCGTTCCAGCCCAGCGGGACTACAAGCTGGAGGTCTATGACGGCCGCAACCGGCTGGTGATGGAAGAAGAGGTCGAGCTGAACGACTATGGTTCGTTCCATTCGCACCTACTTCTGCCGACGGCGGCGGCGCTCGGCGACTACCGGATGGTCGTCTCTCACGACAAGGTTCGGTACGAAGGGGCGTTCGTCGTCCATGAATATCAGCTTCCTTCCGTCTTCTTGACGGTCGAGTCGGATCGCAATGTTTACTACCGCGGCGAAAAGATCACCGGCACGATCAAAGCGGCGTACTACTACGGGGCTCCCGTCTCCGGCGCCGAGATTTCCTATTCCCTCAACGGCGATCGAACGCTGACCGGCACAACCAACGATAAGGGAGAAGTGAAGTTCGAATTTGAAACGCGTGATTTCCGCCAATCGCAAACGCTCAACCTGGCGGTCCAGCTGCCGGCCCATTCGACCGCAACGCAACAACACTTTTTCCTCTCGGCCCAAGGATATACGATCGCCGCCAAGACGGTTCGCCCTGTCTACCTGGCCGGCGAAACGTTTGAAGTCGATGCGACGGTCAAAGACGCCGAAGGGAAACCGATCGCCAAAGACCTGACGCTGAAGGTCTTTCAATTGCTCGACGCCAAAGGGACGCGCGAAAAACAAGAAAAGCTGATCGAAGAGTTTCCGGTCACCAGCGACGAGAAAACCGGCGTCATCCGTAAAACGCTGCAGTTAGCCGACGGCGGCGACTATCGCGTTCGTCTGGAAGGAGTCGATCGCTTCGATAACGTTGTCTCAGGTCAGGTCGCGGTGAAGATTTCAGGCGATGAAGATTCGACCCGGCTCCGAATCCTGGCCGATCATCACACGCTGAAGTCGGGCGAAAAAGCGACCGTGAAAGTCCACTGGCGCGAACAACCGGCCCTGGCGCTGATGACGCTGGAAGGCGCCAAAATCTTGGAGTATCGCCTGGTTCAACTGAAACAAGGCGCCAACGAACTCGAGATCGCCGTCACTTCCAAACTGGCGCCCAATTTTCAAATGTCGTTGGCGGTGATGATCGATCCGACGAAGGAGCAACAGGACGAAGAAGCCCCGCTCCGTTTCCACACGGCGACTAGTCCCTTTACCGTGGAACGTGATCTTCAGATCGCGATGAAAATCGTGGGCGAAGGCCATAAGCCCGGCGACAAGGTCAAAGTCAATATCACCACCACCAACGCCGCCGGCCAACCGGTTCCGGCCGAGCTAAGTCTTGCGTTGGTCGAGAAAGCGCTCTACGAACGTTTCCCCGACCGAATCCCAGCGATTCAGCGCTTCTTCGGCGGCGTCGCACGCACGTTTGCGATGCGGACGACGGCGACGATCGAGTTCTGCTATCACCCGCAAACCAGTTCGATCGATCACTTATTGTTGGCCGAAGAAGAACGACTGGAAACGCTGGCCCGCGAAGCGGAAACCTTGTCGGAACTAGGCGATCGCGACTTTGACGGCATCGCCCTGAATAACCGCGACCGGGCAAGCGGCTTTTTTGACGCCCCCATCGTAGAAGCGGAAGCCCCCGCCAGCGGATCCATGTCAGGCAGTGGAGGCGCATTCGGCGGCGGCGGTTTCGGGGCTGCGGGTATGCCGCAGAATGGAGCCTATGGCGCCAACCTCTTTGGCAACTCAATTCCTGAGTTAAAAAACCAAACTCGCCAGCTCCAACAAATGGCTGGAAAGCCGCCAGCCGCGCCCCATGAATCGATGCAACTGTCTCGCCAACGCTTTGATCAAAAGGATGAAAAGAAACGTGCTCAACTATCCTACTCCGTCGAATCAGCGGCGATCGCCCTCGACGATGTTTTCAATCCCCAGCAACTGGCGCCGAGCGACTGGGCCGAACTTGGTTCTCGCCGAGAAATTCAACTGCTAGGAGTCGACGGGCGTTATTCCAATCTCAACTTCTCCGCCGAATTGGGCCAAAAATGGGACAGCAACATCGCCGGGGAACGACTGAAAAAAGCGGCCGCAAACGGTCAAAAAATCTTAGTCGGCATCCCTGCCCAAGAGACCGGTTTTTGGGATCCAGCTGTCATGACCGACAAACAAGGAAAGACAACCCTCGAAATCACTTTGCCCGAACGATCGACCGCGTGGTTGTTGAAATCACGCGGCGTGACGATCGATACGCTTGCTGGGGAAGCGGAAACCGAAATCGCGGTCAGCAAATCGCTGTTTGGCGAATTGAAAACCGCCGCGGCGTTTGTGGATGGAGATTCGGCCCAGATTCCGGTCACCGTTCACAATGATCTGCTCGACCAGGGAAGGATCACCGTCACCCTGAAGACGACAATCGGCGCCAAAACGCAAACCGAGACCAAAACGCTCGACGTGACCAAGAAGGGAATCTTCGACCTCGAATTCCCAATTCGTTTCGCGTTGCCTATCGCCGGCAAAGCAGATGGTGAGCCCGGCGCCAAAATCGAATTCTCGCTCCAGGTTTCCGCCGGCGAGACAGTCGATCAACAGTTAGCGATCGTGCCGCTATTGCCGGCCGGGATGCCGGTCTATGCGATCGCTTCCGGTACGTCGGCCAGCAGTACTTCCGCCTTCGTGCAGCGTCCGCAAAAAATGCCGTGGACCAGTCCGCGAATGCAGATCGTAATCGGTCCAACGGTCCAGCAGACGTTGCTCGACGCGCTCAACGCGAATCCCACGCTCAGACAACTCGAAAGCCAACGCTTCGCGGCCGGTATTGACTCCAACACCAGCGACCTGATGGCCGCGATCGCGCTGCAGCAACTGATGAGCAAAGGGCGCGACGCCGCGAACCCGCAGATGCAATCGTTGGACGAAACGATCCGCCGCCAACTGCGAGCCGTGACCGCCGCTCAAAAGGACGACGGGGCCTGGAATTGGGCAGGACCTTCCGGCGCTGGAAACGCCTACACTTCGTCCCGCGCCATGTGGAGTCTGACGTTGGCTCGCAACGCCGGCTATCGTGTCGACAACGGAGTGTTTGATCGCGGCCTGACTTATCTGAAAAACCAACTAACGCTATTAGCGGTGGGAGACTACGAAAGTCGCGTCATCCTCTTGCACGCGTTGACGGCGGCCGGCAACGAAGACTTTCCGCTGGCCAATCAGCTTTACCGCAACCGCAATTCGCTCTCAACGGCGGGGCTCACCTACTTGGCCCTTACCTTCGCCGAGATGAATCGCAAAGAGACCGCCGGCGAAATTATCGCGTTGGCGAAACAAAAACTGAACGGCGGCGGCGCCAAGCCGTTGTCGTGGAACTCGGCGGAAGTCGAGACCCGCGGACTGTATGCGTTGTGCTTGTACAAAATGGCGCCGCAGCAGGAAGAACTGCGAAAAGAAGTCGAGTGGTTGATGCAGCATCGCTGCGGTTCGCGCTGGACGCCAGAAAAAGCGGTTGGCCCCATTATGTTAGCCGTCTGCGGATACAACGCGACCAAGCAGTTAGCCGCCGACGCCTACGACTTGACCGTGATCGTGAATGACAAACCGCTGAAAACGTTGAAGTTTGACGCCAACTCGACGACGCAAACGCTCGAAGTTCCGGTCGAATCGCTGACGAATAAAGAAAAAGAGACCATACGTTTTGAACTGAATGGCCGCGGCGAATTCTCCTACGAATGCGTGCTGGCCGGTTTTGTCGCCGCCGACAAGCTGGAAAACACGGTCAAAGACTGGACGGTCCGCCGCTACTACACGCCGGCGCCGCTTGAGTTTGACGGTCGTCCAATCCCCAGTGGATTTGGCTTGCTAACTGGTGGCTATTCCAGCTTCCGCAATCACATGACGCAGCTTCCGGCCGCCAAAAAAGGGCACGTTACGCTCGAAATGTGGCGCAGCAGCGTCCCCAGCGGCTCGCGCGATCAACAACTGCCGTATCTGATCGCCTATGAGCCGCTCCCCTCCGGCGTTCGTGTCGATGAGAAATCGGTGACCGGACCGTTCGAGCGATTCGAGATCCAACCCGGCGGCATCTTGTTCTATCTCGGCGGCAATCGCGGCTTAGGTTCGATCCACTTCGATATCATCGGCTCGATCCCCGGCGACTATCAAGGTCTGCCGACCGTACTGCGCGACGCTTATCACCTGGATGATATGGTCGTCGCCAAATCGCAAACGCTAAAAGTTTTGCCGCTCGGAGGCAAGAGCGACGATAAATACCGCCTGACTCCGCTTGAACTGTATGAGTTGGGGCGGCTGAAGTTTGAAAAACATGACTTTGCCGGCGCTCATCAGAACTTGACCGAACTTTTCAGCAACTGGAATCTGCAGACCAACTACTTCCAGCAGACGATTCGCATGCTGCTCGACATTAGTCTCGAACAAAGCAATGCGGCCGAGGCCGTCCGCTACTTTGAGATCGTCATCGAGAAATATCCGGAGCTCGAGATTCCCTTCGCCAAGCTGATGAAGATCGGCAAAGCGTATCACGAAATCGGCGAGTATGAACGTAGCTACCTCGTCTATCGCGCCACGGTCCAAGCCAGCTTTATGGTCGAAAGTCAGGTCGCAGGCTTCCTGCAGGATCAAAACGAGTTTCTCCGCAGCGTCGAAGTAATGACTGCGCTGCTGCAAAACTCACCTCCAGAACCTTACGTCGCGACCGCCGATTACGCGCTCGCGCAACAAGTCTTCGCCAAGGCCCCAGAAGCGGCCCAAGATCCGCAATTGCGTGAAAAGCATATCAACCGCGTCACGCTTGTTCGGCGTTCGCTGGGGATGTTGGAGAATTTTCTGACCGCTCATCCTGAAGATCCGTCGGCCGATCAAGCCGCCTTCTCACTGGCGACCGGCCTGATTGAATTGGACGCCTACCAACAAGCGATTTCGGTCTGCGGCGACTACACGCGTCGCTATGACGACAGCAATTTCCTAAGCAGCTACTGGTACATCACCGGCTTCTGCCATTTTGCGTTGGGACAACACGAGAAAGCGCTCCAAATGTGCGAACAGGTCGCCCAGTACAAGCGCCCGGCGACCCTTTCCGGCAGCCGCCAATTGGCGGAGGAAAACAAATGGCGCGCCGTCTATATCATGGGGCAAATCCATCACGCCTTGGGTCAGGCCGCCGCGGCGATTACCGATTACGAAAAGGTGAAGGATCGCTTTGTCGACGCCGCCCAGTCGATCGACTACTTCCTGCACAAACAGATCGCGTTGGAAGATGTGACGACCTTCACGCCGGAAGAACCGGTCCAAGTGAAGCTTAATTTTCGCAACATCGCGGCGTGCGACGTCAACGTCTATCGCATCGACCTGATGAAGTTCGGACTGTTGCGGCGCAATTTGCAGCAGATTACGGCGATCAATCTGGCCGGAATTCGACCCTACCATGAAGAAAAAGTGGAGCTCGGAGACGGCAAAGATTATCGCGATCGGACGAAAGAACTGAAGTTGCCCCTCCAGGAAGAAGGCGCCTACTTGGTGGTTTGCCGTGGTGAAAACCTGCACGCCAGCGGATTGGTGTTGATCTCGCCGTTGAAGGTCGAAGTGCAGGAAGAAATCGAATCGGGCCGCGTTCGCGCGACGATTCGCAACGTCAAAACCGACGCCTACGTCGCCGATGTCCACGTCAAAGTGATCGGCTCCGCCAACAACGAGTTCACCTCAGGCGACACCGACCTCCGCGGCGTCTTCGTTGCCGACGGCATCCAAGGACGCTCCACAATCCTGGCCGAAGCCGAGGAGGGAGAATACGCGTTCTACCGTGGTGAAAAATCAATCGGCAATGTGCCGATGCCGGTTCCTTCCGCGCAGCCGCAAGCGCCCAACGCCAGTGGCGACGGCCAGCAACAGGGAGGTCAGCAGAGCGGCGGCAGTTCCAAAGCCAAGCTTAATGACGAACTGCTCCGCGGCATCCGCGCCGGTAACGGCATGATCCAGGAAGAGCAACGCAAGAACTTGGACAACTACTACCGCAACGATGTCAAAGAGGGGATTCAGAACTTCAAGTTCTAATCGTTTGGAGGAGGTTTTAAGTCGACTCCGCCTTCGCTTTCGGTTCGCCCGGCGGCTTGGCCGGCATCGGGGGACGATTCTCGTCACCCCGTTTGCGATCTCGTCCATCACGGCCATCGGGTCCGCGACCGCCTGGTCCGTTCCAATCACCGCGGCGACCTGGTCCATCGCCTCGCGGCGGCCCATCTCCACGCGGTCCGTCATCAAATCCTGGGGGGCCATCCCCTCGCTTGAAGCGATCTGGGGGACGTGGGCCTCCGGACGACCGACCAAAGAAACCGAACATCAGATGCCGCGAATACTCTTCGCGGAGTTCGCGTTCAAACGACTCTTTTGGCAGCGAAGCCAAATGACTGCGCCGTTCGGCGGGGAGCTTCTCAAAGTACTTTCGCACATCTTCTTCGCTGGCGTTTTCCAACATTTGCGAATGGAACGCTTTGAAAATTAACTGTCGCAACAGGTCGCGTTGTCCGTCAATCGGTAATTTTTCGAGCATCGACTTCGTTTGCGGAGTCAAATCGGCCGCCAGACGTTTGATGTCGTTGGGACCAGGCAAGGGCGCTTCGACTTGCGGCTCGAAGTTCATTTTCACCCAAACCCAAAAGAGACGGCGTTCGACCGGCATCTCCTCGAGTCGATGGCGCAGGCGAGAGTCTTCGCTGAACTGCGTCTCCATGTACTTTTCAATCGGCTCTTGATTCTGCTGCATAAAGTCGACCAACCAGGCCCAGATCTTGGGCATGTCTTGTTCGCTGGCTCCCCGCAGCGCATCTCGCATCATGCCAAACCGACGACGTCGCGACTCTTCTTCCAGCTCGGACTTGATCGTCGCAACTCGCTTTTCGATTGGTAGTTTCTCGATTTCGGCCCGTTTGACCGGGTCAAGCGTTTTTAGCCATTCGTAATAGCGGTTCATCACTTCGCGCAGCTCTTGGCCGTCATCGCGCGTTTCGAGCGCGGTATGAATTTCCTCGCAATGCTCGCGTCCCTCAGCCGAGAGCCGCTCCCAACGCTGCTGACTTGACAGCAGTTCGTCCTTCTCGGCCTGCGACATCTGCTCGATCCGCTGGCGGCGATCGGCCAGATCATCTCCGTAGGCGACGGCGGCGACGGTCAGCAGCAAACAGATTGGCGGAACGAGTCGCTTAAACGCCATCATCCACCTCCGAGACGAACAGGCCCTCACTGCGAAGGCGTTCCAGGAATTCGACTTCGTCCACTTTCTGGTAGCGGTCCATATTCTCGATCAGCGGCAATTCGGTCAGCAGTTCTTCGTTTTGGCGGGTTGCGGACTGGCTGATCCAGGCAAATCCAAACACGGCGGCGGCCAGCGCTGCGGCGCCGGTGATCGCAGCGATTCGCCAAGAGCGCGACTTTTGGCGGACTTGGATGGTTTCGAGCTCTTGCGATGCGGCGACCGAGATCATTTCGACCGTGGTATGCACAAACTGATCGCTCGCTTCGACCCGCGGCAGCGAATCGAGCATATCCCAGGCGCGCTCCAGCCGCTGCAATCGGAGCCGATAGTCGTAATCGTCGGCCAGACGGGCCTCGACGACGATTCGCTCGTCGTCAGAGAGCTCGCCGTCGAGATACGCGACCAGCTGCTGCTCGGCGTCTTCTACGGGAACCATGTTGTTGTCTTGCGGCGTACTCATAGGACTGGCGTTCACTCCGCTGGCGGTCTGGCGCCTTGCTCCAGGTAAGGTTCGAGGGCTATTTTCAAATTGGCTCGAGCCCGAGAGAGCAAAGACTTGATCGCTTCGACCGACATCCCCATGGTGACAGCGATATCGGCGTAACTCATTTCCTCAAATTTCGATAGCAGCACCGCCATCCGCTGGCGATCGTTCAAGGTTTCCATAGCCAAACGGACGACTTCGCCCATCTCAGCCCGATCAATGACCCGCGTCGGCATTTGGCCGCTGGCCGCTTTGGCGATGCGATCCAGCGGATTGGCTGGTCCCATCCCGGCGTCGTCGCCGCCGTCGACTTGGATCTCTTTGCGGCGCGCCATGCTGCGACGAGCATTGCTGGCCACGTTATTTGCAATCGTGTAAAGCCAAGTCGAAAACTTCGAGCCTGGCTTGTACGACTTTCGTGAACGATAGACCCGCAGAAAAACTTCCTGGGCCAAGTCCTCCGCTTGATCTCGGCGCCCCATCAAATGGTGCATCAGGTTGATCAACCGATTTTGATAGCGAAGCATCAGCTCCTCGAAGGCTGCCGCGCTGTCATCGCGCACCTCAAGCATGAGCCGGACATCCGGATCTTGCAGTTCGTAGCGTTTGGCGGTCGACTCGGTGATCGACAAACGGCGCTCCTGGCCTGATCGGCGGTTATTTCGATTTTGGTTCGCTCAATACACGTCATTTATCGACGTAATCGAGCCGAGTTTGCTTCTCGCCTATTGTAACCCCAGCGCCTCGCAGAAGTTTCCTAGCCGAAAGAATTATTCACTTGGTGCATCATTTTGGCACGCCTATTGCAACTATGTTTATCGTCCTAGGGATGAGAAGAAGCAAACTTGATTGGGTCGGAACAGAGAAGAGGACCACGATTAAGGGGCCGGCGTTGTGAAGAGGCGATCCGGTCCATAGAGCGAAAAGCTTTGCTGTTTAACGCTTTATGGCTTTCTTTGGGACATGAAAGAGGCAAACGAGAGTCACTTCACAGTGGTTCTCGCTTTCAACAAAACTAGGCGAGCTGGTCAGCGAGACCAGCTCGCCTGTTTTATTTTGCGTGCATCAAAATCGTACACTGATCGATTATGCAACACTCAAGCAAGCCCTGCCTGCATTCACGAAGCCGCTCTTTTGGGCGGATTGACCGGTAGATTCTCATCTTTTCTCTGCAAATTCTGAGTACGAACGTTTAAACTGTACGTTTGTAGTATTAGATCGCTCACTCGATGTGAGACAAACGTCTCATTCTTTGACACGGATTCACTTCCACCTTTCCCGTCAGCAACTCAAGGCACTTCCCCATGGCGACTTTTTCTCGTTTCGGCCTGGCTATTTGTCTAACGGTGGGCTGGGTCAGCTTTTCGTCGGCCGCACGGCCGTCGGATGACTACGGCATCCCTCAAGTGGCCGAGATCAACGAACAAATTAGTGCGGTCTGGAAGGACTATGGAATTTCGCCTGCGCCGGAAGCGCAAGATTTCGAATGGGTCCGCCGCGTCTATCTCGATATCATCGGACGCATTCCTTCAGTCGCCGAGCTCGAAGAGTTCCAGCGTGATCGCGGCAAGGATCGCAAAAAGAACCTGGTTGAGAAGCTTCTCAACGATTCGGCCTTCACCGAAGAATATGCTCGCAACTGGACCACCATTTGGACCAACGTCCTGATCGGCCGTAACGGCGGACTCGACAATAACTCGCAAGTCAGCCGCGAAGGAATGCAAAAGTACCTGCGCGACAGCTTTGCTCGCAACAAACCATACGACCAGTTGGTTCGCGAAGTGATCACCTCCGAAGGCGCCAATGCGCCCGGCATGCCCAACTTTAACGGCGCCGTCAACTTCTACATGGACAAGCTCGCCGAAGATGGAGTCCAAGCGACCGCCAAGACGGCTCAGATCTTCCTCGGCGTTCAGGTGCAGTGCACGCAGTGTCACAACCACCCATTCAACAGCTGGAAGCAAGACAAGTTCTGGGAACTGAACGCTTTCTTCCGTCAGACCCGCGCCCAGCGTGATCGTGGGATGGAAGCGAACAACGCCATGGGGATGGCGATGAGCCTGCGAAACGTCGACTTCCGTGGCGAGAGCGGCAATCCTTCTCAAGCCGAAATTTACTACGAACTGCGTAACGGCCTGATCGAAGTCGCTTACCCGACCTTTATTGACGGCACCAACGTCAACCCGAACGGCATGGTTTCGCAAGTCAATCGTCGCGAGGAACTCTCAAAGTTCGTCACCGACTCGAAAGAAATGCAGGAAGCGATCGTCAATCGCATCTGGGGGCACTTCTTTGGCAACGGCTTCACCAAACCGATCGACGACATGGGTCCGCACAATCGCGCGTCGCATCCCGAATTGCTGACTTACCTGGGCGAAGAGTTCCGCGGCGCCAGCTTCAATATCAAAGAACTGATCAAATGGATCACGCTGAGCCAAGCCTATGGACTCTCAAGCAAGATCACCAAAGGAAACGAAGTCGACGATCCGACCATCGGCGAATCGCCGAAGTTCAGCCACTTCTATCTGCGTCAGATGGACGCGGAGCAGTTGTATGAATCGTTGATCGTCGCTACCCAGGCTCACAAGACGCGTGCTGACTACGCCGAACAAGAGCGGTTGAAAAGCATGTGGATGCAGCAGTTTACGATTGCGTTCGGAACAGACGAAGGGGACGAATCGACCACCTTTAACGGCACCATTCCGCAAGCGTTGATGATGTTCAACGGCGACTTGGTCAAAGAAGCGACGAGCGTCAAACCGGGCAGCTTTATCGCTACCTTGGCCGCCAACGGCGATGACGGCAAAGAAGCGATCCGCCATCTGTATATGGCGACCGTCGCACGACGTCCGACCAAGAACGAAATGCAAGCCGCCGGCATCCTGGTCGCGAGCCACAAAGGGAACACGGCCGCCGCGCTGCAAGACGTTTTCTGGGCGCTGCTCAACAGCAACGAGTTCATCCTGAATCACTAAACCGACGGCTTTCGCCCTCGTTTTGATCCCAAATTTCCCCATAAGCTAACAACGCTAGTCACCACAAGGAAATACTCATGTCCATTCCCACTGGGATGTCGCGACGTCACTTTATGAAGCATATGGCCGGCGCTTCGGCCATGGTCGCTCCGGCGATGATGATGGGCAACGCGATTCGCGCTAACGCCGCCGATCTGACCAGCCGCGGCAAAAGCTGCATCATGCTTTGGATGGGGGGCGGGCCCAGCACCATGGATATTTGGGATCTCAAGCCGGGCGCCAACACCGGCGGGCCGTTTCGACCGATCTCGACTTCCGGCGATTTGCAAATTTGCGAACATATGCCGAAGACCGCCAAGATCATGAAAAATCTGTCGGTCGTCCGCTCGATGAGCACCCGCGAAGCCGATCATGGTCGCGGTCGTTATTACATGCACACCGGCTACGTCCCGAACCCGAACATCGAGCACCCCGGCTATGGTTCGGTCGTCGCGCATGAGTTGTTCGACCAACGTCCTTACCTCGAAATTCCGCCGTTCGTTTCGGTCGGCGGCGGCAGCGTCGGGCCTGGCTTCCTCGGCATGAGTTGGGCGCCGTTCACCGTCAGCAGCAACGGTCAGGTGCGCAACCTGAAGATGGCCGGCATGAGCGAAGGGACCCTCGGCAAGCGGCTCGAAATGTTGAAGCTGGTCGAAAACGGCTTCATCAATCAGCGTCGCGGGCCGGCCGCCGAAGATCACGCCAAGATCTTGAACAAGACGGTCAACTTGATGACCAGCGAACAGATGAAAGCGTTCCGCGTCACCGAAGAACCGGAAGCGATGAAAGAGATGTACGGCACGAACGGCTTCGGCCAAGGCTGCCTGCTCGCTCGTCGTCTGGTCGAAGCCGGCGTGCCGTTCATCGAAGTCGACCTGGGCGGTTGGGACAACCATACCAACATCTTCAACACCTTGGCCGACAACAAACTGCCGGTTATGGACCAGGCGATGTCGGCCCTGGTCACCGACCTGGAACAGCGCGGTCTGTTGCAAGACACGACCATCGTTTGGATGGGCGAATTCAGCCGCACCCCGCGGATCAACGGCAACACCGGCCGTGATCACTGGGCCCGCAGTTGGAGCACGGTCGTCGGCGGCGGCGGCATCAACGGCGGCATCGCGGTGGGTGAAACGAGCGCCGACGGTACCCGCGTTGAGACCGAACCTTACTCGGCCGAAGACATGATGGCGACCGTTTGCCGAGCGATGGGCATGTCGCTCGAAACGACCTTCACCAGCAAAAATGGCCGCCCGATGAAAATCGCCAACGGCGGCAAAGTGATCAAAGAACTGATCGCCTAGAAGAAAAAATCGGCGCCATGCTCTTCCCACGAAGACGCGGGAAGAGCATGGCGCAAGGCCGAGCGTTCCCCAAGAACCTTCGGCCGCAAAGCGCTCATGGACGGATGGCGCTGCACAAAGAGCCCCACGAGCCAGCATCGCAACTTCGCAACCAGCCGACGTCTTTGAAAAGACGCCGGCTTTTTTTATGCGCTGTCATCTGCGTAAAATCTAGACAAGGGATATCACTTTGCTGGACGCATCAAGGAACTTCTCATGACTTGGCTCGCTCATCCGCCGATTGTTGTGCCGTTTGACTTTTCCCCGGTTTCGAAGGAAGCGGTTGGCCGAGCCATCGGCTTGCTGGGAGATCCCAGCGGAGTTCACGTGGTCCATGTGCTGGGAGAGCTCTCGCCGGCTGAGCCTGGCGAAATGTGGAACACGGTCGACCATAATACGCGAACCAAGCACGCGACCGACGCGATCATCAAAGAGATCGGCAACGAGGTGACGATCACCGTGCTGTTTGGCGACGCCGGGCACAAAATCGCCGAACATGCGGATAAGATCGACGCCAAGCTGATCATCATGCCGTCACATGGCCGCAGCGGCCTACTGCGTGTGCTGCTCGGCTCGGTGACCGATCGGGTTGTTCGCTTGGCGCATTGTCCGGTGCTCGTGCTGCGGCCGGAGAAGCCGAAAGCTTAATCGACTCTTGCGGTGGCGCGTGACGCAATGTTAGTCACCGCCGGCCCGCGTCGTCCAGGCTTTCAACTGCGGCAGGTCCTTTTGCTGCATGACCGGTATCGAGGTGTCGGCCTTCATGACGAGGGTCTCGCCGTCATGTGCGCCGATTGCCGTCTCGCCAGTCAAAAAATCGGCTGGTGACGTATCATCTGGCTGCGTCCAGACAACCGGATCGCCGAAGTTCTCGACGACCATCGCCGTGTTGGCCGTGCCGTCAGAGATATCGTGAAAGGTCATCTTCGGGACCGTCGGATCAAAACAGGTTCCCGGCCCGGCGATCGCCTGATACGTCGTGGTGGTGCTGTCTTCATCGATGATCTGTGGGTTTCCGTACGTCAGCGGGCGCTCATGGATCAGCACCATGTTGTTGGGGCCATCCCAAGGCTCGCTGAAATCGTATTGATCATAGAGATCGCTCCGCTCAAGAAAAGGGAGAATGAGAACGCGCCACGAATGCAGCGGCTTGCCGCTTTCATCCGCGACGTAGGCTGGCGGGAGCGAGCCATAAGTTTCGTGATAATTGTGCAGCGCTATCCCAATCTGCTTCAGATGTCCTACCGAATTGATCCGCCGAGCGGTCGCTCGCGCCTGATCGACCTCGGGCAGTAGCAACAGCATCAGACCGCCGCAGGTTAGCGCCGCCGCCAAACAAGCGGCGATACTGACGACGATAACCACTGCCAACTTGGCCTGCCCCTGCCGGTCGTCACGAGATAATCGTCGCTTCATTTCATCGCCTTCAAAACGGCGTGACGACTTCGCGAGTTAATAATTCGAGATCGCTTCGCCGCCGTTGCGCGTCGAAATACCTTGGAGCGTTTGCGCCGCTGTATTCTCGCTGATGAATCGGACCGATCCATCCGCCATCAAAATCTGCGTGCCGCCGACCGGGCCGTTTTCAAAGGGAATTCCTTGCACGAAGGCAGCCACCTTCGTATCGTCAGGGCGCAGCCACGGAACCATGGCGCCGGTGTTCTCGACAATCAGCGCGGTATTGGAGGTCCCATCGGTGATGTCCATAAATCTTGTTGTCGCCGCTTCGCTCATAATGGTGCTGACATCGGATAACGCTTGGTACGAAGTCGCCCCATCACCGGGACTGGTCACCGTCGGATCGTTATAAGTCTCCGGCATCTGCGACATCAGTAAGCGGTTATTGGGGCCATCCCAGGGCTCGTCAAAATCATACTGGCTGTAGAGCAGCTGTTGTTCAAGGAACGGCAAGATTAAAACGCGCCATGAATGCATCGGATTGCCATCTTCATCGGCGATGTAAGCCGGCGGGAACGAGCCATAGACGTCGGCATAGTTGTGCAGCGCCAGGCCAATTTGCTTCATATTGTTTGTCGATTGCATTCGTCGAGCAGCGGCCCGGGCTTGCTGCACGGCCGGCAGCAGCAGCGCCACCATGATTCCACTGCACATTAAGAGCGAAAAACCAACCACGACGATCACAATCACAATCACGGCTGGATTGGTGGCGCCGGTTCGGCGACAGAAGCGGGAAGCGGCAAACCGAGACATGATTCGATTCCTATCAGCGTCAAAAGGGGATAAGCCTGAATCTTACCGCATCTTTGAGGGGGTGGAAACTCTTTCTTGGCGGGGTTTCCATTGATGTTTGACCCTCTATGGTAGAGAATTATGGGTATCCAATTGCCTCGCTAGGCGCTATCACCTTGTTGACAGGGTTCCTCCTATTTTCTTCGTAGCCCGAAGCGCAAGCGAGGGAATAGAGTTGGCGATCCTAACACGGATTGAAGTGGTGAACCGTATTCCCTCGCTGGCGCTGGCGGGCTAATGTTCGATTGATTCGAAATAGCGCAACTTCAAAACTCGCGCTTCGGGCTACGAAGAAAAAAAAGCGTCTGCAATTTCAAGAACGCTACTTGAATAACCGTTACCTCCCCTGCCGATCACGATGACCTTGCCCCCAGAACAACCGACGGACGGCGAATTGCTGACCGCCGTTTTGGCTGGCCAACGAGAAAAATTTGCCGAGATTGTCCAGCGGTATCAATCGCCGCTGCTACGGCTGGCGATGAGTCGGCTGGGGCGACAGCAGGAAGCGGAGGACGCCGTTCAGCAGACCTTTTTGAACGCGTTTCGCTGGCTCGATACTTATGACTCCCGATACAGCTTTCGAACCTGGCTCTGGACAATCCTGATCAACAACTGCAATCGGCTTCATCAACGGTCCGCACGCCGGGCCGAGACGGAAGTGGGGGACAGCCCTGTGATTCAATTTCAGGCCGATGATGCTGCGGCCGAACCGCTGGCGGCGATGATCACGGCCGAACGGCATGAACATGTCCGCCGCTTGCTGACCGAGTTAACGCCGTCCCAAGCCGAGGCGGTCCGCTTGCGATTTTTCGGACAAATGAAGTTCCAAGAGATTGCTGATTCGCTGGGATGCACCCTTCCGGCCGCGAAGGCCCGAGTTCGTAAGGGAATGATTCGCTTGACCGAGCTTCTATCGGCCAGCACTTTATCCGCTGGTCGAGTTGGAGATCTCATTGATGATTAGTCGTTCTAACGCTGTTCGCCTGACCACATGCGATGACGTTTTCGAAGTCCTCACACGGGCGCCCTTCCCGAGCGGCGATCCGTTGGTGGACAGGGCTGTCGAAAGGCATTTGCACTGCTGCCATGATTGTCGGACTTTGGCCGAGGCGCTGCGCCCCGCAACGAACAAGCTTGCAGAAACATTGCCTGAAGAAGCAAGCTGCTTGCCTCAGGTGGATGGCGACTTCTGGCGCGGCGCCGATTCAGCCTGGCGAGATCCTCAGACGAACCAGTTGCAGCCAAGCTCCCTATGGCTGAACATTGCAGTCCCAGCGGCGGCGACGCTGGTCGCGATGTTGGTTTTGGCGACCTATTGGGGATCGGTTGGCCCATCTTCGTCAAACGTGGTCAACGGCCGCTCACTGGCGAACGCTCAACTAGAAGCCGAGCGATACCTAGTCAATCTTTCGCTGCCGGCCGTCTGTCTGACGCAAAAACCGGCTCGCACTTCCGAAATGGTCGTTCAAGCAGTCGCTTCGCTCGACGTGTCGCCGCTGGCGCATCTGACATGCTGCAGCGAGTGCCACCATCGCTCTGGCGACCAGCAACCAGCGCCGGCGACATCGTCTCCTGCGGCAATCGTGGCCGCAGCCAACAGCTGTCAGGCCTGCCACGCTCCGTAGCGATTTTTGTCTCTCGATTCTAGATCAGATCAGCCGTTTGCTGCGCTCGGGTTTGATCGGCGTTGCGGGTTGGTCGACCGTTCTTCCACCAGTGAGTCCAACGCAACATCTGGCTTTTTGGTTCGAACGAAGGGTAGTGCGTCACGCGGCCGATTGGCGCGAGTCGTGTGAGCCAACTTCGCTTGGCGTGAATCGACCCGGCGCCCAAATCAATCAAACGATCGCCGCGCCGGCAACTGTCTTCGATGGTGACTGCGGTGGCGACGGTGCCGATCCCGAGCTCATGAATCTCGGGCAAGCTGCCGCGACGCAGGCCATAGACTTCACCGTCACGATGATAGTTGTAGAGAAATGCGGATGGCCGACCATCGACATAGATCAGACAAAAATCGAGCATCCCCAATTCCGCCGCCGCTTTGTGCGTCTCACGAAAAAAGCCGCTCACCTCGGGATGTGACAGCGTATTTCCGTAGGGGGAAGCGCCTTGCCAACTGGTGAGCGCGATATGGTAGGCCTGACCAAAGAGATCCCACCGCGGATCTCCGTCACCGGCCTCTAGTCCAAGGGGGCGATAACGCAACATTTCCATCCGCCCTTGGCGGCGAACGCGGCGCGTCTTCCGACGAATCTCGCTGCGGAATTTGGGACTGCGCGTCGCTAGATACTTTTCCCAACTTTCAGGCACGTCAATTAACGACGTTTCGTTCCAAACGCCGCGATGTGCGGCAAGACCTCCTGTCGACATCGCGCTGAAAGTGAGATCGTCTTCGATGTCATCGGTCGCGAGCCACCGCAGATCAAACAGTTCCCAGTCACGCGGCGTCTCACGGATATGGCGACAAGCAGCGCCGAGAACCTGATTGCGATCCACTCCGAGCGGTCCAAAGTAGCTTCCCCATTCCGAAAGCGGATAGGTCAAGACGCGGATCGGACCAAGCCGCGTTTGTTCGCGGACCACCGTCAACGGAACGATGCCGATGATGCGATCCGCATCCAGCACGATCAAGACGCGCAGACGTTGATCACGGCCAAAATGGCGCCAGTAGATTCGAAGCCAGTCGAGCGTTTGAAAAAAACTAGCGTACGGCGTTTCAAGCCATAACTTTCGCCAGTTGGCGCGGATCGTCGCCAGAGCTTCGATTTCGTTGATTTCAACTACGCGGAGCATGAATCTTGGGCTATTCGGAGGGGGCAGTAGATACTAATAGCCTACGCCCCAAAACGCTCTGAATACGGGTCGCCGCGGTGCGAATCCCCCCCTTTTTGCTCGATTCAACCGGACTAACCCGACTCGTCGGTTTGTCACACAAATTCGGCGTGGACAGACCCTAGGCGGACTTTCTAGCGACGCGCTGAGAAAGAAAAGAACGGAACAGGGCCGGAGCAAGAAACGACAAGAGGCGTATCGAAGTTCGACACGCCTCTTGTGTTGTCTGGGGAAATTACGGCTTAACCAGCCAAGCGGGCGATTTGCGAGCCGGTTTCGCTTTCGACCGGTTGTTGAAACCGATATTGCATCAAGTAGGCGTCTTCGGTCGTGTCTTCGTAGAAATCACGCAACACCGAGATCGCCTTGAAACCTTCCTTGCGGAAAAAGAGTTGGGCGTCGAGGTTCGTTTCACGCACTTCCAACAAGATTTGCGAGCGACGATGCGGCGAAAGTTTGCTGGCCAGTTTGGTGATCATTTGCGAGCCGATATTCATGCGACGGCAATTGGGATCGACCGCGAAGTTCATCACATGCAAACGGGTGCGATGCAACTGATAGATCATGAAGCCCACAATGCGCTCGTCATGCTCGGCCACCATGCCGATGCAATTTCGTTGACGCAGGCACTGGATGAAATCATCTTCGCCCCAAGGAAATTCAAAACTGGCCCGTTCAATCTGCAACACTTCCGTCATGTCACGACGGATCATCCAACGAATGTGCACCGGCAGGTCTCGTAGTCCAGAGAGAATCATTCCGGCCTCCTTCCATGTTAGCCAGCAGAATCAGGAGGCGATGTCTTTCGCCCCGCGAAGAGTGTCGAGCAGGTACGGTAACAAATCAGATTCAATCCGCCAAGATGAAGTATCGGCCTACCTAACGTCCGGCGATGCGAATTTCTGCCAGAAGTCGAGCTAGCGTCGAGATTTATGGACGCTACGTTCCAACTTCCCCAAAAAAGATCTTCCCGATTCCGTTCCATTTCCACGGCCCCAATGAATCGGAGAAGCCGCCAATACAAACACTGCCGCAACGATCCAGCCAACGGCCGAAGGCTGCAAAAACAGTCCCCAAGCGATGCCTACGGCCGCGCCCAAAGCATGCGGCCAACGCGACATCCAAGCGGCGGATATGTCGATCCATTCAGGCTGGCGCCATAGCAGCCCCAACAGCGCAATCGATGCTAGCATGCCGCCGACAACAAGCAGCGGGCGTCGCCAATCGACGTTCCAATTCGACTTTTTCCATTGCAGACGAATGACATCCGCTTTGCCGTACAAAACGTGGCTCCAGGCCTCTGGAGTATCCTGTGGATGGATGCCTACTTTGGTGACTTCGGCCTGCAGCATGGCTAGCTCATCGCCAGAGGTCAGCTCACGAAATTGGCGTGCTGGGTCGAAGCGGTCTCCCTGCACCTCACCTAACAGCGTCACAAGCGAACGCCAGGCGTTATCGGCCTCTTGCAGTCGTCGCCTTTTCCAAGCGGCGATCTCCATGCTAGATGCGTCGCTATCGCGGACGCCCCGTTTCCAACGTTGCCAGGCTTCGACAAAGCGACCGGTTCTCCACTCGACCACAGAAAGCGGTGAGAAATCGTATTGCAGCGGTCTCTCGCTCTCCACGCGCCAATATGGGGTTGGGGTCATCGCCAGCGAATCAATCGTCAAAACGTCAAGCGGACGGTTTACTGACGACGCCGCTGGGTAAACGTACGAGACAAGCAGTTTTTGAGGAAGGGACCGCGATAGCAACGGGACCGTCACGGCGCCGTCAACGCCGGCAGTCGCGGAGACCACTTTTCCTTCGATCGACGTCGAAAGTAATTTTGCTCCGGCAGGCAGACGAAACGAAAGGAAATTACTCCCCTCTGGGGACAAATAAATCGACGTCGATGTCAGATAGGTCAATGCGTCGGCAACTTTCACATCGTGGCGCAGCGATAGGACGCGTGGCGTCTCTTCAGTTGGCAGCAAGCCGACAACGCGGCACTCATAGCTACCCGAAAGTGACTGATAGACCTGACTGCCTGGCGGAACGTGCATTGCAAACCAGCTATCCGGAAAAGCGACCGATTGCAGCTCACGCGTTCCCCAAATAATTTGTTGGGAATTGAACGAACGAGGAACGGCGACATACTGCGGCGGATACTGTCCTAACAATCGTACGGGACGAATCACCAGATCGCCGGTGCTGAGCGTTTCGACATCGGCGACCAGGCTAAGTTGAAACTCTTCGGGAAGCGGGCGCAGTGGGCGTAGTCGCCAGATGACGCCTGAGGCGCCTAGCGAACGCTGCGTGATGTCAAAACCAAGCAGCGACGTTGATTTCAACTTGTAGTTGGCTGGCGCCAGAAACTCAAATTGGTCTGGCGCGGTTCTTTTCAGCCGCAAGCGGCAATCGATACGAACGGTCCACCCCTCTTCGCCTCCCTTGGCGGAAAGGAGCATCTCGCCGCCAAGTTCGACGTTGTTTCGTCGCACCGTCAACTGCATCACGCCGCTGGGATCGAGCACGCGATAACTGCCGTAGGACACGCCTTGGACCGAGTCCAACGGCTGTGCCGCTTCGCTGGCCGCGGTGTCAAACATCGGAGCGCCAATTTCTGGCAAGCGTCGCAAACGAACGTCAGGATCGTGGGAAATATGCAAATACGACGAATCAATTTGCGCGTCGACGACACGCGGCGACTTAATCTGCAACGCAATCGCCATGTCCGTCGTAAAATGACCTTCGATCCGTAACTCCGCTATTGCCCGCAGCGGCGCGGCGAAGAAGAGAGACAAACGCGATGTTGGTTCGTCGTATTGCCAGACGACCTCACGGACGACGCCATCGGAGATAAACGCGACATCGTCCACGAGCCAACCTTTGGACATCTCCAGCGAAAGGGAAGTCCGTTCGCCGGCCAAAGCTTCCAGTTGCAAATCGAGTCGATAGTCGGAAGTTTGTGATCCAACATGCACGTACTGATTGGCCGTGATAAACATCCGAGAGTCAACCGGCCGCACTTCGACAACGGCCGGCGTCGTCGCTTCGTTACTCAGGTCAAAAGCACGTCGTAAACCGTCAATCGGCACCGGCCAGGCTTCAGTAAAGGCGGGCGCCGCGACCGTCGCCAGGCCGCTCGCTTCTTTTCGCCAAGTTGTCGTAACGCTGGCAGGCGCCGAGATCGCCGTCCAACGTTCCTTTGTCTCAGCATCCGCAACGGTAACGCTGGGGAGATCGAACGATCCTAATCCGCTCGATTGATCGAGGGTAAACGAAAACTCCAGTGCGACCGGTTTAGCGATCGGCGGCTCAAAGGTCGCCGACAATCCGTCCTCCGAAGCTTCGATTACAGCGCCGGGCAATTTCACTTCGTTCCAACGCAGTCGCGGATCAAATTGAAGGCGACAAGTTTTGATTTCCCCACTGATCGGCGTCAGTTGGATCCGACTTATCAACGTCGGCGAAGCTTGTCCAAGCTGAAAAAGATCGACCTGCTTCGCATGAAATCGACCATCCTGCGAATCGACGGTAGGTATCCAGCTGATTTGGCGGACCGATCCCAAGGGAACGCTGGTGAAGGTCGAGAGCGACTCAAAAGGAAGCGGCTTTCCATCCGCCAGGATTTGCGCAATCGGCTTGCTGGCGATCGACTCGTAACGCAATTCTGCATTCAGGCAAACCGGCGTTTCCCAGACGACGCTTTGATCGGCGGGAAGTTGTGCGACGATCTTCACACGATGATCGCCGGCGTCATCAAACATGATCGTCAACTCTTCCTTCTCGGCGAAATCGGCCATCGACAAAGGGATCTCGTCAACCAGAACCGATTGAACGCCAGCCAAAAAATCAGCGCTGAGCGGCAGAGCAAACGAAGTCCCATTGATCGTCGACGTAACTTCAAACAAGCCAGCGACGCTAAAAATATCCGGCATGTTGGTCGTCGGTGGCGAAATCCGCCAGGACGCCGCAGTCACATCAACGCGCTGCGACATGTAAATCGGATTCTTCGAAGCGGAGAAGAGATAGTCGTACAAAGCCTGAGGCAAATAGACGTCGCCGGTCGGCTTTTTATCGCCATCGATCGGAATCCAAATCGGGTAGGTCACCGCTTTCACATCGGTCGCAACCGGTTGTTGAGCGTAAAGCGGCGTCCCCTGCAGTAGAAAAACGAAGACCAGCAAATATCCGGCGGCAGTACGGACGCTGCGTGAATCACTCGCCTCCACTTCGCGCCACGAGGTTGCGAACCAGCGCACGATGACGCCTGCTGCCAATCCTTGCAACAGACCGGCGGTAATCGGGGCAAGTGTCGTCGGAAGCAAAATCGCCGCAAACGCGACCAACAAAGCCGCGACCAACAAACCAATCCGTCGCCGAAGGGTCAACCATCCTGTCAAAAAAGTGATCCCCATCAAAGCGTATCCCAACGCTTGAATCTGCTGTGGATCGACGGCCCAAATAGAATCGGCCTGACCGTCGATTTCCGTCTTGCGATGACGTGTGACGTCTCCGCTGGGAACGTACAGACCATGGAGAAACATGCTTCGCAAGTGCGCCGACAAAGACTTGTCCCAAGAAAAGAACGTCAACTGCGACGTCTCGACGCTCGTAATCGATTGTAAAATGTCAAAACTGGTCTGCGGTCGCAGCAGCGCAAAAGGACGAAACAGCGGAAATCCAGGCGCCGCCGTTTCGTAGCGAATCGAACAAACTTGCGTGCGTGCGTCCCCCTGAATCTCCACTTCATACCGGCCATCTCCCATGGCGGTGGCGACGACCGGCTGACCATCCAATTTGACCGCCAGTAAGCGGCAATTAGCCGGAAACTGAAAACTCAGCTTTCCGGTGCTGGAAGCGATCAACCGATAATCGGCGTCAACCAGGGCCGAGTCACGACGAAGCTCATAGCGATATTCGGCCGATTCCGCGTACGGAGCAAGCTCCGCTGGTTTCGTATCAATCGTCAGCAATGGTCCCCCATCCAATTCATTGACGCGCGAGACGTCGCTCGAACGATAGCGAAACTGGCGATTTTGCAAATGATCGTCAGTCGGAGCGGCGTTCTCATAGATCGGCGAGAGCGGAAACGCTTCGCCAACGGTCAGGCGCCAATCGCGAGGCGCGGCGACGTCCAGTTGATTGGTCTGCGACGCTCCTTGCGGAGTTGTTAGTAACACCGGAGTGACGCTGCCTGAAATCGGTCGTGAAATCTCCGTCGATAACGTCGCAGGCAAGCGTGTTCCTGGCGGCAGACGCAATTCATAGGCCGCCAATTTGGACTTTTCAGCATTCTTAGATTGCAGCGGCACGCAAGGTACCGCCATTGCGTCATTCAGGCGCCAGTTTTGCATCTCCGCCGCCGCTTCCGTTGCGTGCAATACGATCGGCTCATTGAGATCACCGGCGCCGTCCACGTGAATCGTAATGTGCTCTTTCATCATGTCGCCGCGCAGCAATACGTCGCAACTTATCGTCATGCGATAGCCTCCCCGTTTCGGAACCGCTAACACGACAGGATCACCATAGCGGGGCGAACTCGCGGCGAACACCAGCGAGTCTGATTGCGACGTTTTCTCTGACAACAGTAGTTTCGCTTCTTCCGGCAACATCGTTCCATCGATCAGCAATTCGGCCGACTCTGGAGAGGGACGCAACTCAAGCGTTTCATCCGCCGAGATACGAATCCAATCCGCCATCACGTTGCTATCAAGCTGCATCGGTTTCAGCTTGCGCGTGTCGTATCCGATTTCCGTCTCACGCCGTGGTCGCGAAAATTTGCCGAAAAGCGTGATCGATTCGGCCGAAGTGATCGGTTGCTTGAGTCGCACGTGCAGTCGACCATCGTCATCGACATACCAGCGATCCAACGGCGTTTCCTCCGAATCGGTCGTCAGCGAATCGACTTTCCAACCGTTCGCTAATATTCCGAAATCAAGATCAAGCGTTTCTCCCTTGTCCGCGGAGATGATTGTCATGGTCTGAGCGACTAGCCGGGTCGGCCTAATATGGACCGAAGTGCCCATACGATATCGCAAGCGGGGCTCAACATGGGTGAGCGAAAAATCGATCGAAGCCGAGGGAGCTAATAGCACGAAATGAGCCGTCGCGTTACTTTCGTCAAAACGGAGTTGCTTCCCTTGTCGCACATTCAGCGTGGTCATGCGCCACATGTCCCCCAGCGAAACCGTCAGCTCACCTTCTTGCCACACCGCCGGATCGACCGTCAACAAAGGCGCGGTGAGCGTCGCAGGCGAACTTTCAACCGGAACTACGCCGGAAAATTCAAACTCGGAAAGTCGGTCTTCATTTTCGGGCAACCTTACGGTCAGTCTCCGTTTGCCCCCTTCGTTAGGAGGCGACTGCTCCCAAGCGACCGGACGGCGACGTTGCTGACGATCGACCAGATGGACCCCGGTTAAGATCAAGCGCGCGTCGCTTGATAATTCAAACTTGCGCAGCGGTTCGGCGGTCGAAACGCAGATAAATCGAGTCACGACTGAAATACTCGCCACGCCGACTTTGTAGTCAGAATGTTGAGCAACATGCAGCGGCGACGCCGAATTGGCGCTGCGACGGTCGACAATTCTAAATTCAATCTGCCCCAACGCGTCAGGAAGCAGCAGCCATTCCCCTAGCTCCTCCTCTTCACTGGCCGATTCGATTTCCTGCACGATACCAATATCGGCTTGAACCTGCTGATCGGCGCCCAGATGAAGACGCAGACTTGACGCCGCCGCAGGGGGCAATCGCAGCGAAAATTCTCCCAATTCCGATGCGACGGCGCGCCAGCGGAACTTCGGAGCGGCTTCCGCAGCCCAGATGCCTACTTCGCCGTTGCTGACGCCGGGACGGCTGACCGACGTCTGATTGGAAATAGCGAGAGGGGCCAACAATTCGAGCGGTGAAAATTCGAGATTCGTGCCTTGGAACGAAACAAACTGTTGCTGTTGGCCAAAGTCTTCTTGAGCCAGCGACAGTTCAAAGGTCGCTTCCCCTTCGATCATGGTTTCGCTGACGCGGCCGACCAAATCGGTGCTGCGAATTCGAGCGACATCGCCCGGACCGCCACGCGTCGCTCGAATGGCTTGCACTCCGTTTTCAAAGTCGCTAAGTCGAATGACCGGCGCGTAGACGAACCCGTTGCGTGGCCAAATTTTTTCTTGCCCCACCGGGACGTAGAGCCGACGAAATTCGATCGGCGCAGCATCGTCGCACCAGGCGAGCGATCCTCCTAGCACCGTTAATAGCAGCGTGGTAATCACCAACGTCAATCGCAACATGCTATGACTCCGCCGAAGAGGACTTCAAGAGTGCGGAGCCAGCCGTGGTCGAAGCCGGTTCTTGCGGCTCGGTAGACAAGGCGCGCATTTGCGACTCCGAGCCGGTCCTGCGCACAACAGTGCGTGACGGCCGACGCGTTCCCAAGGCGAAATACAAGACGATCGAAAACAGACTGCAGGCCAGGCCGATCGCCGCCATGCCGCCCAGTAGGACCGCATGATGCGGATAAAAAATCGCCATTGCGGCCGCGACGGCGACCAGGACGCCAATGACCGACGCGCGGCGCAGCTGCGGCAGATAAAAGAGCCCCAGCCCGATGGCCAAGGTGACGCCGCCAAAAGTTAGCATCAAACTGCGGCGCCGCACAAACCAGGGTCGAATTGATTTTGGTGCGCCGATCGAGCTGTACAGATACTGGCTCATCCCCGGCGGAAATGCGTCTTGCTCGCTGGCGCGTGTCCAGTTTTCCAATCGATCCTGATGGATTCGCTCGACTGGAACGTAGCTTAGGCCATCCCACTCCCAAGTCATCTCTTCGGTCAATCCCGGCGCCGACAGGCAAAACCAGTCGCTCGGACAAGCTAGTTGGTAGTAAACCGGCTCCAGGTAGACCGCCGCTTCCAAAATCGGAGCATTCATCGTGGCGCCGCTTTCGAGCCCCATCCCATCAATCTCGTACCAGACTTCCAGCGTATCCATCGCCGTCGTGCGTGACAGTTCCGGCGGATCAATTTGCAGCGTGATTCCATCAGACTCGTCGCTGGGAATCTGGCGTGATTTCCAGTTGGTTCCAAACGTTTTCGCTGCGGCTGGCAAGTGCAACGTCAGCGACGGCTGCCGCGTCTGCAGCAAGTAACAAACGCGTGTGCGGCGGCGATCGGAGGTCAACGCTTCCTGAATCCAGCAACGTTTGACGCGGGTTCGCAAATCGCCGATGCCGCCTGGGCGTTTGGAGAACTCCAAGGTGACTGCGGTCGGAGCGGAGCTTTCGCTGGTCGGGACCGACTCCAACTGCAACAAGACGTTGGCGTCCGAGCTACGTACTTCGGCCCAGGCTGGATCGGGCGCAACAACGCTGATGCCGGTATGCGACGAAATCGAAAGCTCCGTAGGGCGGACCACCATCTTGATCGGGCCTGACGGCGACTCGTCCGCCGCGAGCGAAATCAGAGGAATGGTCGTAATCATCGGCGCCAATTCGCCAGAGCTGGCCAAAGCGGCGCCAGGCGAGCTGACTTTGTATTCCAGCGTTAATTCCGCTTCGGACGGTTGCCCCAGAACGTCAATTCGCAACGCCGATTCCGTTCCGTCAGGCGGCGATTGCAGTTGTGCGTACCCGACCTCTTCACCATCCAAGCGAATCACCAAATCGGCGAGGGCTGATCGAGGAGCGCCATGTAGCAGCAAATTGCCAATTCCACCGTAGAACGCATGAATCTTAAACGTTTGCACCACCTGGCAACGCGAATCGAGCGGCGCCGCATCCAACGCTTGGAGCGGCGGTTCGATATCAATCGCAGCACGCGGCGTCACAAACAGTTGCTGCTCAATTTTTTCGAGCTCCAATCGCAACGGCTGCGACTGTTCAGACGGAGACATCCGCAAATAGAGGCGTTGAGCCCCCAGGTTTTCATCCTGGGCAAGCACGTCGATGTGATAGGGAGAGTCCAAACCAAAATCAGGAATCGCCTTCAGGTTCGGCGCCGTACGTAATAGGATCGAAGCGGCGGTTGGCTGCGCAATCTGAGGTCGAAGCATCGGTAGCGAAACAATCCCCATTTCGTCCCTCTGCAGCGGAAGTGTCGCCGTGAACGAAACTCGCGCCAATCGCGCCGTCGTCGTTGTTCGATCCATGCCGGTCGATAGCAACGGCGCAATCCATTGGCCGTCCACCGTATCCACTTGCGCCCAATCGACGTCGCTCTCTTTAAACTTCACGACGCTTTCCCAGCCATTCAGATCAAACGTGATCGATTCGCTGAATGATTTGGGAACCGAGAAGACAAAGTCGGCGTCGACCTGGGCGACCGTCTCATTGATCACAAACTGATAGGCGGCGCTGGTCGCTTGCAGAGTCGGCTGATTCGTCGTCGCTTTGATTTCCAATTCGGCAGGTTGCGCGGCGTAAGAAAACGCGGCGCGCTCATCCATCGAGTCGCCAACCGTTTCGCGGCGATAGTTGCGCATGCTCCATCTCGCGATCACGTTCTCGCTATATTTTAAGCGCAGCTCCCCTTCCTGCTCTTTCGCTTGCGAGACATCGAAGAGCCCCGCAATGATGCGAATTTCCTTCGTGTCGGCGCCGACGATCTGACTTGTCTTTATTTCGACTTCGCGGGCAGTCAGCTTGTTGGGGGGAAATTCAACGCGGATGAATCGCTGCTCGATCCCTTCTCCTTGCGGCAAAAAGACCTCGCGTAGTTGATAATCGGCGGTCTGCGAAGGAGGAATCCACTCGGCGTCGTCGGCAATGCGAACATCAAACGATTCGATCGGAACTCCGTTGAGCGACGTGACCTGCAGATTGGCGGTCGTCTTCAATTGCAAATCGTCTTCAATCGTCGCGACAATATCGCCGGTCGCCCGCAAAATGGCGACATCGTCCTGCATCGTTTGACGACTCGAGCCCCAGGTAAGTTGCAACGTGCTGCTACCGGTCGATGCGATCGAAACCAGAGTCGCATCCTCTGTTTGCTCGGTCGCTGTAACGATCGCGTTTCCGGTCGCCGTCGCCACCACATCCGACGGCAGTGACAATTTCATCAGAAACTGGGCGGTGGATGAGACGTTCAAATTAAACCGGACGTCATCACCGTTGGACTCAGTCCGAACGGCCGCCTTCAACCGCACTTGGACGTCATGCGGCGATTCGCTCGAATCGTTTTTCAGCCAGAGGACGTATTTCCCGGTGCTCGTATCCGCTGCAATCACGTACCGTGATTTGTCGGAAACAACAGGTGGCGCTCGCAACGCCGCTCCGGCCAGTCCCAGCGAGGCTTTTGTCCACCCTTTTTCAGACAGCTCAAACTGATAGGTCAAATCGAGATCGACGTAGCCATCAGCCGCTTTGCCGACCACATCGACAAGTTTCAGCACATACTTCGGCGGAGTGTTGCTGCCCCCATTCTTGCGGATCTCTTCGTACCACTTCATGTATTCCTCAAACGAGGACTCACCGATGAACTGGTACTCTTTATTGGCGTCTTGCAGGTAATAGAGAGTCGCGCCATCGTCTTCGACCGTCGCTCGCGTCGTACCCGGCGGCGGCGTCATCTGGGCAGCGGCGATCCCCGCACTCATGCAGCACGCGAAGGCAGCAATGAATGCGACCAACTCGGCGCGCGTCGGCCTAGCGGGAAGTCGAAACATGGACGATCGAGTTCTGCGAAAAGCGAGGAGAATCCAGGGGCGTCGAGACAAGCGAGGAAGTGACGCCTCTTTCAATTTATTCAGAACGGCCCCGCTTGGTCCCACGAATTTCGCTGGGGAGGCGAAACGGTAAAGAAACCCCTGACGACTAGTTAGATTATAGCAGTTGGGGCGTTCCGGGCGATCTTTCGACAGCACCCGCGAGAGAAAAAAGAACCGCAAGCTCCCCCTTCCCAAGAGGGAATGCAATCTGCGAGTTCTGGAGCTGGCGCAGCACAAAGCGACGACCTACAGGCCGTCGCTTTCGGCGTATTGTGTTGATCTTTTAGAAAGGTGATTCGGCAGATGAATCACTTCTTGCGATGACGAATCTTCGCACGCATGCGTCGCTTTTTACGACCAATTTTCCGCCGACCTTTTCCCGTTTTCTTCGTTCCCACGAACTTCTCCGGACGTATAAAGGACCTTTGACGGTCCCTCTGCAAAATTTAATGTTGAGTGGAAGGAGGATAGGATATCAAACTTCCTACCCCCTTTTCAACCACCTACACGCGATTACCAGGGAGATGTTTCGTCCAGAGCCCGTTCTAATAGGGCAATTATCGCGGCTGGGTCATACGGTTTTTGTAGAAAAAAGCGGGCTCCACGACGCCGGGCCGAACGGACCAGGTCAGCTCGCTGCATGCCGCTGACCAAAATAATGGGCAATTGATGCGTCATCTGAGCGTCCGAAATCTCTTCGCAGATATCTAGCCCGCTGGCGTCTGGAAGGTCAATGTCCAGCAACAGCGCCGAGATTTGCTTGCTAGCCGCAAAACGTAGGCACTCGCCGCCGAGGCCGGTGTCGATGGTCTCGAACCCGTTCTTTTGCAAGATGATCGCCAGCACTTCGCGCTGCGTCACGTCGTCATCGCAAATCAACACGCGTCCTCGCGAATGCCCGCAGTCAGAAATCGGTTCTAACTGCGGAATATTCTCCATAATCATCGTTTGGCTCCCTGATGTAGCTGGCGCGTCGCTCAACCGTACACCAGGTCTCGATGCTGTCAAAAAGAAACGGTTGCGAAAAAGAAACATTGGCGCGCGCGGCCGTGTCCAAGTCGCTGCAATCGTTCAAATCCTTGCAGTCGAACTGGAAAATGGGCGTAATTCTCGATAACTTGAAGGAACAGCCCAGAAACTCTCGTCGCAATTTCTCTCAGTCCCGGAAGAACTCATGCGCGCTATCATCCTGATCTTCACCGTTGCGGTTCCACTCATCTTCTCCAGTCTGTCCCCTGTGCTTGCGGACGACTCCGACCAAATCAACGCGTTGGTGCGGTCCGCCGCCGAGCAGAGCAAAGCCGCCCAAAGCGAAACGGAATATGCCGCGATTATCAGCATTTGCGAAGAGGCGCAGACGCTGACTTTACCGACTGAGCACGAGAAATATTTCCAACAACTGCAGGCCTGGGCCCTCAACAAACGGGGCGAAGCCTTGGCCGACAAAGCGGCTGCCGCGACCGATCCCGCCGATGTCGCCAAGCTTGATGAAGCGGCGTTAGCCGACTTTAACGCGGCGATCAAACTTCAGCCCAAGCTGGCGACCGCCGTTCACAATCGCGGCGTCAGTCTAGCCGCCGCAGGAAAAAGCGACGAAGCGATCGAAGATTTCGATCTGGCGATTACGCTCAACCCTAAGTACGCCAATTCGTGGTTCAATCGGGGCGAGCTTCACTATCAAGCAGGCCGAATGCGACAAGCGATTGCCGACTACAGCCGCGCTATTCAACTGAAGCCGACCGACGCAGGCGCCTTTAACAGTCGCGGAAACGCCCAATACTTGTCTGAAAACTACCAGGCTGCGCTGGCCGATTTTGGCCAAGCAATCCGCATCGCTCCGCGCGACCCGCTTGGCTACGCCAATCGCGCCGACGCTTATAGTGACCTGGGCTACTGGGAACGCGGACTACGAGACTACCGCATGGCGATCCAGCTCGATCCCGAATTGGCGCGAGCCAAACAAGGCATGGCCTGGGTGCTAGCAACTTGCCCGCAATCGAACGTCCGCGATGCTGATTTGGCGCTGCGATATGCCGCAGAAGCGGCCGCTCAGCTCGAAACGCCCGACGCTCGGTACCTCGACACGCTCGCCGCCGCCCAAGCGAACTATGGACAATTTGACGAAGCGGTGAAGACGGCGGAACAGGCCAAAACGATTGCAACGGAACCCCACGCCAACCAAGTGGAAGAGCGTCTTCAACTCTACCGTTCCGAGCAACCTTTTCGCGAACCTGCAAGGTAATTCCCGCTTCTAAGTAAAAAGTAAATGAATTTTGTCTACCGCGAAGGAAGATTCGTGGCTAGACTTTGCGGAAGAGCCAGGGATAATGGAAAGATGCATGCCATTGACCGCGGCCCGCAGTAACAAGCGGCTGGCTCTCTGGCTAAAGCTGTATTTTTAAAGCACTTACGATTTTACGAGACGCGATTCCAATGTTTTTTGTCGTGGAAACTCGACTGCCGAAACGCCGCCCAATCACGGTCGGTCCAGGAATTCGCGCGTAGCCAGGCGTTTGACATGCGCAGCCTACGGACGGCCGAAGTGACCTAGTCCGTTTCGCCCAATCTATTAAGATTGTCTCGCGCAGGTTCATCGCTACGGCTCCCTTTCTAGGGACCTCTCTCCTCTGACCTGTGTCGGATCCCATAAATTAAAGCGTCCGCGCTTGAGTTGTTTTCTTTCCAACCTCGACCTTTTTTGAACTCTTTACTATGAACCTCGCCAAACTGCGAAACATCGGTATTTCCGCTCATATCGACTCTGGAAAAACGACTCTGAGTGAGCGCATTCTGTTTTACAGCGGTCGCATCCATAAGATCGAAGATGTCCGCGGCGGCGGTGACGGCGCTACCATGGATCATATGGAGCTCGAAAAAGAGCGCGGCATCACCATCACCAGCGCGGCGACCAGCGTCGAATGGAAAGGGTACCCGATCAACTTGATCGACACTCCGGGCCACGTCGACTTTACGGTCGAAGTAGAACGTAGCCTCCGCGTGCTGGACGGCGCCGTTCTCGTGCTTTGCTCGGTCGGCGGCGTGCAGGCCCAGTCGTTGACGGTCGATCGTCAGATGAAGCGCTACAAAGTGCCGCGTCTGGCGTTCATCAACAAGATGGACCGCACCGGCGCCAACCCTGACAAAGTCATCCAGCAGATGCGCGACAAGTTGAATGTCGACGCGATCGCGTTCCAGATTCCGATTGGGCTGGAAGACAAGCTGGAAGGGGTCATCGACTTGGTCGAGATGAAGGCCTATTACAACGACGGCGATCAAGGCGAAATCGTCCGCACCGAGGAAATTCCGGCCAACTTGCTCGAAAAGGCGCAGGAAGCTCGTCAACACATGCTCGAATCGCTCTCGCTTTACAGCGACGAGTTGATGGAACTGCTGCTGGCCGAAGAGGAACCGTCGGCCGAACTGGTTCACAAGGTGACCCACGATGCGGTCCTCGGTCTGAACATTACGCCGGTCTTCATGGGTTCGGCCTATAAGAACAAGTGCGTTCAACCGCTGCTTGACGCGATTACTCGTTACTTGCCTTCGCCTTTGGAAGTCGAATACAAAGCGAAGGATGTCGAGGATCCGACCATCTTGATCCCGCTTTCATGCGAAAGCGACGCGCCGTTTGTCGGCATGGCTTTCAAGATTGTGGAAGATCCGTATGGTCAGCTGACTTTCATGCGCATCTACCAAGGCAAGATCGAAAAAGGCAAAGGCTACGTCAATCAACGTACCGGCAAGACCGATCGCTTCTCGCGAATCGTGCGAATGCACTCCGACAAGCGTGAAGAGATTGATGTCGCCACCGCTGGCGACATCGTCGCCGTGATGGGCATCGACTGCGCGTCTGGCGATACCTACGCGTCAGAACGAAATTACTGCTCGCTGGAAAGCATTTTTGTGCCGATTCCGGTGATCAAGATTTCGGTCGCGCCAAAAAGTCGAGACGACAGCGACAAGCTGGGGAAGGCCTTGCAGCGTTTCCGTAAGGAAGACCCCACGTTCCACGTCTTCACGGACGAGGAAACGAAAGAAACGCTAATCGCAGGCATGGGTGAGTTGCACCTGGAAGTTTATGTCGAACGGATTAAACGCGAGTACAAGGTAGAAGTCGTCACCGGCCCACCGAAGGTTTCGTATCGCGAAGCCCCGACCAAGGCCGTGGAGTTCAACTACAAGCACAAAAAGCAAACCGGCGGTTCTGGCCAATACGGCCATATCGTCGGCGTCATGGAACCGATGGAAGATGGCGGCGAAGCATTTGTGTTTGAAGACAAGGTCTCGCAAGGGCGCATTCCCAAAGAATACATTCCTGCGGTCCAGAAGGGCTTTGAAGACGTACTCCTCAAGGGCCCTGTTGCTGAATTTCCGGTGGTCGGCCTGAAGGTTATCCTGCAAGACGGTTCGTACCATGATGTCGACTCGTCCGAAATGGCTTTCCGCATTTGTGCACAGGGCTGTTTCCGTGAGAACTTCATGAAGATGAAGCCAACCTTGCTCGAGCCGATCATGAAAGTCGAAATCGAAGTGCCCGAAGAGTACCAAGGCCCTGTCACCGGCGATGCGATTGCGAAACGCGGCATGGTGACCAGCACTGACTCGAACGGCGAAACCTCGGTCATCACGGCCGAAATCCCGCTTTCCTGCATGTTCGGTTACTCGACTATCCTGCGCAGCATGACGCAAGGGCAAGGGACTTTCAGCATGGAATTCGACAGCTACAAGCCGACTCCTTCGAATATCCAAGAAGAAGTCGTCGCCGATCGCTTGAAAGAAAAAGAAGCCAAATCGAAGTAGTCTTCGACCTGGCTTTTTATAAAACAAAGAGCCCCGTTCGCTGGGTGCGGATGGGGCCCTTTTATTTCGAACCGATGAATGCGGCGTTCGCTCGCGAACGCGACCAATTTCGATTACGCTACCTGATAGTGCGGATTGGATCGAAGGCTTCCCGGAGCGGACCAAACTCGTGTCGACTATTTGCAGCAACTGCGGAGAAGAGCTGATCGGCGCCGTGAATCGTTGCTGGCGTTGCGGTCGAGAATTTGAAATCGATGCGCTCGCCGACACCCCGCCGGTTCGAAGAATGTCTATCCTGCCGGAGTATCTTCACTCCACTCCAACCGTCGCCAACACGGCGACCGCCCAACAGGAAAGCGCTGAGGAAGAAATCATTCCGGCCGAGTTGGTCGCCAGTTCGCCTACGCCGCTCCGGCTGGAATCTCCGTTCCGCTCGGCCGACGCAGCGTCCGATCGTCAACGCGTGATTCCTTGGCTTCCAATCGCTCTGGGAACTGGCGGCCTGGGCGCGCTGCTGTGCCTGTTTACGATCGCGGGAGTTCCGCTCGTGCTCCTAGCGATGGGCCTTATAATCTGGCGGTCAGGCTTGATCCCTGCTCGACAAGCCTGGTTGCTGCTGTTGTTGGCGGCGACGCTGCTGCTTGTTGCGTCGATACGTGCGAGCGTCGAACTGCATCTCTATTTTTTCGGCCAACCCCTGTTTCCGTCGTTGACCCTCTAAAGCCTCTGCTGGAATGACTTGCTGTTGTGCCAGACGCTTCGCAACAAAAACAGATCCTACGACAAAACAATCTGGCTGCCCGTGATCAGTTGGGCGATCGGTCAGAACGCAGCGTCAGAATTCATTCGCGTGCAAGCGCCTGGCTAGCGCAACAATCAGCGGCGACTCTCCTGTGTTATGTCAGCGCTCGCTGCGAAGTCGACACGCGGCCGCTGCTGCAACAGTTGCTCTTCGAGGAGCGCCGAGTCGTCATTCCTTATTGCATCGACGACCGACGACTTGGGCTGTTCCTTCTATCCGATTTGTCGGAACTGGCGCCAGGCCGCTTCGGCATTTTAGAGCCGCGATCGGAGCTGAAAAATGCCAAGACGATTTCGCCTGCAGAGATAGACCTCGCGATCCTACCGGGGGTCGCGTTTGACCTGCACGGAAATCGGCTTGGTTACGGCAAGGGCTATTTTGATCGACTGCTAAGTAAGATGCGGCCGCAGTCGGTGAAGATCGCGCTGGCATTTGAATGTCAGATAGTTGCGAATATTCCAGCGGAGGCGCACGACCTGCCGATCGATTATCTGGTCACCGAAGATCGCCTGATTCGCTCCGCCGCCGCAGCAAACTAGCGTTTGACGTAGTGATCGTGCAGGTTGTCATCAATCAGGCCGGACTGGCTGGATGGATCGGGAGACAAGTAAAGCGCGTTGCCGCGCCACAGGCGATCCAGTGATTCACGCGGCCATACCTCCACCCCAATCTTTGGGTTGGGATCGGCGATCAACACCTGACTCTCGTTGATAACGCCCAAACAAATCACCGAGTGCATGGTCCCCGGAGTCCAGCCCTCTTCCACCTCCAAACCAGACGAATGCCCCAGCGACTGCCATTGCTGAATACCGACCTGCAGCAAGACCGGGCGATCCAGTTTCGCAAGTTGATCGAAATCGAGCTTCTCCGCTGACACGTGCAAATCCGCATTCGCCGTCTTCAGCTTTAAGCCACGGTAGATCCCCTTCCACGAAGTTCCCTTGCGCGTAAAGCAAATTTCGGCCATCTCCTGCTCTGAGGCTGGAAGCCCATATTGCCCCAGCAGCGTTGCGGCGCACGCAGCAGAGCACGTTCTTTGCGTGGTCTGATAACAGACCCCATCGTCGCTCCAAAGGTCGCCACACTGCGGGGCACTGCCGAGAACCAAGTAGACAGCCGCAAATCCGCCGACGCAGAGCATCGCTCCCATCGGCAATGCTCGCCGTGCTCCCTGGTCCTGTAAGCGATTCGAGACGACGGCGGCCATCGCTGCAGCGCCGATCGGAAACCAGTTCCCTAGAACCAAAAGTGACGAAAAGGGAAGCCATTTCGCCATGACTTCGCTGTCCCACAGAAACCAAGCGTAGCCTGAGATGGCGAGCACAATCATGCCTGCCAGAAGATCCAGAGAAGCTTCCGACCAATCTCTAGAAAGCGACCGGACAGCAAAAAATGCCGCTAAAGAGAGCCCAGTGACAATCGCATACGCGACATACATGTCCGTCACGGCATCGTCTCCTGCTAGAAACTGGCAATCCTTGCCCACGCCCCGATTCACGACGAAAAGACTCTGTCGCGTGAATTCCAGATGTGTGCTATTTGAAGATATCGTTAATTATAGGCAGTCACAATCTCTATTATTCGGAAGGCGGCATAAGTTGCGGTACTTTCGGGCAATCGCCTCATCACAGATCCTCATTCTGCGACGAAACAGGGCTCCAACTCGTTCTACGCAACCGGTAAAGAATGGGTTGCGATTTTCATGCCAAACGCTGGCGACAATCGAGCGGGGATTGCTAGCAGACAGCGCGCATCGCGAGGCATAACTGACTATTATGTAAGAACTTACGCATCCGCCACAGCGATCAGCCCCAAGTGCTTGCGGCTACTTGGCGCCGCTCATCTGCGCTTCGATCCAGGCATCCAGCGCCTTCCAATCAACCGGCGGCAGGTCAGACAGGTCAGGTCGAAGCCGAACCGCCTGCTTTATGTAGACGTGCTGAATATCCTTTTGACACTTAGCGGTGTTCCAGTTCAGCATGATGCGGATACAGAGCGGCAGAGAACCAGGCACGCTGATTTCATGCGTGCAAATCAGCGGAACATCCATCCAACCGAGCTGGCGAGCGGCCAAAGCGGGAAACTCGGCATTGATGTCGCTTGTCACCGTAAAGATCGCACTGCCGACATCTTTCCCTTCAATGCCGTTTTGACGAATCATTAGCGCGAGCAATTCTCGGGTTGCACGCAATATCTCTTCACGATTGTTGTTCTCGACGGTGGTCGCGCCGCGAACGCCTCGGCAGGCAGTCGACATGGGAAAACGCTTCAAGTAGGAGTTGGATAGAACAAGGGTCAAGCATACCCCTGAATCGAGCCTCATGAAAGCCGCAAGTCAGCCGATCACGAGGAAGCAAAAGTGGAGATCTTGCCATTTTCAAACCTCAAGAAACGCTTGTTTTTCAAGGGTTTACGACACAAGTTCATGAAATCTGCACAAAAAGCCTTTGGGCCCGTTGACGCCCATCGGCAATCCGATAGGATAGACCGTCTCACTTGAAGGCATTGGCCCTGACAGTGAGAAACCCAAAACCGAGAGACAACGTTTCTCGGGCTTTGATCTTTGACAATTTGGTTGTGACCTCTGTTAAGTTCGGCGTGAGACTGGACTTCACTGAGACCGATTCAGGCCTTCGGGTTGGAAGGAGTTTCAGGGAAGACAATCACGATGAACTGTATTTGAATTGTTTTGCAAAGAGCAGTTCAAACGCTTTAACTGTTGCTCATAAGCGATTCGCTTCGGCGAGTCGTACAAGCATATAACAATTGAAGGGTTTGATTCTGGCTCAGAATGAACGTTGGCGGCATGGATTAGGCATGCAAGTCGCGCGATAACTGAGAGAGCTTGCTCTCGAGGGGACAGCGGCGAAAGGGAGAGTAACAGGTGGTTTATCTACCCTCGGGTTTGGGATAGTGTCGGGAAACTGGCAGTAATACCAAATAACATCTACGGATCAAAGTTCCGGCGCCCGGGGATGAGACTGCTCACTATTAGCTTGTTGGTGGGGTAATGGCCTACCAAGGCGACGATGGTTAGCGGGCGTGAGAGCGTGGCCCGTCTCACTGGGACTGAGATACTGCCCAGACACCTACGGGTGGCTGCAGTCGAGAATCTTTGGCAATGGGCGCAAGCCTGACCAAGCGATGCCGCGTGCGGGATTAAGGCCTTCGGGTTGTAAACCGCTGTCAGAGGGGAAGAAATTTTGACTGATCCTCAGAGGAAGGACGGGCTAAGTTCGTGCCAGCAGCCGCGGTAAGACGAACCGTCCGAACGTTATTCGGAATTACTGGGCTTAAAGGGTGCGTAGGCGGCCTTACAAGTCAGGTGTGAAATCCCACGGCTCAACCGTGGAACTGCGCCTGAAACTGTAGGGCTTGAGGGAGATAGGGGTGAGCGGAACTGATGGTGGAGCGGTGAAATGCGTTGATATCATCAGGAACACCGGCGGCGAAGGCGGCTCACTGGGTCTCTACTGACGCTGAGGCACGAAAGCTAGGGGAGCGAACGGGATTAGATACCCCGGTAGTCCTAGCTGTAAACGATGAGCACTGGATCGAGGGGACTCCCACATCTTCTCGGTCGTAGCGAAAGTGTTAAGTGCTCCGCCTGGGGAGTATGGTCGCAAGGCTGAAACTCAAAGAAATTGACGGGGGCTCACACAAGCGGTGGAGGATGTGGCTTAATTCGAGGCTACGCGAAGAACCTTATCCTAGTCTTGACATGTTTAAGAATCTCCCTGAAAGGGGAGAGTGCTCTTCGGAGAGCTTTTGCACAGGTGCTGCATGGCTGTCGTCAGCTCGTGTCGTGAGATGTCGGGTTAAGTCCCTTAACGAGCGAAACCCCTATCTCTAGTTGCCAGCGAGTAATGTCGGGGACTCTAGAGAGACTGCCGGTGTGAAACCGGAGGAAGGCGGGGATGACGTCAAGTCCTCATGGCCTTTATGACTAGGGCTGCACACGTCCTACAATGGTGCGAACAAAGGGACGCAAACTCGCGAGAGTAAGCAAATCCCAGAAAACGCGCCTCAGTTCGGATTGCAGGCTGCAACTCGCCTGCATGAAGCCGGAATCGCTAGTAATCGCGGGTCAGCATACCGCGGTGAATATGTTCCTGAGCCTTGTACACACCGCCCGTCAAGCCACGAAAGTGGGGTGCACGCGAAGTCGCTAAGCTAACTCGCAAGAGAGGCAGGCGCCGAACGTGAACTCCGCGATTGGGACTAAGTCGTAACAAGGTAGCCGTAGGGGAACCTGCGGCTGGATCACCTCCTTTCTAAGGAAAACTGTTCGATGATTCAGGAAGACTCACACTTCCTTCTAGCGACGCTTACTTCGGTAAGCGGCGTGGATCGAAAGATCTGCGTCTGTTCAATAGACATCGGACGGTGGGACAGTCTCATACCGCTTAACTAGGTCACAACCATTTTTATAACAAGCTCGTGATAGAAATATCTATCACGAGCTTTTTTCGTGCGCTGATACCCGGCAATTCTCCTCATTCCTAGCACCAACGCTTCTGCGAACTTTGCATCAATCGCGTGGCTCCTACCGAAGCGGCGGTTGCCTGCGTAAGCACTCGCCGCGACAATCGAAGTACGACGCATTAAGCGCCCCCAGGCAATCTCTAGGAAAGTTGACCCCGCTGATGTCCTCTCACAAACCTGCGTCGGATCGCATTACCGTCCCTAAGTTCGTCGCGATGAAACGGGACGGCAAAAAAATCTCCATGCTGACCGCCTACGATTACACGATGGCGCAGTTGCTTGACGAGGCAGGCGTCGATTCTGTGTTGGTGGGCGATAGTCTTTCGATGGTCGTGCAAGGACACGACACGACCTTGCCGGTTACGCTCGACGAAATGATCTATCACGCCAAAATGGTGGCGCGCGCGGTCCAACGCGCCTTGGTAATTGTGGATCTGCCGTTTCCCAGTTTTCATCTCGGCGTTTACAGTGCGATCGAAAGCGCTGGACGCATTTTGAAAGAGACCGGCGCCCAAGCGGTCAAACTAGAGGGGGGAGTCGAGCAAGCTGAAGTGATCGCAGGTCTCGTATCGGCAGGCATTCCCGTCATGGCCCATGTGGGACTGCGTCCGCAACTGGTCATGCAAATGGGAGGCTACAAAGTCCAGCGTGACGAAGAGCAACTGATGGCTGACGCCTTGGCGGCGCAAAACGCCGGAGCTTTTGGCATGGTGCTAGAGTGCGTTCCTCGCAGCGCCGCCGCGAAAATCTCGTCCGAATTGACAATTCCGACGATCGGCATCGGCGCCGGCGTCGGCTGCGATGGCCAGGTTCTCGTGGTCAACGACATGTTGGGGCTTACCGGCGGGTACGTGCCGAAATTTGTGAAAGCATACGCAGATCTACGGGGACAAATCTCTTCGGCCGCCAAGCAGTACTGCGAAGAAGTCCGCGACGGAGCATTTCCGGCCGACAAGCATAGTTTCCAATAATTTCAGCAGTCGCGGGCAGCGTTTCCTTGTCGTAACTTGCTCCGCCGGAGATCGAAATGGCGAATCGCCTGGCTCACGAATCGAGTCCTTATTTACTGCAGCACGCCGCCAATCCGGTCCATTGGCGGCCCTGGGACCAAGCGGCGATCGCCGAGGCGGTCGAAACAGATAAACCGATCTTCCTATCGATCGGCTACTCGGCTTGTCACTGGTGTCATGTGATGGAGCACGAGAGTTTTGAAAACCAGGAAATCGCCGACTATCTGAACGAGCATTTCGTCTCGATCAAGGTGGACCGGGAAGAACGGCCTGACCTAGATCAGATTTACATGAACGCGGTGCAAATGCTGACCGGTCGCGGCGGTTGGCCGATGTCAGTCTTTTTGACGCCGCAGCTCAAACCGTTCTTCGGCGGAACCTACTGGCCCCCCGCGCCGCGAGGCGGAATGCCTGGTTTTGACCAGGTATTGCGGGCCGTGATGGATGCCTGGGAAAATCGTCGCGCGATCGCCCTGGAACAGTCGGAGAAATTCGCCGAGCGTTTGCAAGAGATCGGCCAGGCCGAAGACTCTGGCGAACTGATCGACCTGCATTTGCTGGACGACGCGTATAAGTATCTCGAATCGATCTACGATTTTCGCCACGGCGGTTTCGGCGGAGCCCCAAAATTTCCCCACACGATGGATATCGAACTCTGTCTTCGGTACAGTCGCCGCCAACCAAGTAGTCGCGCCCTAGAGATGGCGATCCACAATTTGGATCAAATGGCCCGCGGCGGCATCTACGATCATCTGGGGGGCGGGTTTGCTCGCTACTCGGTCGATGCGCGATGGCTCGTTCCCCACTTTGAAAAAATGCTGTACGACAATGCGCTCCTCGCCGGAGTTTACGTCGACGGCTATCGCGCCACCGGTCGCGAAGACTTCGCTCGCGTCGCACGAGAAACGTGCGACTACGTCCTCTACTATCTGACCGACGAAACAGGCGGTTTCCAAAGCACGGAAGACGCCGACAGTGAAGGGGAGGAAGGGAAGTTTTATGTCTGGACTCCGCAAGAAATCGTGGACATTCTCGGAGAAGGGGAGGGGCGTCGTTTTTGTGAGATCTACGACGTCAGCGAGTCTGGAAACTTCGAGGGAAAAAACATTCTGAACCTGCCGCAGTCGATCGAAGACTGGGGCTCCGCATCCAACCTCGACGTTGTCGAACTTCGCCGCGAACTTGATGTCGCTCGCGAAAAGCTCTTGAAGGTTCGCGACCAGCGCATCCGTCCCGCCAAGGATGACAAAGTCCTGGTCAGCTGGAATGGCCTGATGATCGACAGCCTGGCCAGAGCGGCAGGCGCTTTGAACGAACCCAAGTATCTAATCGCGGCCGAGCGAGCCGCCGATTTTGTGTTCGACAGGATGTTCGATGACTCGGGCCGACTGTTGCATTCGTATCGGCACGGCGTCGCCAAATTGGCCGCCTATTTGGACGACTATGCGAATCTCGCCAACGCTTGCATTTCACTGTATGAAGCGAGCTTCGCCGAACGATGGCTACAGCGCGCGATCGAGCTGACGAATCTTATGATTCGTCATTTTGGCGATCCCGTTGGCGGAGGGTTCTACTTTACGGCCGACGACCACGAAAAGTTGATCGCACGCAACAAAGACATGTACGACAACAGCGTGCCCAGCGGTAATTCGATGGCGGCGGTCGTTTTGCTGCGATTGAGCGCCTTGCTAGGAAATACCGAATTGCTGGACGAAGCCGTGACGACGATCCGCGTCGCCGCGCCGCTGATGAAGAAACATCCGACGGCGACCGGCCAGATGTTGGCGGCGGTTGATCGATATTTGGGACCAGCGCGAGAAGTGGTGATTTTGGGGAATACGGATTCCGACGCGACCAGCGAATTTTTGGCGGAACTACGTCGCCGCTACACCCCCAATAGCGTTATCGCCTGCATTTCACCAGAGACGACATTGCCTGACGATTCGCCGCTGGCTCCGATCTTTGCGGGAAAGGCTCCTTTGCCCGAGGCTGACGGAACAATTTTCGTTTGCGAGAATTTCGCCTGCCAGCGACCGGTGACGGCCGCCGAGGCGATCGCCGATCTGCGTCAATCTCCCGCGTGAACCGCAGGCGAAGGGGCGTGTCCCGATCGAGGATCAGAATCTAAAATGAGCGATTCGATCCGCTTTATTTCCACTTTCGATGCCCAGAGGTAGACCAGCTATGCCGACCGTGCCGCAATTTAAAACGTTTCGCACCGAAATCGCCGGAGTCTCGGTTCTTGATTTGGCGGCGAAATACGGCACTCCCACTTTTGTCTACGACGCCGCAAAAATTGTCGAACGAATCGAGGATCTGCGTGCGTTCGACGTGATTCGCTACGCTCAAAAGGCCTGCTCCAATCTGGCGATCCTCAACCTGATGCGCAAGAACGGCGTGATGGTCGACGCGGTCAGCGCCTGGGAAATCCGTCGCGCGCTGGCGGCCGGATACGGCACGCAGGGAGAACCGGCGCCGCTCGTCTACACCGCCGATATTTTTGATCACGAAGCGTTGGCCCTCTGCGTCGAGCATGGACTGCACGTCAATTGCGGTTCGCCTGACATGATCGCCCAATTAGGCGAAGCGGCGCCGGGCAGCGAAATCACGTTGCGAATCAATCCTGGTTTTGGTCATGGCCATAGCCAGAAGACCAACACCGGCGGACAACAATCGAAGCACGGCATCTGGCACGAGCAACTCAACGATTGTTTGCTGATCGCCGATCAGCACGGCGTTCGCGTGACCGGACTGCACATGCACATCGGATCGGGCACCGACCTGGAGCACTTGGCCCAGGTTTGCGGTTCGATGGAGAAAGCGGCGATCGAAGTTGGACGGACGATCACCACAATCAGCGCCGGTGGCGGCTTACCGATTCCGTACAACGCTTCGCAAACCTATGTCGATCTCGATCAGTACTTCGAGCTGTGGAACGGCGTCCGCAATCGGCTGCAAGACTCGTTCGGACACGCGATCTCGCTGGAAATCGAACCGGGCCGCTACCTGTCGGCGGAATCCGGATTCTTACTGGCCGAAATTCGCGCCATCAAAACGATGGGCGAGAACAAATTTTATGTGGTCGATGCAGGCTTCAACAACTTGGCGCGGCCGATTCTGTACGGCTCGTACCATCCGATGTCGATCGCGCTGGCTAGTGGCGAAACGGACGAACGGCCCCATTTGGACGTCGTTGTCGGTGGACCGCTCTGCGAGTCAGGCGACATCTTCACACAGGAAGAAGGGGGCTTTGTCGGTACGCGCAGCTTGCCTGCCGCATCGATCGGCGATTTTCTCGTGATCGAGTGCGCAGGAGCATACGGCTTTGTGATGGGATCAAATTACAATTCGAAACCCTTGGCCGCCGAAGTGTTGATTCAAGACGGCCAAACCCATTTGATCCGCGAGCGTCAGACATTTGAGAACCTGATCGCAGGCGAGCATATCCCTGGCGTAGCATAGGGCAGGCCGCGCCTGCCGAATGCCCGCAAGCTCGATTTCGAACAGCGCCAACCACAAAGCGCGGCAGGCACGGCCTGCCCTACTTTGGGCGGCGCAATTTATGCGCCGCGGGCAGCTGCGTACATCGAACGTTCACTCTCTTCCATCGGATGCGGCGTGACGCCGTGATCCCATGCCGGAAGCATCGCGTCGTTCTCGATGTCTTCGATCAAGTCGACGACCGAATTGATCACGCGATCAGGACGGAATGCGTAGGAGGGTAAATCTTCGGCCCGCGAACCGCCGCTGAGCGTCAACGTAGCGTAATAGCCCATCTGTACGGCGCCTAGGATATCGGTCTCCATCGTGTCGCCGATCATCACGGTTTCCCATGAGCGAACGCCGAGTTCCCATTGAGCCGAACGCATCATCACCGGGCTCGGTTTACCGACGCTAAACGCCGTCTTTCCCGTCGCTTTCTCGATGAACGAAACCGTCGCTCCACAACCGCTGCGGGTACCAGACTTGGTTGGGCAGTTGGGGTCAAGATTGGTCGCGATCAATTGCGCGCCGTCGAGCACCATCTGCACCGCCGCATCCAACATCTCCAGCGTGATCGAACGCGCTTCGCCGACGACCACATAGTCGGGCGCATGATCCACAATCGCGTAGCCATTGCGATGCAGCGCATTGTGCAATCCCCCTTCGCCGATCACGAACGCTGTGCCGCCAGGCTTTTGTTTGGCCAGAAATCGCGCGGTCGCCATCGCACAAGTAAAGATGCGATCTTCGTCGACACCAATTCCCATGCGAAACAACTTGGCCGCGACGTCGCGCCGCGTGCGCTGACTATTGTTGGTCAGGAATAAAAAAGGGATCTGCTTCTTTTTCAGTGTTGCGATAAAGCGGTCAGCGCCGTCAATCAGCTGACTGCCGCGATAGATAACGCCATCCATGTCAATCAAAAATCCAAGGCCCATCGTTCTCTTTCCTTGTTAAGTCGAACCGGTAAGCAAAAGGTCGGACCAGACTACGTTAGGCAATTGACATGCCAAACCGACAAGGCGACCGCTCTCCACCTAATTACCATCTAACGGATTGGTTTAGGTGAAGATGTAAGGCACTGCTTAATTCATGCGCAGTGATGACGGCGGCGTCTTCCACGTTACGAGGATGCGAGCTAGCACCGCATTTCGCGCCTTGTGCGCGGCTATCTTGCGTTTCGTTGCGCATGGGTCGCTATCATGTGCCGAGCAAGGCGTTTTGGCCTATGAAAAACTATGGGAACTAACGCAGAACTTCTCACATTGATTTCTGACAGGTTTCGCTGGCCCTACAGCACGTAGTCGCCCAGAGGTATAATTGGCTGTTTCCTTCTTACTTTCGGTAGAAAAGCAAATTGCGCCATGACGACGACGCTTGAGACTCCGGCATTCGACTTTGCTCCTTATCGCTCGCTCAGCAATGAAGAGCTGACAGATCGCATCAACGCGGTCCGCCAAAAGCAGGGAAGTCGCCTGATGATCTTGGGGCATCACTATCAGCAGGATGAGGTGATTGCACAGTCCGACTTGCGCGGCGACAGTTATCAGTTGAGCAAGATGGCGGCAGACAGCGGCGATTGTCGCCACATTGTGTTCTGCGGCGTTCACTTTATGGCCGAGACCGCAGACATCTTAGCAAATCGTCCTGAGAAGATCGCCGCTCGCGACGGGCATCGCGTCGACGTGATTTTGCCCGACATGGCGGCCGGTTGTTCGATGGCCGATATGGCGGCGATCGATCAGGTCGAAAACGCGTGGGAAGATCTGGGCGAACTGATCGACACCAACGACATCACGCCGGTCACCTACATCAATTCGGCCGCCAGCTTAAAGTCGTTCGTCGGTCGACATGGAGGCATCGTCTGCACGTCAAGCAACGCTGCGTCGGTTTTGAAATGGGCGTTCGCACGCACCAGTCGCGTTCTCTTCTTCCCCGATCAACATCTCGGCCGCAACACGGCGCAGACCATGGGGATCCCCAACGATCAGATGCCGGTCTGGAACCCGTACGACTTGGAGTTTGGCGGAAATACCGCCGAGGCGATTCGCAACTCGAAAGTGATCCTGTGGAAAGGACACTGCAGCGTTCATCAGATGTTCAAGAAGGAACATGTCGCGGCGTTTCGGCGCGATTACCCCGGAATACAGATTTTGGTCCATCCCGAATGCATGCAGGAAGTGAACGAAATCGCCGACGTGTCCGGCTCGACCGGAAAAATTATCGAGACCGTTCGCAATGCGCCTGCCGGAACCAAATGGGCGATCGGCACCGAACTCCATCTGGTGAACCGTCTGAAGCAAGAGCACCCTGAACAAGAGATTCATTTTCTCTCGCCGGTCGTCTGCATGTGCGCCACAATGTACCGGATCGACCTGGCGCATCTTTGCTGGAGTCTGGAAAATCTGGACGCAGGCAGTCCGGTAAATGTGGTGCGCGTGGATGACGAGACTTCGAAGTGGTCGCGTACCGCGCTCGAAAGAATGCTGAGCGTCACGTAATTCTCGCGCTGGCGCAGCAGCGCCGAGACAGATAGAATTCGTACAATCGGCACGACCTGCCCCAAGGCTCGTAAACATTCTCCGCTGGAAATCCTCTGCGGCATTGCGCGCGTGATGGATGCCAGGCGAGTGTTAGAGTTGCCGAGGTTTCTACGTATCGGCCGCTGGGCCGAACGGCAACTTTCACTTCGTCAGCGGATGCCGCCATGTCGTCCCGTATTGCGATCATCGCCGTTCTGGTTCTGGTTTTCGGCTCGCTCTTGGTCTATAGCCAGTTGCGACACGAACCGCTCAAGGTCTCCGGATATATCGAAGCGGAGGATATCCGACTCGGTTCGCGCGTCGGCGGACGGATCGCCGAAGTATTAGCCGACGAAGGAGACCACGTCCAAAAAGGCCAGGTCCTCGTTCGCTTGGAACCGTTTGATCTCAACGAGCAACTGGCCGCCGCCAAAGCCGAGCAAGACGATAAGCAGGCGGTTCTCAGCAAACTAAAGTCGGGCTATCGCGTGGAAGAAGTCGCCCAAGCGAAAGCCCAAGTGGATCAATTGACGGCACGGCTGAAGAAGCTAGTCGATGGCCCGCGAAAACAGGAAATTGACGCGGCGAGAGCAGAGCTAAAAATGGCCTCTTCCCAACTGGAACTGGCCCAAGCCAATTTCAAACGCGAAAAAGAGGTCTTCGAGAAAGGCGCCGGCACGCAGGAGAAGATTGATCGCGTCGCCGATCTCTTGCGTGAAGCCGAAAGTTCCTCGGTCGTGAGGGAGAACAACCTTTCGCTATTGGTCGAAGGAACGCGCCAGGAAGAAATTGACGAAGCTCGCGCGGCGCTCGACGAGGCGACGCAGCAGTATGAGTTGATGAAATCCGGCTTTCGCACCGAAGATATCGCCCAAGCCGCAGCCGCCGTCGCCGCCGCAACCGCGAATGTGGCCGCGATTCAACAGCGGATTGAAGAGCTAAATATCGTCGCGCCCAATGACGCGATCGTCGAAGCGCTCGAGTTAGAGCCCGGCGACTTGATGGCGCCCAATGCGCCGATGCTGACGTTGATCGATCCCAACAAACTGTGGGTGCGCGCTTACGTTCCTGAAAACCATCTGAATATCGAACTTGGCCAGAAGTTGCCAATCACCGTCGATAGCTTTGACGGCGAGTTTCAGGGAGAAATTACCTTTATCGCACGGAACGCCGAGTTTACGCCTAACAATGTGCAAACGCCGGAAGAACGTTCGAAGCAGGTCTTTCGCATCAAAGTGACCTTACTCGACGGACGTGACAAACTGCGATCGGGCATGGCGGCTGACGTTTGGCTCGAGCCGAGAAAGTAATCTCATGAGCGAGCCAGTCATCCGAGTCGAAGGACTCTCCCGTTCGTTCGGCGATCTCGTCGCCGTGGACGACGTCAGCTTCGAGGTTCGCCGCGGCGCCATCTTCGGCCTGCTCGGCCCCAACGGCAGCGGCAAGTCGACCATCATCCGCATGCTCTGCGGCGTGCTAGAGCCATCCTCCGGCGACGCATCGGTGCTGGGCTATGACGTGCTTCAAGATCCGGAAGCGATCAAACGCCGCATCGGCTACATGTCGCAGAAGTTCAGTCTGTATAGCGATCTGTCGGTTCGCGAGAATCTCGACTTCTACGGGCGCATCTACGGACTGACCGACGAACGTTTAGCGGAGCGTCGCCAAGCGGTGCTTGAACTGACCAACATGAACGATCGAATCGATCAGTTGGGCGGCAATCTCTCGGGAGGCTGGAAGCAGCGATTGGCGCTCGCTTGCGCGCTGATCCATGAACCGGATGTGCTCTTTTTGGATGAGCCGACTGCCGGTATCGATCCGGTTGCGCGTCGTCAGTTGTGGGACCTGCTGTTTGAGTTGGCGGCGCAAGGGGTGACCTTGTTCGTCACAACTCACTACATGGACGAAGCGGAACGTTGCACCGATGTCGGCTATATCTTCATGTCGAAACTGCTGGTGCTCGGCCGCGGCGAAGAACTGAAGCAATTGCCCGACGTTACGCCGGAGGGGACCAGACGGATCGAGATTGACGCTGACAATCCATCGGCAGGGCTCACCAAATTGATCCACGTCGAACAGGTCCGCGATGCGACGCTGTTTGGCGAAATGATCCATGCGTTGGTCGACGAATCTTACACGCACGAGCAACTGGCCGCCGATCTGGGGACGACGGTCGATCAACTACCGATTCGCGAAATAGCGCCGACACTGGAAGATGTCTTCGTCACGCTCACCAAAAATGCGGAAGAGCGTCACCACAACGGCGATCCGGCGAAGACGGTCCGTTTGGAATCGGCGACTGAGGATTCCCCGGACGAAGTCGAAGCAGAATCGGCGCCATCCCCTGCTCTGCACAAAAATCAGGAGTCGACGCTCACGGGACGTTCAACCGATGGACTGTTGGCCGTGTTCGTCAAAGAAATGTCGCACATTCGCCGTCAACCGAGCACGCTCTTCTTTATGTTTGTCGTGCCGGTCATGCAGGTGTTGATATTCGGCTACGCGATCGATATTCAGATCGAAAACATTCCGATGGTGGTCTACGACCTTGATGGTCGACAAGATAGCCAGCGCTTGATTGATTCGCTGGTCAATACGCGCAAGCTGAAATTGATCGGCAAAGTCTATGACGAAGAAAGCTTTCAACGCTCGCTCACCTCGGGCCGGGCGAAAGTTGGCGTGCTGATACCGCCCAACTACAGCGATAGTCTAGCGCAAGGTCGCCAGGCGCAGGTGCAAGTATTGATCGACGGTAGCGACTCTCAAGTTGCGACCACGGCGCAGAACGCCGTGGCGCTGCTTGGCTTGAACCTTTCGATTGGTCGGGCCAAATCAGCCGCGACGGATGCACAAAAAGCGCCAGCTCGCGATCAGTGGGGCGAACTGGCCCTGCCGATCGATGTTCGCCCACGCTTGCTTTATAACCCCGATCTGGAAAGCGCCCGGTTCTTTGTACCTGGCCTGGTCGGCATTATTTTGCAGTTGGTCACGCTCTTCCTGACGGCGTTCGCAATCGTGCGCGAACGGGAGTTGGGAACGTTGGAACAACTATTTGTGACGCCGGTCGGGCGTGCTGGCCTGGTGCTGGGGAAACTGGTCCCCTATTCGATCATCGGCATGGTCGAAATGCTGCTGGTGCTGACCGTAATGGTCTACATCTTTGGCGTGCCGATCCGCGGCAACCTGATGCTGCTGATCGTGCTGTCGGGCCTGTTTATCGTCTGCTCACTTGGCCTGGGCCTGTTGGTCTCGACCTTAGCCAAAACCCAAGTCGCGGCGCTGCAGTTCGCCTTTTTAATCATGCTGCCGTCGGTGCTGCTCTCGGGCTTCATGTTCCCGCGCAGCGAAATGCCGCTACCGATCTATCTGATCACGTTTGCGATCCCAGTGACCTACTTCATCGAGATCCTCCGCGGCATCGTCCTCCGCGACGCCGACTTTATTGATCTAGTCCCATCGATCGCGGGCCTGTCGATCTGTTGCCTGGTGATTTTGACGGCCAGCATTGCGCGGTTTAGAAAGCAGTTGGACTAACCCGTCTTGCGTCGACGAGATTTCGCTTTCGTCGGCGCCGGTTCAACCAGTTCCATCTTCGGTCGCGGGATCTTGATTCCGTAGACGCGGCCGAACTGTTGATGCAACTGGGCGAAATCGAGTTCGAGAAACTGGTAAAGCGACCGCAGCGGCGCCGTCATCAGGTATTTGTTGGCCAAAACGCCCATCTGCTCGTCGTACTCTTTTTGTGAGTGCGAATGAGCGTAGCAGCGGCCGGGGAGGCGACGGATATCACCGTCGAACTTCGGGCTAACGTGCCAAAGCTCGTGGAAGATGGTGATCAGCTTCTCTTGAAAGTCCATATCCATGAATCGCGGCAGATAGAACGTGAGGATGTAGAGCATCTCGCGTCCTCGTTCGTCAGCCAGCCTCTGAACGCGATAGGTGCGTCCGCGACGCTTGGTGACTTCCGCTCCTCCTTCAAACCGCAGCGGCGTCAGTGACGCGAATATGCCGTAAGGAACATCTTTGCGGGCTTGGGCGACGGCGACGGCGATCCGGCTGAGATCGATATGCTTCAGTTCGGGCGAGCGGTCGATCATATCGGCGACCAACAGCCGCATGCTTCCAGAGAAGTCAAAGCCGGAATGCGGGTTTCGCTTTGCCAACGGTATTGCTCGTCGTCCAGTCATCGCCAAAGGTCGCATGCGTCGATCGTCCATCCATGAAAAAAGCCGTTATGCTCCGTGGGGGAGTATAACGGCTTTCTTTTATTTTAAGCAAAGCGAATCGGGCGTAAATTACGCTTCTTCGCCGGCGGCGGCGGTTTCGCCTTCAAAGGCGGGACGCTCGGCGGCTTCGTGCTTCCGATCGCGATCGTTACCGACAAATTCGATAATCGCACGCGTTCCGGCGTCGCCCAAGCGAGGCGTGGCCAAACGCAAAATGCGGGTGTAACCCCCTTCGCGATCTTCAAACTTCGGGGCCAACTGATCAAACAGCAGGTCCGCCGCTTGATGATTGCCCAACAGCGAAACAGCGCGGCGACGCAGCGCCAAAGCGGGCGCCTGAGCGTTGTTCCACGCGACCCATTGATCGCTTTCGCGCCATTCGCGATAGGCGGAGGTCATTTTGCCATTAGAATCGTACTTGTCGGCCGTCGTCTTCAACTTCTCGGCGGCACGCAGGTGCGGCAAAGCTTTGCGGGCGAGGGTGATCACCTTTTCGATATACGGACGAATTTCTTTCGCCTTCGAGATCGTGGTGATGATCCGGCCTTTGACCTTCGGCACGTTACGGCCCGAGTCGGGCGTATCGGTCGAGAGGTACTCATAGCCCGACTCATTCACGTCGTCGCTACGTAGCGAAAGGAGAAGGCTGCTCGCCATGTTCCGCATCATCGCTTTGCGATGGGGAGACGAACGCCCGAGAACCCGGCCTTTTTTTCGATGTCGCATGCTACTGAAGTCTTAAAAACTATATGCGTGTGAATTGCAAATGACGGTTATCGACGCGCCGGTTAGCGAGGCGCCGACTGAACACGCATTCCCAAGTGCAGGCCAAGCTCTTTCAGCTTTTCACGCACTTCGGTCAGCGTCGTTTCGCCAAAGTTACGGACTTCCATCAACTGATCTTCGGTACGGCGAACCAAGTCGCGAACCGTATTGATGTTTTCCGATTCCAGGCAGTTGCTGGCTCGCACCGACAGGTGCATCTCAGCCAGGCTCATGTTCAGCTTCGACTCCAGCACCGGATCCAAACCGCTCGACTGCGTACGGCTGGGGATGCTGATCTTTGAGCCGAGTTCGTTGTATTGGACGAACGGGTTCAGGTGCTTGCGAAGGATCTTCGCCGCTTCGACCAGCGAGTATTCAGGATGAATCGAACCGTCGGTCCAAATCTCCAGAGTCAGCTTGTCGTAGTTGGTCTTTTGACCGACGCGGGTTTCTTCGACTTCGTAGCGAACGCGCGTCACCGGGCTATAAACGGCGTCAACCGGGATAATGCCGATCTCGTGCTCAGCGGTGCTATGTTCGGTAGCCGGAATGTATCCACGGCCCGATTCAACGACCATTTCCATCATGAACGGAATGTCGCCGGTGATCGTGCAGATGTGGATGTCTTTGTTGATGATGTCGACTTCCGGATCGCACTGAATGTCGGCGCCGGTAATCGTGCAGGGTCCCTGCTTCTCGATCGTGACGACTTTCGTCATCTCGGAATGCTTTTTGACGACGATCGCCTTGGTGTTCAGGACGATCTCGGTCATGTCTTCGACAACGCCGGGGATCGAGGTGAACTCGTGCTGAGCTCCGCGGACCTTGATCTGCGTAACCGCGGCGCCTTCCAGGCTCGACAGCAAAATGCGTCGCAAGCTATTGCCGATCGTCACGCCAAAACCGCGTTCAAACGGCTCCGCGATAAACTTGCCGTAGTTCGGCGAGAGCGTTTCGGCTTCGCAGTTAACGACGCTCGGCAGTTCCAAACCGCGCCAGCGAATATGCATTGATTCTCTCCGTTCGACGAACTTCGATACAGCTGTGGGGGGAAAACAGAAACGCGCTGCCCAAAAGCGTTACGCTTTTAGACGCGGCGCTTCTTCGGCGGACGGCAACCATTGTGCGGGATCGGTGTGCAATCTTCGATCGATCGAACGTTCAAGCCGGCGGCGGCCAAAGCGGTGATCGCACTTTCACGGCCCGAACCAGGACCCTTCACGCGAACTTCCACTTCTTTCACGCCGAACTTTAACGCTTTTTCGGCAGCCTGTTGGGCGGCGCATTGGCCGGCGAACGGGGTGCTTTTGCGACTACCCTTGAAACCGCAAGTGCCGGCGCTTGCCCAGCAAAGCGAGTCCCCTTTGGCGTCGGTAATCGTCACTTGGGTATTGTTGAAGGTCGCTTTGATATGCACGACCGCCTGCAATACGTTGCGACGAATTTTCTTCTTTGCTGCCTTGGCCACTGCGCCAATACTCCTGAAAGGTGAATGTTCGCTCGTCTCTCATTGTTCTCAAAAGGGGGAACAACAAGCCTGCAAAATTATCGCAGGTCCTTCACGCCCTTCTTGCCGGCGACCGTCTTTTTCGGTCCCTTGCGAGTTCGAGCGTTGGTGCGAGTTCGCTGACCGCGAACCGGCAGACCGCGACGATGACGCATGCCGCGATAGCAAACGATGCGATTCAAACGTTGAATATTTTGAGCGATTTGTCGGCGGAGGGGACCTTCGACGGTGTATTCCGTTTCCAGCAGCCCGGCGATGCGGCTTAGCTCATCTTCGTGCAGCTCGCCCGCTTTGCGTTCCTGCGAGATACCAACTTTCACGCACAGCTCACGAGCGGTGCGTGGTCCGACTCCGTACAAGTACGTCAGCGAAATCCAGGTTGGTTTGTCGTTCGGAATGTCGACACCCATCAAACGGGGCATAACTCTACTCCTGCCAAGACGCCGCAGCGTCGAAATTACTCTATGTGCTTAAAATTGAACGGGTTGCGTGCGGTGGAGAAGCTGCATTTTTCATTCCTATTGCGGAATTATCGCTGCAACTACTCCGAGTCGCCGTCAAACCTAGATCTTCGAGATCTAGCCCTGACGTTGCTTGTGGCGGGGATTCTCGCAGATCACGAAAATCCGGCCGCGGCGGCGGACCACTTTGCACTTATCGCAGATGCGTTTTACGCTTGCTCGAACTTTCATCGCCTACAGCTTCCAATCAATGCTTATGGTGGAAGCGAGCCAGTATAACGCTCCTCGCGACTGGCTTGCAAGGCCTCCACACAGGAAAACTGACCGCGAAGTCTACCCCAATTTCGAGCCGTCGAGCAAATGGCAATTTAGAGAAGATTGCGCGGCGATCTTCTCCATTTCTCAGGGTTTACGCGAATTCCTCGACGATCTACAGCCAATCCGCATACGGCTTTTTCAGATCCAAATCGTCTCCGACCTCGGTTTGCAGCTTCAACAAGCGATTCAATAATTGTTGAATTCGCCCGCGTTGATCCGGATTAGCCGCCAAATCTTCCCTCTCTTGCGGGTCGGCTGTCAGATCAAACAACTTGATCTTGGCGATGGTCGGGTACAGGATCAGCTTGTACCCATCGGCGGTGATCATTCGCTGGCGCTCGAGATAGGCGCCGTAGATCGCGTCGTACTGCACGTCGCGTTCACCGCGAATCACCGGCAAAAGGCTCCGAAATTCGACATGATCCGGCTTTTCGACGCCGGCCAGCTCCAAAGTCGTCGCCATCACGTCCTGCAGATAGACCGGCGTTTCGCACACGTTCCCTTGCGGCAAACCGGGCCCAGCGACCAACAGCGGCACACGGACGCTGTGGTCATACATGTTTTGCTTCCCTAGCAACCCATGGTGACCGACCGCCAATCCATGATCGGCGGTAAAAAAAATGTAAGTGTTGTCGGCTTTGCCGGTTTTCTGCAACGCATCTAGTATTCGGCCAATTTGAGCATCCATGTGCTCGATAATCGCGTAATACTCGCTGCGATGGACCTGAATCGCATGGGGAGTACGGGGAAACGGCGCTAGTTTTTCATCACGGAGCGATTTCCCGGCGCCCATCGCCTCTCGTTCGGGATACAAAGGCAGAAAGTCGTCAGGCACGTCGGTCTTTTCGGCAGGATAGCGATCCACGTAATCCTGCGGCGACTGTCGCGGATCATGGACGGCGTTGAACGCCAAGTACATGAAGAACGGCTTATCCCGCTTTGCCGCCGTATCGAGAAAATCGATCGCGTCATCCGCGACCACTTCGCTCCAATGTTTACCCCCGGTCCAGAACCCGCCAAATTGCGGATCGGACGGCGACCAGGGATCTTCGCCCACAGCCGGCGGGCGATTATAGCCATGGTTCGTATCTTTCGGCATTCCACCCCGAATATGAGCGCTCGTCTCAAAGGCTTTGGCGGCGTTGGCCGGAACGTGCCATTTGCCAGTCATGTAGGTGTCATAACCAGCCTTCTTCATATACTCCGACCAAAAACGCCCGGCGACACGCTCATTCTCGGCCGTTTTATAGACTTTCTCGGCGTGCCAAACAAAGCGTCCCGTGTTGAGCATTGTGCGGCTGGCGACACAAACGGCGCCGCTCCATGACCCCATGTTGTAGGCATGCGTAAAGCGGGTGCTTCGCCGGGCCAACTGGTCTAAGTTGGGCGTCTGCACCAGCGGATGCCCATAGGCTCCGACACACTCGTAGCTATAGTCGTCGGCGAAGAGAAAGATGATGTTCGGCTTGTCGGCGGCATAGCTGAAGGAAGCAGCCAGCCAAACAACAATCAACGCGACAAATCTAGGCATGATAAGAACTTCTGGCGGGAGTTTTCTGCATGAGGGGATTAAAGTCGGGACTCCCTTTATACCCCCCCCAAAGCTCGTTTGCCAAATAGAAAACGCCGGCAGCGGAGGCCGGCGTTTTCGGGTTCGTTCGTAATTTTCCAGCACGCGTCGACTATTTGTCGTAGACGCCGCAGTTGACGATCGTCACTGTCGCACGAGGTTTGCCGCTCTGCGAACCAAGGGATTCAAGCGTTTTGACAACCTCCATCCCTTCCACCACGCGGCCAAAGACGACATGCTTGCCGTCGAGCCAATCAGTCTTGACGGTGGTGATAAAGAACTGCGAGCCATTGGTCCCCGGTCCCGAGTTCGCCATGCTCAATACGCCGGGACCGTCATGGGTCAGATCGAAGTTCTCGTCGGCGAACTTGGCGCCATAGATGCTTTCGCCACCGGTGCCGTTGCCGTTCGTGAAATCGCCCCCCTGCAGCATGAACCGCGGGATAATGCGATGGAACGAGCTCCCTTTATAGGTCAGCATTTTTCCCGATCGCCCTTTTCCCTTTTCTCCGGTGCACAGAGCGCGGAAGTTCGCGGCCGTCTTCGGCACCGTATCGCCAAACAGGCCGATCACAATCCGGCCGGCCGGTTTGCCGTTGACATCGACTTCGAGAAAGACCTTGTCGGTCACTTTGCCCTGCGAAGCAGGAGCAGCCAATAACGAGGAAGCGGAAAAGACCGCAAACGCAACAAACATCGCCAAGCGCAACATGAACAACTCCGGGGAGAAATGGTGGTGACTTCGACATGCAGACCTACATTTTGCAATTTTCCTCCTAATACCGCCAGACGAACCTGAGTTCGCCTTTTTCCAGGAGAGCGGCTCAGCGGCGCTGGACGCAGTTTCTCCGGCGCCAACTCTCCCCATTTTGAACCATCGACGACCGCAGATGAGGAAACGGTAAAGATCGTGAGAATTTACGTTGACTTGGGTCAGCGAAGCGGACGTGATCGCCTAGAATCGGCCTCTTATAGCGATTTCGAAGGTGACCGATCTTGAACATGAATTCCAGCTCTCCACGACCGTACTTTGTCTTGCTGCTACTCCTCGCGCTGCTGCACGGGGGCTGCAGTTGCAGTTCAGAGGCCGAAAACCGTATGAACGCGATCTCGTTTAGTCGTTCGTCGGATGATGATGCCGAGCCAACGCCTCCGCCCAAGGCGCCGGCCCCGAAGAAAAAAGCCCCGGTCAAACCTCCGGTCGCAAAGCCAGCCGTCGCAAAAACCTCGGCTCCAGTAGCAACGACGCCAGCGGACGAAGAAATGCCAAAAGTCGAGGCTCCGCCAGTCAATTCAAAATACGCCGAGCGCCGAGAACGTATCGAGCGGCTGGCGAAGAACCCACCGGCCGACAAAAGCGCCGAGACCCAAGCGAAACTGGAAATTATCGGTGAAGCGCTGGCCGAAATGATTAGGGAAACAGGGGAGATCCCCTCGGCGGTCCGTAAAGATGCACGGGGCAATACTTTGCTGGGATGGCGAATCCATCTGTTGCCGTATCTTGGCTACCAAGATTTGTACGATCAATTTGCCGTCGACAAGCCCTGGAATGACAAGCAAAACCTGGCCCTTGCCGGCAAGATTCCGCCGGTTTATCAGTCGCCTGAGCGGAAAGATGAAGCAACCAATTTTCTGATGGCGTTTGGTCCGACCTGTGCCGCCAGGGCTTCTTCCCCGACCAGCTTGGACACGGTCGGACGCCGGTCGCTGAGCACCATTCCGTTGATCGTAGAAGCGGACGACCCGATGTCGGTCAGCTGGGTTAAGCCGTTCGATCTCGAGTTCAACCCGGCCGCGCCGCGTGAAGGAATGGGAAAACTTCGCGGAGGCTTCATCTTTGTGGTGACTGCCGACGGCAAAGCGCACCATGTTCCGCCGGCCATCACGCCGACCGAAATGACCGACTTTTTCGTGCTAGCGAACGGCTTTGATGTTCGAAAATTTGGAGACGCAGCATCTGCCGAAACATCAAAGGCCGACAAAATCGCAGACGCAGCCGCGATCAGCAATCAAGTCGCGTCGAATGCGAACATAATGCGATCGGATGGCGATTTAGGGCCTGCTCTTGGCGATCCGCTCGCAAGCGGCGGAAAGCGTAGCATCGGCAAATTACCAATTCCTGATCCCAAGCTAACAGATGAGGCGGAAGCGCGGATTCGCGAGATATTCGCCAACGAATTCCGCACTGCCGACTCGGATAACCGACGAGCGGAACTCGCCAAAACACTCGTCGATTCGTCAGAAAAGCTTGGCGATGATCCGATTCAGCAATTCGCGATGCTTTCGCTCGCCTATCAAATGGCTCAAAAAGGCAAAGCGCCGGTCTACGCCAAAGAGGCGTTCGAGCGACTGAACAAGCAGTATGAATTCGACACGATCAATCAGCAGCTGCAGTTGCTGAGATTTGCGACCGAAAATGTGGCTCGCATTCCCCACGATCGCAAAGAGGAATTCAAGCAACTTGCGATCAAAATTTGGCAAGTTTCGTATGACCGAAACAACTTCAAAGCAGTCGACGAATTGTTTGCGATCATCGAGACCTTCGCTCGGTCGCAAAACGACACGCAAATGTTGAACCGTGTCTCCGCATTGCGAGACCAAACCGCGGAAGCGCGCAAGGTCTACGTCGAAATTGAATCGCAGTTTCTTTCGCTCGAACGTCCCTCTTTCAATCCCGATGGAAACTTACTGGTCGGCCGTTACCTTTGTCTCCATCGCAATCAATGGCGGCAGGGACTCCCCTTCCTCGCCAAATGCAGCAATCAAAAGATCAAAGACGCGGCGCTGCTCGAGTTAGAATCTCCGACCGCTCCGACGCTTCAGGCCGAAATCGGCGATATGTGGTGGGACGCAGTCTCCGGTTTTAACCCGGTCGAAAAGAGACGCCTCCAAAGCCGCGCCGCTCAGTGGTACCAGGCCGCCGTCCAAGGATTGCCTAACAACATCGAACGCATCAAAGTGCAGCGGAACTTGGATGAGTTCAAGAAGCTGTATCCAAACGACAAGATCGCACCGCTGTCACCGGGGATTGATACGGCGAGCCGATAGAAGAAGAGATGAATTGGGCTCATCACTTCAATCCGTGTTGGTAAGCCAGTCCTATTCGCTAGCGCCCGCTGCTCCTTCCTAAAAGATTGTCGGTTGACGAAGCGCACAGATTCGTGGTCGATTGCCGTGCAGCGGCAAAGAGATCCGTGTGCTCCGCCAACTCAAGAACGAGCGCCACGCGCCATCTCTCGTCTGGCTTGGACGCTCTTTGACAATTCGCGTTTCAAAACGGGGTCCGGTCCAATTGGTAAAGCCGTAGACCAGTCCGTGCCTGACGCAACCCAAACTTCCCATTTTAACCGAGGGCGCCTTGGGCAATTTGATCGAAAAAAGTGAAGCGGTCCTGTCCGATAGTCCTGTCCGATAGTCCTGTCCGATAGTCCTGTCCGATAGTCCTGTCCGATAGTCCTGTCCGATAGTCCTGTCCGATAGTCCTGTCCGATAGTCCTGTCCGATAGTCCTGTCCGATAGTCCTGTCCGATGGTCCTGTCCGTTTTGGATGTCAGGAGGGACAGACAAACTACCCAGTCTTCCATTGAGACCGTTTGCGGAAGACGAAAAACATTGCAGCAGTCCGGTCCGCTCAGACCTACTGCCTGCTGGTCCTCACGATCGCATCGATTCCGACATATACGTCGCAAACGGGACGAACAACATCAGCGGAAACCAAGCCGCAAAAGCAGGACTGACCATGTAGTTGGCGCCAAGTCCGCGGCTGGCCATCGTGACGCCAAAGAACAAAACAACCACCGCGCCGCACAGGCCGACCGCCACAAAAACGTTACGATTGTCGTTTTTCAGCACCAGCGGCAAACCCAGCAGCAGCAGCGTCATATCAAGAAACGGCTGCGTTAGTCGGCTATGAATCTCTACCCGGACGTCAGCGCCGAAGTCGAGCGAACGATTTCGGAGCGCGGAGATCAACGCCCAGGTTGAGGCGCTGCTGCGCCACTCGCGACTGGCCGTCAGTTGCTCGAAAGTCAGATCGCTGACTACAAAACATTGATTGGGGGCGAGCCAGGGATTGTCTTGCGGCATCATTACGAAGACGTTCCCGTCGCGATCCGTCAGCGAAGGAATCTCGGCCAGATTTTCCGGCTCCGATACTTGATCCAACAAATAGCCGCTGGGGCGATCGGCTTCGGCCGGTTTGAAAAATGCGTTTTCAGCGTTGAGTTTCGTCCCAACCCCAGGCTGAGATCGCGGCAGGCGAAACTTGGGCGCTTCGATCCGCAACTCGTTAGCGAACGTATGATTTCCGCTGATCAGCACGTCGGTCAGATTGTCATATTTCGGCTGCAGTTGTTTTGCCGATTCGCCCAGCCAATCTTGCGCGTTGCGACTGAGTGCGTCGGAATACTCCGGCACAACGAACTCGCGATTCAGGGCTCCCAGAATCGCAATCAAGCCGACCGCGATGATTACCGGTCGGACGATACGTTCCTTGGTGATGCCGGCCGCCATGAGTGCGGTCATTTCGTTGTGTCGCTGCAGCCAAGTGACCGTAAACATCGCGGCAATCAGTGTCAAAATGCCGCCGGTCATGTTAAAGAAGGTAAAAATCCGCGGCGTGTAGTAATCAAACAAAATGGGAAACGCGCCGCGCCCCGTTTGCTCGCCGTAACGGAGAAACTCGTCCAGGTTATTGAACGAATCGATCACGACATACAGCCCTGTAAAGCTGATGAAGAAGATCAGAAACGACTTGATGAACTGCGTCAGTAGATAGCGGTCGATGATGTACACGGCCGGGGCAATCTCGACGTTAGTGGCGAAACGGTTAGGGAAATCGCCTGGAGTTATACCCGCACAGAGATTTTTCCCAAAGGTGAATCGGCGACCGCTTTCCCCTATACTGGGCCAAATGTCGACTCCCCCTACCAAAATCAACTGGGGCAAATTCACAAGCTGGGCGACTTGGCCTTGGCGGAGTCTGTTGTTGCCGGCCCACTGTCCGCTTTGCCTGGATTCGCTATCCAGCAGTACGGACAACTCGGCCGAGTATTGCGCCGCATGCTGCGATCAAATCGTCCGCGAAGAGGCTCGCTGCCGACGTTGCGGAAATCGACTTCCGCCTGGCCATGGACCGGGCCGAGATGATTGCGATATCTGCCGCAACCTTCGTTTAAAATGGGACGGGGTGATCGCATTGGGCGATCATTCTGGTCTACTGCAACAAGCGGTTATTGCGGCGAAACAAGCCAGCGGAGCACCGGTCGCCGCTGCGATGGCCGAGTTGTTAGCGACAACTGCGGCCCAAACGGATTGGCTAGGAAAGGTTGATCTGGTTATTCCGACGCCGATTTATTGGCTCCGACGAATTCGTCGAGGCGTAAATCCCGCCGAACGACTCGGCGCGGCGTTGGCGAGACGGCTGAATGTGAAATTTTGCCCCCGCTTGATAAAAGTCGCGCGAATCATGCGTAAGCAATCGGAACTTCGGATTGCCGCACGCCGAGCGAACGTGCGAGATGGTTTTCGGGTGAAAACTCCACATTTGTTGACTGGCGCAACGGTTCTGTTGGTCGATGACGTGATGACCAGCGGCGCGACGGCGGCCGAGATAACCGGTAAAATGCAAAAATGCGGCGCCTCTCGTGTAATCGTGGCCGTCGCCGCACGTGCGCCACGCGGCGAAACAGGAAACTAGCGTTTCCAGATCACTCGATGGGCTATCGAAGGTCGAAGAAGTTCGTGCAGTACCGCGCACTGCTAGCAAACCCCTTCAGCATGATATGAATTCGGAAGAGCAACCCCAAAAACCGAGCGGAATCCAGGCCTTTCGCCGTGCGCTGTTGCGCGGGCTGGGACTGGTGTTGCCGCCGCTGTTGACGGTGTTGATCCTGATTTGGGTCCTCACCACGGTCCAGAACTATGTTCTGATGCCGGTCGAGTCAACGGCCCGCTACGTCGTTTCGATGGCGATCCGCGATGTCCGCCAGACGATGCCAGACGCGAAGCCGGGGGACGAGACGGCGATGCTCGACAACCAGGTCTATCATCGGACCGCCAACGGAAACTGGATTCCAGAATACGTTTACACGACGGTCCAAGACAATCTGCACGATCAGCCGATCCCTTACTCCGGCGCCGCGATCTATCAGGAATATGTCCAGATTCGCTTTCTGCAGCGACGCTATACGATTCCCTCGCTCCTCTGCATCTTTGTGCTGATTCTGTATTTCACCGGCAAATTTGTCGCGATCGGGGTCGGACGGATCTTGTGGACGGCTTCGGAACGCCAAATCTTGCATCGCTTGCCGGTCGTGCGAAATGTCTATTCGTCGGTCAAGCAAGTGACCGACTTCTTGCTCAATGATCGCGAACTGGAATTCACGCGGGTCGTCGCCGTCGAATATCCCCGCAAAGGGATCTGGTCACTCGGCTTTGTGACGAGCGAGAGCCTGTTGGATATCCGCAGCGTCGCCAACGAACCGGTCATGACCGTGCTCATTCCGACCTCGCCGATGCCGGCGACCGGCTTTACGGTGAATGTCAAGAAAAGTGAGACCGTCGACCTGAATATCTCGCTGGACCAAGCCCTGCAGTTTATTGTGAGCTGCGGCGTTGTCGTTCCGGATCACCAGATGACGCGTGAAGTCGCCAATCGAATTTCGACGCAAATCGCCGAGGCCCAGCAGAACGGCATGCATGAAGACGACCAGGAGCCGGTCGAACAATCACCCCCCTTTGTGCAGAAATAGCCCCCTCCTTTGCCGCCAAGTCTCGCTAATTTCCGCCGCTTGCGGTATTCTGTCGGGGGATATGCAAATCACGATATCAAGGGCGTCCCTCGCTTGGGCAAGTCTGGGCGGCGCCTCGCAAGAACATTGGCTTCCCTTATCGTATAGAGAATCATGCCAGCAATACGGATTGGAACGCGAGGCAGCCAGCTCGCACAGTGGCAAGCCAATTGGGTCGCCGATCAGCTTCGCGCTGTTGGAACCGATGTGGAGATCATTCACATCGCTACCCAAGGTGACGTAACGCAAGGTCCGCTCGACTCGATCGGCGGGCGCGGCGTTTTTACGACCGAGATCCAAGCTGCACTATTGGATAATCGGATCGATGTCGCCGTCCATAGCTTGAAAGACCTGCCGACCGAAGTGGTCGAGGGTCTCCGGCTTGCCGCGGTTCCCACGCGTGGAGCCGATGGAGACGTGCTGATCACGTCCAAGGCTAGCGACGTGTTGAGTCTGCCGCACGAGGCGATCATCGGCACCGGCAGCATGCGCCGCAAAGCGCAGCTGCTCCATTTGCGACGTGACTTTCAGATTCGCGACATTCGGGGTAATCTCGATACCCGCCTGCGAAAACTGGACGATGGTCTGTACGACGCGATTATTTTGGCCGAAGCGGGACTGCGGCGGCTCGAATTGATCGAGCGAATTCGCCATGTCATCCCCAAGGCGCAGATGCTGCCTGCCGTCGGCCAAGGGGCGCTTGGCCTGGAGATCCGTGAGCGAGATTCCGCAACCGCCGCGCTGCTGGCGCCGCTCAATCACGAAACTTCACATTACTCGGTGCTCGCCGAACGTTCGATGCTACGAAATCTCCGCGGCGGATGTTTGGCTCCCGTCGGAGCTTGGGGACGAATCGATCCCGAAAAGCAGTTGCTGTTTCTCGATGGAGTCGTCGTTAGCGGCGACGGCCATCATAAGGTCACCGCTTCCGCTTGCGGACCGCCTGATCGGGCCGAAGACATCGGCCGCCAGGTCGCCGATCAATTGGCGATCCAAGGCGCGGAACGCCTGATCGCGTTCGCCCGAGCGACCGGCAGCTAATCCGGTCGGCAAATCGCGACGCTTGCGGCAACTCTTTCCGCTAGCGTCAAGCAATCCCTGCGGCTTCGGCAACTTCTGCGGGTTCGAAGCATCATCGCTTCGCTGACGGCTGCGAATAATTTGCATGCCGTATCTCTCGAAAATTACCGCACTTGCGACATTCTTTGGTTCGCCGTGCTGCGGCTGCTTCTGTTTCGGCACGTCCCTTGCATTAGATGAGCGACGCCTGGGGGGGCGAATCATGGACGAAACGCAACAATGCCATACGGCCTATACATCGCCGCGGAAGGCGCCCAAGCCCAAGCCCAACGGGTCGAAGTTCTCGCGAACAACATCGCGAACGTCGACACGACCGGCTTCAAACGCGATTTGGCCGTTCTGCAAGCTCGTTATTCCCAGGCCATTGAAGACGGCATCGACTATCCCAATTCGGGCTCGATCAACGATGTCGGCGGCGGCGTCTACGTCAGCGAAAAAGTAACCGACTATTCGCGCGGCGTTCTCAAAGGAACCAACATTCCGACTGACTTGGCGATCGCCGGAGAAGGCTTCTTCCAGGTGGAGATCGATGGCGAGACCTATCTGACGCGAGCCGGCAATTTTACCTTCACCGCCGAGGGCGCATTGGTCACTTCGGCCGGCAACGCCGTCTTGGATGCTGAAGGAACCCCGGTTCAAGTCGATCCGGAAGCGTTGGCCAACCACGTCGGCAACTACTTCGACGAAAACGGATTTTGCACCGTCGGCGGCGACGTCGTGCCGTTGGCGATGGTCAAACCCAAATCGAACAGCGATCTAGCCAAGTATGGCGACAACGCCTTTTTCCCGCTGGCTCCGGTCGAACCGTTGGCCCTGGAAGAACGTCAGACCCGCGCCGGCTACCTGGAAGGGTCCGGCGTCAACTCGATCACCGAAATGATGACGATGATCGAAGCCCAACGTGCTTACGAAGCGAATGTGAACCTGATCAAGAATCACGATGAGATGCTCGGCAACCTGATAAGCCGCGTTCTCCGCCAAGGCTAATCGCCGGCGTCTTTCCCCCTTGGATAAGTAGCGATCATGAGCGTTCAAACCCTTTATACCGCCGCGACTGGGATGCAGACTCTGCAGACCAAGCTTGATGTGATCTCCAATAATCTGGCGAACGTGAACACGACCGCCTTCAAAAAAGATCGCGTCAATTTCGAGGATCTGTTTTACGACAATCGCGTCTTGCCGGGCAAACTGGACGGCGCCTCCAACCCGACGCCAACCGGCACGCATATCGGCTTGGGCGTTCGCGTGCAGAGTACGCAGACCGACTATCAACAAGGCGCCTTTCGCGAAACCGATCGCTCGCTCGATTGGACCATTCGCGGCAAAGGCTTCTTCCAAGTGCTCGATCCGACCGGACAGACCTACTACACGCGAGCCGGCAACTTCTCGATCAACGCCAACGGCGAAATCGTGACCGGTTCGGCCGGCATCGGTCGTCCGCTCGAACCCTCGATCACCATACCGCAAGATACGACCGGCATCGAAGTTTCCTCCGACGGCATTGTATCGGTGCAGCGTCCCGGTCAGCAAACGCTGGAAGAAGTGGGACAGATTCAACTTGCCAACTTCATCAATCCTGAAGGGTTGCTGAAGTTGGGAGATAACCTGTACGCCGAAACCAACTCTTCCAGCGCGGCGATCATCGGCAACCCAAACATCGACGGTTTTGGCAGCGTCGAAAAAGGCTTTCTAGAAGCGTCCAACGTCGAGCCGGTGCAAGAGCTGGTCGACCTGATCACCACGCAACGTGCTTTTGAGCTGAACTCGCAAACGGTGCAAGCCGGCGATCAAATCCTGCAGCTCGTCTCGAACTTGCGTCGTTAATCGCCTGAACGCCTAGAAAGAATCATTCGCATGCTTCGTCACCTCACCACCATCGCCTTGCTCCTGACCGGTCTGACCAGCGTCGCTCAGGGCTACGATGTCGTCCTTCGCCGTGAAGCGGTGGTGGTCGATTCCATCGTTCGGCTCGGCGATCTGGCCGAGATCGGTGGGCCTTCGCAACGTTTCGTGCAAGAGCTGGAACAGTTGGAACTGTTTCCGGCGCCCAGCCTCAATCGCTCTCGCTTTGTCACCATCAATGACATTCGCGCGCAACTGACGGCGCGCGGCTTTCAGGACGCCGACCTTTACTTTACCGGGGCCAGCCGCACGCGAGTCGCTCGCACTGATGGCGTCGCGCCCCTTAGCAAAATCATTCGCAACGCTTCTCAATCGGGCGTGCAGCAAACCAGCTGGAGCGGCGGTCCTTTGGCCGAAGGAGAAGCTCTGGTCGTCTATACGGTTCGTCCGATTCGTCGCGGCGAAGTGATTCAAGCTGAAGACTTGACCGTACAACCGCTCAACACCGTTCGGACCGAAGGTGATTTTGAAACTCGGATCGAAGCGCTCGTTGGCAAAGAGGCGATTCGCTCCCTGCCGGCCCAACGTCCCATCGAGTCTGGCTCGATCCGCGAACCGGTGGTCATCCAACAAAACGACGTCGTCACCGTCATCGCCCAAATCGGCGGGCTCGTCATTCGCCGCGACGCGATCGCCGCCGGCGACGCCAGTGTTGGCGATCTGTTGATGGTGCAAGCGATCTCTCCCGACGCCAAACGAGGTCAACAGCGGGGAGAAATGTTTCAGGTTCGCGCCTATGGCCCAGGTCAGGCGATGACGCTCAACAGCGATCCACGTCAAGCCGCGACCGTCACCGCATCAAGGGGAACCCGCTAATGAACCGAGTCACGATTTTATGTTCCCTGATGCTGACCATCGCGACGACTTCGCTCGCGGCGGCGCAAGGGCCAACTTCGAGCCTGGCTCAGCGCAGCTTGCCGGGCAACCCGTCCGTTCCCGGCGAACAAGTCGACGGTGCGAACCGCGACCTCAGTTGGTATTACCGCGAACTGCCGCCGCCGCGCAAGATTCAAATCAAAGACATCGTCCATATTCGCGTCGATGAAGCGGCCGAAATGGAATCCGAAGGCAACCTGAATCGCCGTAAGCAGGCCAACTTCAACGCACTGCTGGCCAACTGGGTTCATCTCGAAAATCTAAAAGCGATCGTACCCGATCAACAGGAAGATGGCTCGCCTCAGATCACTGGCCAGTTGACCAGCCGCTACCGCACGCAAGGAACGTTGGAAACGTTGGAAGAAGTTCGCTTCCGCGTCGCCGCGACGGTCTCTGAGATCATGCCGAACGGCACGCTGAAGATCGAAGCCCAAAAAGAGATTCAGGTAAACAACGAAACTTGGACCTACTATCTGCGCGGCGTTTGCCGCGTCGAAGACATCGACCCGAACAATGTTGTGTTGAGCGAACGCCTGGCGAATCTCAGCATCACCAAGCAAGAGACCGGACACATCCGTGATTCGTACAAACGCGGCTGGTTATTGAAGATCTGGGACGGTTGGAAGTGGTTCTAAACATGAAAACGAAACCGATCAAAACCGCCATGAAAACGACTGCTTTGCTGATGTTCGTGGGGATCGCCGGCTACTCCGCCGCGGCTCAAGCACAACCGCAATCGCCGCCGCAGCCCTTGGTCGCTGAGCGATTTCAAATCACCCAGCCGTTATCAACTTTCGTCCGCGTCAAAGGACAGGAAGAAAACTACCTGCAAGGGATCGGCCTGGTGGTCGGCCTGAAGGGAACCGGCGACAAAAATCTGACCCCGACGCACAAAGCGTTGTCGTTGGTGATGAAACACCTCGGCAGCAACTCCGGCGCCGGGCCGGATGGAGAGTATTTGCCCGACGCGTTGAAGACCGTCACCAACACCGCGTTGGTAATTGTACGAGCTCGCGTGCCGGCCGAAGGCGCCGAAGAAGGAGACATGATCGATTGCGAAGTAAGTTCGCTAGGCGCCAAGAGCTTGGAAGGAGGATCGCTGGCGATCAGCACTTTGCAAGGCCCGAACCCGCACGACAAGACGGTCTGGGCGATGGCGACCGGCAACCTCGAAACCTTTAGCAAAGCAGTCCCAACCAACGCTCGCATCAAGTCGGGCTGCCGCATCGAAAAGTCAATTCGCAACTCGTTTGTGACGCCGGACAAAAAAGTCTATCTGGTGCTGAACGACGGCTACAAAGATTGGCAAATGGCTCAAGAGATCGTTTTTAGCGTCGGCAATCTGCTGCAAGTTGGTCAGGGATCTTCCAGCAACGTGCAAATCGCGCGGGCCCTGGACCAAAAGACGATCGAAGTCCAAATTCCGCCGCAGTATCAATCCGACCCGGTCTTTTTCGTCTCGATCCTGATGGATACGCCGATCGTCGACAAACAGCTCAATAACAAAGTAGTCATCAACAAGGCCAGCGGCGTGATCGTCGTCGGCTCGGACGTCGAGATCGGTCCTGACGTCGTCACCCACAACGGCATCAAGATCGAAACGATCGATCCCGAGTCTTCCAAGTTTGTCGAGGTCAATACGCAACCGGCGTATGCGACTCGCTTGAAAGATCTGGTCGACGCTTTGAACACGCTTAAAGTCCCTGCCGAAGACGTGATCGACATCATCGTGGCGATCCATCACCAAGGCAAACTGTACGGCGAATTGATCTTTGTGAACTAGCAAACGCCGAGAAACGAACCATGGTAACCAGCGCCCCCGCCAATTTGACTTCCGCCGCTCCCGCTGCTCAGCAGTCGGAACTGCGGGAAAAGTTCGACCAGTTCGTCGGGGAATCGCTATTCGGCCAAATGCTGAAGTCGATGCGGAAGTCGGTCGGCAAGCCTGCCTATTTTCATGGCGGTCGCGGCGAAGAAGTCTTCCAATCGCAACTCGATCAACTGCTTGTAGAAAAACTATCCGAAGCCAGCGCTCAGGAGCTGTCAGGTCCCATGTTTGAACAATTTATGACTCAGTCGAATCTCAGTCCCGAATCGAATTCGAGTTCGTCTTCTAACGAAACGTCGCAACGATCGCCTCACTGGAAGCAAGTCAGCCTGATTCAGGCCGTGCAGACGTTGAACGATCAACCGAGCGCTCCGCTGTTGGACGCTTTGGCGTAAACACCGCTTTCATCGCAAGCCGCTAGAGTAAGGTTTTCGCTATGCCCTTTACGCCCGTAGACGACGCGTTGGAAACTTCGACCGTCGACTGGGAAGCGTCCACCGCCGAAGTTCTGCAAGAACTGACCAGCGTCCAGGACGAACTCATCGAAGTGCTGGGGACTAAACGCAGCCAGATGGTCGCACGCGACATCCCCGGGATGGAAGCGACGCAACTGCGTGAGCTCGATCTGATCCAGCGACTCGAACAACTGCGCGACGCGCGCCATGACTTGCTGCTATCAGCGCAAAAGCAGGGATTGCCTGGCGATAGCATCGAATCGCTAGCCGTACTTGCTGATGGCGCCGAAGGTGAGAAACTGCGCGAGATAGCAAGCACAGCGAAGCAACGAATGCGCACTATCCAGAACGAGACGCTAGTAAACTTCGTGCTAGCCCAACGCAGCGTCCTACATTTGTCGCAGATTTTGCAGATCATTGCGACCGGCGGCAAACTTCAGCCGACTTATGAACAGGAGAACTCCGCACATCAAGGAGGGACTCTTGTGGACCATGAAGCCTAATTTTGACCAGGCGAAGGTCCATGGAGGATAGTCAAGGATGACTCTTTTTACATCGCTTCAGCAATCCAAGAACGCGCTGGTCGCCGCTCAAATCGGGATCCAAGTGACGGGCAATAATATTGCCAACGTCAATACGCCCGATTATCTGCGCGAACGAGTTATCTATACCCCTGCGCCGACCCAAGCTTACGGCAACCTGCGGCTCGGAATGGGCGTGCAGGTCGAAGCGGTCGTTCAACAGGTCGACCAATTCCTCGAAGAACGCCTACGAAATTCGATCAGCGATCTCGCCAACGGCGAAACCCAAGAGAGCGTCTATCTACAGCTTGAGGCGCTTGTCGGCGAATTAAGCGATACCGACATCAGCACCTCGCTGAATGATTTTTTGGGGAGCATCAATGACATCCTCAATCAGCCCGAAGATGTCAGCGTTCGCAACTTGTCGGTCCTTCGTGGCCAGACGCTAGCAAGAGACATCAGCCGTTTGTATGGCCGCGCCAAGGAAGTTCACACCGATCTCAATAAGCAAATTAAGCAGGCGGCCACCGACATCAACTCGCTGCTGAATGATATCGCCGATTTGAACGTCAAGATCACGACACTGGAAGCTGGGCCGATCACCAAAAGCGACGCGATCGGTCTGCGTGATCAACGCCAGCGCAAGCTGACCGAATTGGCCGGCATCATCGACATTAAGGGAGTCGAGCAAGAGAATGGATCGACCTCGGTATTTCTCGGCGGCGAATACCTGGTCATCGACGGCATCGCTCGGCAGGTCGAAACAAAATCGGTCGCCGAAGACGGCCTTACCAATGTGAAGCTCACGTTGGCCGGCACCGACTCGCCGATTCTAGCGAGTTCCGGAAAATTGGCAGGTATGATCACTTCGCGCGATGCGATTGTCGGCGAGTTCATGAACAATCTGGATGACTTCGCCCAGACGTTAACCTTTGAATTCAATCGCGTTTTTTCGAGCGGACAAGGACAAACCGGTTATCAGACGATGACCAGCGAGTTCTTCGTCGAAGACGCATCGATCGATCAACCTTTAGACCAGGTTGGGCTCCCCTACACGCCGACCAACGGCTCTTTCAAGATATTCACTCAGAACCTGCAGACAGGCCTGAAGAACACCATCGACATCTCGGTCAAGCTGAACGGCTTGCCGGATGATACGTCGCTGCAAGGTCTGGCTGACGCGATCAGCGAAGTGGACGGCCTGACTGCATCGATCTCACTGGATGGTCACCTGCAGATTGACAGCGATTCGCAGAACGTCGAATTCGCCTTCGGTAGTGATACGAGCGGCGTTCTAGCGGCGTTAGGCCTTGGCACGTTCTTTACCGGGACATCGGCCAGCACCATCGGCATTCAACAGGTGATCAAAGAGGACCCCTCCAAATTCGCCGCGAGCAAGAACGGTATCGGCGTCGACACCGACAATGCCGTTGAAATGGCCGGATTCCTCGATCGTCCCTTGGATAGTCGCAATGGACAAACGCTCGACAATGTTTATGCACAATTGGTTGGCGAAGTGACGCAATCGGCTTCGGTCGCCAAATCGGTCGCCGAAGGTTACCGCGTCTTCAAAGAAACGCTAGATGGGCAAAAGCAGGGACTTAGCGGCGTCAGCCTGGACGAAGAAGCGGTCAACTTGATTACCTTTCAGCGTCAATTTCAAGCAGCGTCGCGGTTGATTTCCGTCATCGATGAACTGCTCGAAGTATTGGTCAACATTTAGCAAGCAGATAAGAAGTCGCGGTAATTTGTGATTCGAGCGACGCCGCCGAAAGATCGCCGGCTGCGTTCGCGTTTTTGTACATTCCCATTTCATCCTTGCGTTCCAAGCAGCGCCTACCGCCATGACTCGAATCGTACCAGTCCCGACTACCCGCGTAAGCGACGGCAACTTGCATTCTCGTTTGCTGTCGCAATTAGCGGCAAGTCAAGCCAACCTGTTCAGCCTGCAAAACCAGCTCAGCACGGGCCGTCGGCTGTTGGCGCCTAGCGACGATGCGCCGGCCGCGATTCGCGGCATCACGTTGCAGTCGTTGATCGAACGGAAGACGCAGATCAGCGTCAATCTGTCGACCAGCCAGTCGTACCTGGCCGCGACCGATACGGCGATGGCCGGCGCCGCCGATTTGTTGGCCGAAATGCGTGGTCTGGCCGTCACGATGGTCGATTCGACAGCAACCGATACCGAAGTCGCGGCGGCGAGTCAAACTTTCCAGAACGCGCTGCAGCAATTCGTGGATATTGGAAATCGGCAGTTCCGCGGTCGCTACCTCTTCGGCGGCTCTAATACCACGACGACTCCGTTTACCATCAAAGACGGCCTGGTCCAATACAACGGCAACACGAATAGCCTGAACAGCTTTGCCGATATCGATTTGCTCTTTGATACGACCGTGAACGGCAACGACGCTTTCGGTGCGATCTCGCCGGAAGTCAAAAGTCAGATCGATCTGAATCCCGTACTAACCAAAAATACAAAGCTCTCCAATCTGCGCGGCGGCGGTGGAATTGCATCCGGCAGCTTTGTCATTTCCGATGGCGTCAATCCAGTCACAATTGACATTCGCTCGGCCGAAACTGTCGGTGACGTCATCAACTTGATTGAGAAGAACCCGCCGCCGGGACGAACAATCACTGCGCGAATCGACAACAACAGTCTGATCGTTGATATAGACGATGCTGGCGGCGGCAACTTGACGATCCGCGAAACCGGCGGAAGTCATGTCGCCGCCCAACTAGGGATCCTGAAAACCAACGGCAACGGCGTCAATCCGATTGAAGGCGCTGATCTGAATCCGATTATTACGGCGACCACCAAGCTGTCAGACATTTTGGGGTCCAAGTCGCAAGCAGTCGTTTCTTACGCCGGCGCCAATAACGACATCGTCCTGAACGCCAAAAATAACGGCGCCGATGCAAACGGCGTCACGCTGCAATTGGTCAATGATGATCTGCTGCAAGCCAAGCCGGGGCTGACCAAAGGGAACGAAGTCGTCACGCTGGCCGAAGATTTGCAACGTGCGCAGACGACGCTCGACCTGGATGGGGCCGGCAACAGTTTGTTGCTCACCGCAAACTCGACCGATGGCAGTCTGGACGGCGCACGAATCGTCTTCGATTCTACCGGCGACATCGGCGACACTGCCGTGATCGGTCCAACTACCGTCGTCAACGGCGTGAAGACAATCACCGTCCAGATTGACGATACCGATGAAACTTCGCTGCAATCACTGTCGGACGCGTTCATCGCCGATGGGCGATTCTCGGTTGGATTTGATACGTCCACCGGCGAATCATTCAACGCAGCGAGCCCGGTTCTCGCCACCAATAGCGGCAACGCCTATACGACCTACGTTCAACAAGATGGCGTGAAAGCACGCGCCGCGGTCCCACTCTCCGGCGGTAACAACGACTTAATCTTGACCGCCAACCAAGCGGGATTTGATTTTAACAACGTCAACATCGTGATCGACGCCTCGGGAGACATCGGCAACACGGCGACGGCGACTTACACCGACGATGGCTCTACACGCACGTTGACGCTCGCCGTCGACGACAGCGATGAGACTTCGCTGCAAACCTTGATGAACGCGATCATCGCGGAAGGATCGTTCTCGGTTCGCCCCGATAGCTCCAACGGCAATACGTTTAACCCCAACTCGTTCGTTTCGGCGACCGACGATGGTTCGATCGGAAACACCGGCAATAGCGGCGGCGACTCCAAGACGATTTTTGCCCGCGTTGACGCCGATCGCACCAACGCCAACCAGCTTGTTTCGGCGCTGAATAACAACGCAAAATTTAGCGAACTGTATACAGCCGAGATTGACGAACACGATACGGTTTCGGATTTTCAACGCGGAACGGGGGTTGTCGATCTCTCGGTGATCGCTGAGTTCCAAGGAGGAAGCGGCGCCAATTTTGACGCTTCGTCTGGGCTGCAAATCATCAACGGCGGCGATCCGCAAATTCTTAAGTTTGATGACGCGAAGACAGTCGAGGATCTGCTGAACGTATTTAACGGCGCCGGTTTGGGCGTCCTGGCCGAAATCAATAGTGCCGGAAACGGCATCAACGTTCGCTCGGTCGTAAGCGGCGGCGATTTCACCATCGGTGAGAACGGCGGCACGACTGCGTCCCAGCTAGGCCTGCGTACTTTTAATGAATCTACGCCGCTTAATTCGCTCAACTACGGCCTGGGAGTTCACGCGACTGAAGGGACCGATTTCACGATAACTCGCAATGACGGCCAGCAGTTGGAGATTGATGTCTCGAGTGCTAAAACCGTGGGCGACGTTCTCAATCTGATCAACAACCATCCCGACAATCAAGACGGTAGCCCGGTTGTCGCGCGACTCTCTGACTTTGGCAACGGCATCGAACTGGTCGACGACAATCCGGCCGGCGTTGGTCGTTTGACAATTGAACGAGATATTTTGAGTTCGGCGATCATCGATCTTGGGTTGATGCCGGCAGGTGAAACGGTGACAACCGTTTCTGATTCGCCAACCGCAACAGCGGCGACCGCGACAGTCGAATTTTCTCCGCCTACAAACGAAAATAACGCGATTCAGATCAGCGCCAACTTACCAGGCACGACGTTTAACAACGTGCAGGTCGAATTCGTCAACTCGGCCGCTTCCGGCGACCAGGCGATCGTGAACTATGATCCGAATACGAAAAAGTTGACGATCGATGTTGATCCCGCGGCGACCACTGCAAATACGGTCATCGCGGCGATCAACGCTGAAGGAACCTTCTCAGCAGATACGGCGCTTCAGAGCGATCCCACTAACAATGGCGAAGGATTGATCGTTCAAACCGGCGTGATCACTTCGACCAACGGCGGAACCCCCATCGCTGACGCCGAACCGTCCGCCGCCTCGGTCAGCTTTGCGGCCCCGGAAGATCTGAACACCGCGTTCACGTTGGAGTCGCTTTATCCGGGCACCGCTCATAACGATGTCCAGATCGTCTTCACGGATACGCTGTCGTCGGGATCGCCGACCGCCGTTTACAACTCGGGGTCAAAAACGCTGACCCTCTCGATCGACGCCGGCGTAACGACAACATCGGAGATCGTCAACGCGATCAACCTCGAAGGGACATTCCACTCTCAACTTGATCGCAGCGTCGACATCACAAACGACGGGACAGGCGCCGTTTCGGCGACAGGGACAGTCGGCACCACATCTGGCGGCACAGCCGAAGTGATGTCTGGAAAAGACGTCAACCCGCGAGAAACCAAAAGCGTTTTCAACACGCTGATCAAATTAAACGAGGCGATCGTCGCACGCGACTACGTGCAGATCAGTCGCCTGGTTGATTCGCTGGACACGGATCTCTCCAGACTCAGCTTTTCACGTGGCGAACTCGGCGCCCGTTCGCAGAACGTCGATTTGATGAAGACGCGACTTGAAGACGACATGGTCGAATTGGATGCGAACTTGTCGACCGAGATCGAGGTCGACTTCGTCAAAGCGGCCTCTGATTTCGCCGCGCAACAAGCTTCGTACCAGGCGTCGCTGCAAACGATCGGACAGATTTATCAATTGTCGCTGCTCGACTATATCTAATCTGGAATACGTAAGAAAACGTGGCGCCGCACGTTCTGCGACGGATATTCGGATTTTATGGATTCGTCCTGGTTCAGTCGCCGATAAATCAGAATGTCAGAAATTAGGTCGCTACTAGGGCGATCATGCCAGCATTGCATCACTGATCGAGATGTTTCGACCATGGATATCTATACGGCTCGCTTCGGAAAGCTTGAAATCGTGGATGAGGACGTAATCCTGTTCGCGGACGGTTTGATCGGCTTCGAAAGTCTGGTTAACTGGATTCTACTTTCCGATGAGAAATCGGAGGACCTTGGCTGGTTGCAATCACTAGAGCAACCGGAAGTGGCGTTGGCCGTCGTCAGCCCGCGACGCTATGCCCCCGAATATCGGGTTCGTCTCGAGAAAGAAGAAGTTTCGCCGATTCGGCTGACCGCCGACGACGAGGTTTTCGTACTTACCATCGTCAGCAAGCACGAAGATTCGCTGACGGTCAATCTTCGCGCACCGGTCGTGATCAACCTAACCAAGCAACTTGGACGGCAAATTGTGACGTCGGACGATCAGCCGCTGCAGTACGAGATCCAAGGCGGCGCTTCTTATTACCGCAAGAGCGCCTAGTTCGCTCGAATCTGCAGGCAGAATTCCGGCGGTACATTCGATTCCGCCGACAGAAGTCGACCATTGCGGCGGATATTGATTGGGCGTCAGCCAAAGTCCGATAGATGCTACTGCGGCCGGCGCCGCGACAGCGATGCTATCCCACGCTTGGGCCGCTAGCTGACTCCCGCTTAAAATAAATACGCCCTACCGTTCTCCGGCGTCGCCGTTAAACGGATTAGAACAGCGCACCGAGGAAGGAGCCTGATATGCTCGTCTTGTCGAGGCATCGTGACGAAAGCATCATGATCGGCGATAACATCGTCATCACCATCGTCGATATTCGCGGCGACAAAGTTCGTCTTGGCATCGCCGCACCGCAAGACATCCCCGTACATCGTCAAGAAGTGTACGAAGCGATTCAACGCGAAAACCAGCAAGCGTCTCGTTTGCAGCCGAACGAAGCCGCCGCTCTCCGTAAGACGAAGTAGTTTTGCGCACTTGCCGCGCAACGAACTACTCCTCCCTTTCGTCTTACCCGTCGTAATCCGCTCAATGGCGCCTGGCCCGGCGCCTTTCTTTGTCGCTGCTGCGACGTCGGATTATCCCTCGAAGCTTCGTAAAATGCGCTGCGGAAACGCGCAGCCAAACTAGGCGAAGTCGCCGTTTTCGATGCTCTGTAACGGTCGTAACGCTAAGGCCTATTAGGTTCCCTAATCGCGCAAGGAAAACTTCATCAATCACCTCAAGCACGCCAGTAATCATGTCCGATAGTCCTCGATAGATGATCGTGCATAGGATCGGTCGAGCGCTGGAGAGTACCACTTTTACCAGAGCGAAATTGCAGGTTGACCTGCAGGGGCAAGAAGCCTCCTCAAATGACAAGTAGATAGGTTTGAATAGGGCTGCGTTTGCAGCCGACCGTTCCGATTCAATTGACTCCCCAGGCGTCGGACGGGCTTCAAAGTAGTCCCTGGATTTAGGAGGGGTGACTCCCAATGACCCGCATCAATACAAACGTTAGTTCACTTGTTGCTCAAAAGAACTTGGGCCGCTCGAACGCGGACCTGAACACGACCCTGACCCGTCTTAGCACCGGTCTCCGCATCAACAGCGGTAAAGACGATCCGGCCGGTTTGATCGCCAGCGAAGCGCTTCGTAGCGATATCACGAGCGTCGAAAAAGCGATCACCAATAGCGAACGCGCCAATCAGTTGATCGCGACGGCCGACAGCGCCCTCGGTCAGGTCAGCTCGTTGCTGAACGACATTCGCGGGTTGATCTCGGAAGCGGCGAATACCGGCGCCCTCAGTGACGAACAAATCGCGGCGAATCAGCTGCAAATCGACTCGTCACTCGAAGCGATTGACCGTATCGCTCAGGTCACCTCGTTCCAGGGCAAACGTCTGCTCGACGGTAACTTGGACTTCATCACGCAGAACGTCAACAGCTCGGCGATCGAAGGTCTGCGTATCGATCAAGCCAACTTCGGCACGCAAAGCTCGATCGGCGTTAAAGTCAACGTCGTTCAGCAAGCGACCCGTGGTACGCTGAACTACGGTTTCGGTGCGGTCGCCGACGATCTGGTTCTAGAAATCGGCGGCGCCAACGGTACCGAAGCGTTCAACTTCGCCAAGGGTTCGACGATCGAAGAAATCGCCTCGGCCGTGAATCTGGTCTCGGACGCCACCGGCGTCGAAGCGCTTCTGGAAACGGCCGCGACCAAGGGCGAACTGACCGTCAGCAGCTTTGGCACGGACAATGACATCTTGCTGACGGCCAACGAAGCCGGGTTCGATCCAGGCGACGTCCGCATCAAGTACAGCAAGGGAACCAGCAGCACAACCACCGCCAGCTACACCGCTCCGGTTGGCGCTGATCCCGGCAAGTTGGAAGTGACGCTCGGCGTTTCGGACTATGAAGCGGCCTCGTTGGTGGTTGACACCGTCGGCGATAACAACGCCTTCACTCTGACCGCCAACGAAGCGGGCGCCGACTACAACGGCACCCAAGTCGTCTTCGCCGACGGCGCCGAACTGGGTGACGAATCGGCCTCGTACGATGCGTCGACCAAGACGTTGACGATCACCAAGAACGCCGCATCGAACGCCGATGCGATCGTCGCCGCGATCAACAACGCCACAGAACGGACCGCTGCGTCGTTCACCACCTCCGGCGCCGCGAACGCTTCTCTCACCGTGACGTCGAAGATCTTGGGTGACGAAACGAACAGCGTCGGCATCGAGTATGTCGACAACGCCTCACTCACGGGAGGCGCGCTCGTCTCGTTTGACGAAGCCAACAACAAGCTGGTGGTCCAGATCGACACCGGCGTTTCGACCGGTACCGAAGTTCGCGACGCGATCAACGCTCAAGTCGGCGACCTGTTCTCGGCCGCTTACGCGACGGGTAACGATGGTTCCGGCGCTGTGGCAACTGGTGATATCGCGGGTAGTTCAACTTTCGCCGGCGGCACGACGACAGCTCGTTCGCAAGCCTCGGTGTTGGTCGAAGCAGGTAATGCTGACGCTTCGATCCATGTTCGCGCTCTGACCGGCGGCACGGAGATCGATGGCGTTCAGCTGATCTATTCGACCTCAGGCGCCGTGGCCAAAGGCGCTGAAACGGCCGCTTATGACGCCGACGCCAATACCTTGACGGTTCAGATCAACGTCGCGTCGACCGGCGCCGAAGTCGTCACGGCCATTGACTCCCTGACCGGACTGTTCGACGCCCGAAACGCTCTCGGAAGCGATGGTTCTGGCGTTGTTCAAGTGGGCGACACGACCGGCACGACGCTGTTTATCGGCGGCGACCGCCAGAAGACCACCGATCTGTTCACCGCCGCAGTGGTGGAAACCACAGGCTATGGCGCCGGAGCCGGCATTGTCGCCACCACCGGAGCCTACGGGTCGACCGCGTCGGGCGGCATCACGGGGGGTGACATTGTCGCGACGGCGAATGACGTCATCGAGGCGATCAACGCCGCCACTGGCAACAACAAGGTTACTGCTTCGCTGGCCGCTGGTAACGACGGACACGATACGGTCACCGAGTTTACGAACTACGCCTATAGCGGCGTCGCCGAGCAGAACACCAGTCTGCAGTTCCTGTCGCCGGAAGATTCGCCGAACGTTCGCTTTGTCTCGAACGCCGACACCAGCCTGAGCATTGACACGACGACCGACCCGCGTGTCGAAGGCCTGTCACAGGCGATCATTCAGAACGCTGACGCCAACGGCACTTTCTCCATCACCGCCAAGCTGAAGGGCACCGACTACGACGGTTACACGATCAGCTTCGTTGACAACAACGACTTGGCCGGCGGTGGCGACGAATACGCCGTGCTCGACAAAGAAGCCAAGACGCTTGTCTTGAACATCCAGGATGGCGTTTCGACGGCTGAAGACGCGATCAACGCGATCAACAACGACGCATACGTCAGCCAGTTCTTCGAGGCCGAGAACTTCGGTTCCAGCGACGGAACGGACGCGCTCGACATCAACGAACTAACCATTCCGGCCGGCACCGACGGCGGCCTGGTTAGCGAAGGCACATTGATCGTCAACCTCGAAACCGACGCAGACGGAAACGTCAAGACGACGGCGGACGACCTGATCGCCTTCTTCGATGATCCCAGCGCGTTCATTTCGGATCCCACCGAAGCCGCCAACACGTTGGCGTACTTGCAGGATCGCGGCATCAGCGTCACTAACGTCAGCGGCAGCGACGGCAGCGGCATCCTGTCCGCCACGACCGAAGACATCACCTTCGCGACCAGCGGAACCGAACTGGAAGACGCCCAGGCGTCAGGTACGACCTATTCGGTGAACGGCGTCAATGCTCAGCTGAGCTTCACGGCGATCAACTCTGGCGCCGACTACGACAACGTCAAGGTCCAGTTCGTGAACGACGCTACGGTCACCGCAGGTGTGGATGAACGCGGCGAATACGATGCGGCCAACAAGACGCTGACCTTCTACATCGAGGAAGGTCTTACGACCGCAGCCGATATCGCGGACATCTTCGATAGTGCGGACGGCAACTATGACGAAAGCCTATCGTTGCTGTTCAGCGCAACCGCCAGCGGCGGCGCCACCGTCACCACCGACGACACGGCGACGCTGACCGGCGGCGTGATCGACACTGGTTCGACCGACGGAGCCGCGTTGCTCGGCAACTCGGACCTGGAAAATACCGGTCTGTCATTCCAAGCGACCAACTTTGGCGCCGACTCGTTCGTCAGCGTGAAGGCCCTCACCGGCACCTTCAATCTGACCGATCAAAGCGGCAACACCAATGTGGATCGTTCGTCGGGTACGGACGTTGATGTTCGCATCAACGGTATTCAAGCGATCGGCGACGGTTTGAAAGCCTCGATCAACACTTCTTCGCTTGACCTGAGCTTCTCGCTCGGCGAAAACGTCGAAGATGACTCCAGCTTTGAATTCGAGATCGTCGGCGGCGGAGCCTTGTTCCAACTCGGTCCGGACGTGGTCAGCAATCAGCAAGCCCGTCTTGGTATCCAAAGCGTCAGCACCGCCACCTTGGGCGGCGTCAGCGGACGTTTGTTCGAGCTTCGCTCGGGCGGTAGCAAGAGCTTGTCGGAAGATGTCGGCGGAGCCGCCAAGGTTGTGGACGAAGTCATCTCGGTGGTGACCTCGCTTCGCGGTCGATTGGGCGCCTTCCAGAAGACGACCTTGGACTCGAATATCTACTCGTTGAACGATACCCTGGCCAACCTGACCGAAGCCGAAAGCTCGATCCGTGACGCCGACTTCGCTGCGGAATCGGCCAAACTGACGCGAGCTCAGATTCTCGTCCAGGCCGGCACCAACACGTTGGGCATCGCCAACCAGAACCCGCAAAACGTGCTCAGCCTGCTCCGATAACATTCGGGCTGAATACGCCAAGCTACAAAAGCCTTCGCCATCTTTGGCGGAGGCTTTTTTTTTGGTTGATCGGCTCCAACTACCTAATCGGAATAAGCTGGAGATTTTACCGCCGTTTGGTCGATAAAGGATGATGACGCTATCTAAACATTGACGTTAATGCAGGCCGCGCGGGCCGCCTGAGAAAGCGACGATTTCCCCCATGGCTGGGATTAGCAGCAGCACCGGCTTAATATCCGGCATCAACATTACCGATACGGTAAAGCAACTGCTTTCTATCGAAGCGCGTCCTCGCGACTTGCTGATTTCGCGCACAGCCATCGTCTCGGACGAGCAAGGTGCGCTCAGCAAGGTCACAGCGGCGATTCTGAGTCTGCAGTTTTCCGCCAAAGCGCTTGCCAAGCCATCGATCTTCAATGCCCGCACTGCGGTGACGAGCAATGCTACCGCGTTGACGGCGACGGTAACCGGTACGCCGCGCATCGGCGTCACGCAATTGACTCCTGTGCGGACGGCACAGTCTCAGCAGTACCTCAGCTCTGGGGTCGCTTCGCTTACCGAATCGCTGTCGGCGGGCTCGATATCGATCAGCTCAAGTCCTCGATTGGACCAGGGAATCGATCTCAATCGATTGAACGGCGGCGAAGGCGTTGGTCCCGGTAAGATCAAAATCACCGACCGGGCAGGGGACAGCGGTACAATCGATCTGCGTTACGCTACCACGATTGACGACGTGCTAGCTGCGATCAACGCCAATGACGACATCGACGTGACCGCGACGATCGAGGGAGACCGAATCAAGCTGACCGACAACACCGGTCAAACGACCAGCAACCTAGTCGTCAAAGAGCTGTCAGGCGGATCCACCGCCGCCGACCTCGGCCTGCGCGACGTCAACGTCGCCGCCAGCAGCTACGTTGGCAATGACATTCTCTCGCTCCATAGCGAAACGCGACTCAGTTCGCTTCGAGATGGCGCCGGAATTCGCTTGAGCAGCGATCTGGACGATCTGACGATCGCATTTCGCGACGGCACGACAAAAAATATCGGCTTGCGTCAGGGCGCCAAACCAGAAGACTTCGCTACCGCTTCCACCGCGACGTTCGACTCCAAGTTCAGCATTACGGCCAACAATGCCGGCGCCGAATACGAAGGGGTCGCCGTCATTTTCGAGAACAACGGTTCGATCACCCAAGGCAACGAAACGGTCGTCTACGACGATCTCGCCAAGACCGTCACCGTACAAATTGCCGAAGGAAGCACGACCGCATCCGATGTGATCAGCGCGATCAATAACGACGCTAACGCGGGTCTCTACTTCACCGCGGCGACGGTTGACGGCGGAACCGGCGGCGGACTGATTGACTCGATCGACACCGCGATCACCTCAGGCGGCACGGCCTTATCGACGGCCGTTACGACGGCGGCGAACGCTAACGCCAGCATCGAGATCAGCGCCATCAACGCCGGCGCCGAATACGACGACGTCCAGATCCTGTTTGTCGACGATCCAGGCGTCACTCAAGGGAACGAGCTCGTAGAATATGACGACAGCGATCCCTTCAACAAGACGCTGACGGTCCGCATCAAAGCCGGCGAGACCACCGCGGATGACGTTGTCGCTACAATTGGAAGTGATCCGCTTGTCAGCCCGCTATTTTCCGCTGCGAACGCGTCGGGAAGCAACGGCTCTGGGCTGATCGACGTCACTGACACCGGCACGACAACGGGAGGTGAACAAAACGCGGTCGGCATCTCGACCGCACAAGCGGTTGACGGAGTCGTCAAACTTACCGCCAAGCAATTGGGGGGAGAGTACGACAACGTCACCCTCCGCTATGTCGACGATCCCGCCGTGACCGCTGGAAACGAAGTCGTCCAATACGACGATAGTGATCCCGATAACATCACGCTCACCGTGCGGATTCAAGCTGGCGGCACGACGGCCGACAATGTCATCACGGCGATCAACAACAACGCGACGACTTCCGCACGGTTCACCGCGGCCACCGCAGTCGGCGGAAACGGCGACCGAATCGTCGACACTAACAGCACCGCGCTGACCACGGGAGGCGCAGCGCGTGAAGAGCGTTCGCCGCAAACTCTGGGCGACCTACTCACCATCTTCAACGAAATCGACCCGACGCGGCTGCAAGCCCAAATTTCGTCCGATGGCGACCGAATTGAATTGATCGATCTCTCCACCGACAACGGCGGCTCCTTTTCAGTCAGCAGTTTTGGCGATGGGCATGCGGCGGAAGATCTGGGCATCGCCTTCTCTACCACCAGCGACACCATCTCCAGCGGGCGCTATGTCGGAGGACTCAATTCCAAATTAATTAGTTCGCTCAACGGCGGACAAGGTTTGGATCTGGGAGAGATCAAGGTGACCGACCGCAGCGGCGCCTCGGCGACGATCGATCTATCTGGCGCTGAAACGGTCCAAGATATCTTGACCGCGTTGAACGATTCCGGTCTCGGTATCGAAGCGGAATACAACAGTTCTGGCAACGGGATCACCCTCCGCGACACGACGGGGCAATTTTTCAGCAACTTCAAAGTTGAGAATACCGGCGCGACAAACTCGGCGGATCTGCTGAACATCGCCCAATCTTCAGCGAAAACCAAGGTCGAATCAGGTTCGTTGCATTTCCAATACGTCAGCGAACAGACCGAACTCAGTTCGCTAAACGGCGGGAGCGGCATTCCCAAAGGCAAATTCCTGGTCCGTGACAGCGCCGGCGGCGCTCGCGTTTTTGATCTGTCGGACGACAGCATCCAAACGCTCGGGGATCTCATTGATACGATCAATGGTCAAACCGGCGTCAAAGTGAAAGCACAGATCAACGACACCGGCGACGGGATAAAAATCGTCGATCAAGCAGGCGGATCGGGCGAGCTCCGTATTCAGGACTCAGGCACGTCGCAAACAGGGACCGCATTGGGGATCGTCGGAACCGGGGCCGTCGCCGAAGGAGAATCCAAGCAGAGTCTCTCAGGCTCGTTTAACAAGGTCGTTCAAATCGAGGCCGGCGATACGATCACCGACGTGATCACCAAGATCAACGACCTGGACGCCGGATTCTCGGCGAACGTGTTCGATTATGGCGCCGGCTCCGAACGTTATCGGATCTCGTTGGTTTCGGACAAAACTGGCAACGATGGAGCCTTTCAGATCGACTCGTTGAGTTCAAGTTTTGAATTTGACGAAACGGTGCGTGGTCAAGACGCGCTGCTGTTATTTGGATCCAACACGAACGGATCGGCCGGGATTCTGACCACCTCATCGACGAACACGTTTACGGGGGTCGTCGAAGGGGTAAGCGTGACGATCAAAGAAGCGACGAACACGCCGATCAACGTTACGATTTCTGACTCGGACAGTTCGCTTGTCACCGCCGCAAATGCGTTTGTCACGCAGTACAACGCGCTGGTGGATTTGATGGACGAATACACGGCGTTTAACGAAGCGGACAGTTCGACCGGCATTCTGTTCGGCTCGAACGTAGCGAATCGCATCGACTCGGAGCTGAACGAGATTCTTACGCGGCGCTACCCGAGCCTCGGCAGCGTTCAATCGCTGGAACAACTTGGCTTTAGCTTTAACGGCGAGACCGGCAAAATGTCGCTCGACGAATTGAAGTTGAAGTTGAAGTACGCGGAGGATCCCGATGCGGTCGAAGATTTCTTCACCAAAGAACAAACGATCGGCGGAGAAACGAAGCAACTCGGTTTTGCGAAAAAGTTTGACGATCTCATGGAATCGTTTGCAGGCGCCGGCAGATCATTGTTAATTAGTCGCATCGAAACTCTTCAATCCAAAATCGATCTCAATCAGTCACGAATTGACACCTGGAATGAGAAGTTGGAAAAGAGGCAAGAAGTCTTGCTGAACAAGTTCTACGATTTGGAGACGACCCTGGCCGGCATCCAATCGAACCTGTCTTACCTGGACGCGATTCAGCCGATTACGTTTCCCGAATAGTGGTCGCGGAAATTCGCACAAAGCTTCACCCGCCAGCGACCGATAGATAAAGCAAGGCCAAAAGCCTTGCGGATAGTTTTCTTGATACCTAACCCGGCAGTGACCATGTTCGAATACGGCGCAACCAATTCCTATCTCGAAACGGAAGTCCTGACCGCCACGCCGCAAAAACTGCAAATGTTACTGATCGGCGGCGCGATCCGTTTCGGACAACAAGCGCTGAATCTGAAGAACGACGGCCAGGACGAAGCCGCCTGGGAAGCTCTGCTGCGATGCCGCGGCGTCATCACCGAAATCCTAATCAACCTGAAACCCAATGTGGCGCCGGTCGCTAGTCAGGTTGCTGGCATCTATCTGTTTCTGTTTCGCGAACTGTCTGACATCCAGATCTCGAACCAATACGAAAAGATCGCCGCGCTCTTGCCGGTCTTAGAAGAAGAACGCGAAACCTGGCGACAAGTCTGTGAAGTGATGCCGGAAGCGCCAGAAGGGCCTCGCGAAGAGGTAAAAGAAATCACCGCTGCGAACTCGCAACCCTTGGCAGGCGACGTCAGCAGCGCCACGCCGAGCGGAGCCCACTGGGGATCGACCGCGGCCACCCATTCGGCTGGCCAATATCAATCAGAGCATGGTTCTGGATTCTCGCTCGACGCCTAGTCGAGCAAACGTCGTATCGGCGTGACTCGAAACAAGACCAATCGGCGCGCAGTTTCTGCCAAATCTGTTGCGCGCGCCGGAATCATGCGGTTCTCTCGATAAGGTCGTCTTTCTTCCCCCTGTGACCCCGGTTGCGTGTTACGGGAAGATCGGCGACGATTGTCAGATTAGTCTGCATTTTGCGATTTTGTTCTGGAGATCTTCCCTTGTCCACTTCGACTCAACTGATTCGCGTCGGCCATAGTCCCGATCCCGACGACGCTTTCATGTTTTATGCGTTGGCCGCCGACAAAATCGAAACCGGCGAATATCGCTTTGAGCATGAATTGGTCGACATCGAGACCCTCAATCGCCGCGCTTTCCAAGGAGAGTTGGAGCTAACCGCGATCAGCATTCACGCGTACGCACACCTGGCCGACAAATACGCAATCTGCTTGTGCGGCGCCAGCATGGGGGACAACTATGGCCCCATGGTCGTCGCGAAGCAGGCCTGCTCGCTCGAAGACCTGAAGTCCAAAACGATCGCCGTTCCCGGCACGTTGACCTCAGCCTTTCTAGGCTTGCGACTCTGCCTGGGCGCCGATTTCAAGCATGTCGTTGTGCCGTTTGATCAAATCATCGAAACCGTCGCTGCAGGCGAGTTTGAAGGGCAAAAGATCGACGCCGGGCTCATCATTCACGAAGGGCAACTCACCTTCGGTCGTGAGAAGTTGGAATTGATCGTCGATCTCGGCGTCTGGTGGCATGATCTGACCGGCGGCTTACCGCTGCCGTTGGGCGCCAACGGAATTCGCAAAGACATGGGCGAAGAAAACATCCGCGAAGTTACCCGACTGCTGAAAGAAAGCATCGTCTTCGGTCTCGACCATCGCCAAGAGGCGCTCGATTACGCGCTGCAATTTGGCCGCGGACTCGACAACGAACTTGCCGACAAATTTGTCGGCATGTACGTCAACGACTGGACGGTTGACTTTGGCGAGAAAGGTCGCGAAGCGGTTCGCCTGTTTCTGAAGATGGGATACGAAGCCGGCGTTATCCCGACATTGATCGAACCAGAGTTCGTTTAGTTCAGATCTGAAAATCGACGATCTGTCTAAACCACCCTGTTGATAAAAGGCTCCCTTGGGAGTCTTTTTTTATGCGCCTTTTGCAGCGATTGTAGCGGCCAGATGGCGCCTCAAAATGCTACAGTAAACGAGGAAACATTAACTTTTGCCTGACTACCGCGTACTCTTTAGACATGATCGAACGAGCCTGGCAATCCGAACTCGCCGCGATGATCACCGCTCAAGAAGCGAAGTGGATCAACTTCCGGCGGCGATTGCATCAAAATCCAGAGCCCTCAGGGCATGAATATCAAACGAGCCTAGCCATTTATCAAGAGCTGAGCTCACTCGGCGTCGATTTGCGCATGGGGCCGGAAGGTCGCGGAGTTTTGTCAGATTGGCGAACGCCGCATGTCGAAGGTTTAGACGAGGCCATCGCGATTCGGGGTGATATCGACGCGTTGCGAATTCAGGATCAAAAGGAAGTCCCTTATCAAAGCCAATGCCCGGGGTTGATGCATGCCTGCGGTCATGACGCGCATGCGACCATGGCGCTATGGGCGACGACGCTGATTGTCGAACTCGATCGCGCCGGCGCCCTCCCCTGGCCTTTGCGACTGCGGTCGATCTTTCAACCGGCGGAAGAGACGTGCATCGGCGCGTTAGAGATGATCTCGGCCGGCGCGTTGAAAGACGTACGCGAGATTTACGCGTCGCATGTCGACCCCACATTGCCAACCGGCCGCATCGGCCTGCGCGTCGGCGCGCTGACCGCCAGCTGCGATGCGGTGCGAATCCTGATTCATGGCCAAGGGGGGCATGGCGCTCGACCGCACGAATCACGCGATCCCATCGCCGCGTCCGCTCAACTAATCAACGCACTTTACTTGTCGATCCCGCGTGTTACCGACAGCCAAGACGCAGTCGTGTTGACTTTCGGCCGAATCCACGGCGGCGAGAACCTCAACGTCATCCCTGAACAAGTCGAATTATTTGGCACGCTACGGACTCTCGACACGGACGTTCGCCAGAGAACGATCGACCATATTCATCGCATCACCGCAGGAATCCAACGAGCGACTGACACGACGATCGAAGTCTGCTTTGACGTCGGCACCAGTGCTGTTATCAACCAAGCAAAACCGATTTCTCGACTGAAAAGCGCCATCGTCGAGTCATTCGGCCATGAAGCGATCTACGAAATTCCGCGAGCGAGCATGGGGGGCGAGGACTTTGCTTTCTATCTCGATCATGTTCCCGGCGCGATGGCGCGGCTTGGTTGCCGTCCTCCGGCGGTCGATCGCGCGCCGTTGTTGCACAGTCCAATGTTTGACATTGATGAAGCCGTATTAGCGATCGGCGCTCGCATGTTAGCAAGCGCCGTGATTCATGCATTTGAACCGACACAGGCTCACGAGCAGTTGTAGCTCACTTGTCGTACTTTGGATCCTGCTTGAGGGATACGCGCCGCTATGAGCAAGTTAGTTTTTACGTCCAACGACGCATTTACCGTTGGCATAGAGCTGGAACTGGGGCTCGTTGACTCCCAAACAATGGCGCTATCCAGTTCAGTGCAACGACTGCTCGACGCTGCGCCCGCCGAGATCGCGTCGCGGATCAAGCCCGAGTTGATGCAATGCTGCCTGGAAATTAATACCGAGGTCTGCACGACCATGGCTGAGGCCGAAAGCGATCTGCGCCGCAAACTGCTCGCCGTGCAAGGATTAACCGACGACTTGGGACTGCGACTCTGGTGGGGATCGACTCATCCCTTTTCGCATTGGTGCGATCAGAAAGTAACGCAGAATGAGCGGTATCTAAATCTTGTCGATCTGCTGCAAGAGATGGCGCGGCGTCTGGTGACTAACGGACTGCATGTGCATGTTGGCGTCGAATCAGGCGACAAAGCGGTGATGATCTGCGACCGCATCATGCAATACCTGCCGCTGCTCTTGGCCCTTTCGACCAGTAGTCCCTACTGGGAAGGACGCGACACCGGACTCGCTTCGCACCGCAGTAAAATTATGGAAGGCCTGCCGACAGCCGGCTTACCGCCGCTGATGCGCAATTGGAGCGAGTACGTCTGGCTCGTCAATCACATGGTCGACACCGGCTTTATCAACACGATTCGTGAAATCTGGTGGGATGTTCGCCCGCATCACAACTTCGGGACGGTTGAAGTCCGCGTCTGCGATATGCCAGGCAACCTGGAAGATGCGATGACCATTTCGGCGATGATCCAGTGCCTGGTGAAGCAACTGTCAGACGAAATCGACCACGGCGCCTATCAGCATGATTGCCATCCGATGATGGTGCGACAAAACAAATGGCGCGCATGCCGCTTTGGCTCCGACGCCAAACTGGTCAATTCGTACACCTATCAGGTCGAATCGGTCAGCACGGTCGTCGCCCGCTTGGTCGAACGTCTGATGGCGCCGGCGATCGAGTTGGGCTGCGAGCAATACTTGTTGCGAGCGCAAGACATTGCCGACCGTCCCACTTGGTCCGATCGGCAACGATTGATTCTGCAAGAGACCGGCGATCCGACCGAAATCGTTCGACAAATGACCGAACAATCTCGCATCGAAACTTCGGCCGCCGCCGAATAGCGGCCTCCAAGTTAGATCCCTTACGACTTGAAGTAGTCAGGCTCGCCGCCGGGAATCCACTTAATATTACAGCCGATGCTGGGGGCCTGATCTTCGCTCGGCTTCTCGCCGCGCAAGATCGTATCGACCGCTTTGCGGAGATCTTCGCCGGTCACCGGAATCTCGTTGCCGGGTCGGCTGGCGTCAAACTGTCCGCGATAGGCGAGCTTCTGATCTTTGTCAAACACAAAAAAATCAGGAGTACACGCCGCTTTGTACGCTTTGGCGACTTCTTGCGATTCGTCGTAGAGATAGGGGAACGTGTAACCCCGCGCCTCGGCTTCGGCAACCATCTGCTCCGGCGAATCGGCCGGATAGTTGCTTGCGTCGTTCGGACTGATGCCGACCACCGCGGCGCCTTTCGCTTGGTACTCGCTCGCGAAGCTCGCCAGATCGTCGGCCAGGTGTTTGACAAACGGGCAGTGATTGCACATGAACATCACAACCAACGCCGGCGCGCCGGCGAAATCGGCAAGCGAGACGGACGAGCCGTCGACATTGATTAGCGAAAAATCGGGGGCTGGCGTGCCAAGCGGCAACATGGTGCTGGCGGTTTTGACCATGAGTCAAACTCCTCTACTGTTTCTTGAAACTGGCGATGCGGGTTGTCTCCTATTGTAGCGCAATCCTATCAAGCGGGAAACCAACCGCGACCAGCGCTTCACTCAAACTTCGCTAACGCGGCGGAATAATCGCCGCGCGTTGACGCTCGTGAGTTGGGCGAATTCTTCAAGAGATTCACCCCGGGCAGCGGCGACGCAGGAAGCCGTATGCGCCACATAACCAGGCTCGTTCGGCCGTTTGCCGCGAACCGGTTCGGGGCTCAGATAAGGGGAATCGGTTTCGATCAAGATTCGATCGGCGGGAACCAATTTCGCCACGTCGCGCAAGTCGCCGCTCTTTTTGAATGTCACCATGCCAGCAAAGCTGATGTACATATCGAGATCCAAACATTGCTGCAGCAGCGACGCATCGCCAGTAAACGAGTGCATCACGCCGCGCAGCGGACCACGTTCGGCCGCCGTTTGCAGCATCGCGACAATCTCGGCGCCGCAATCGCGCATGTGGACGATGAAGGGAAAGTCGCGCTCTTGCGATAGTCGCAAATGTCGATCGAAATAATCTTGCTGCAATTCAAAAGGAGCGTAGTCCCAATAGCGATCGAGCCCTGTCTCGCCCAGCGCAACCACCTTGGGATGATCGAGCAGTTCGACAATACAATCCCAATCGCCGGGCTGAGCTTGCGCGCAGTTATTGGGCTGAATGCCGACCGCCGCGTGGATCTCAGCAAAACGCTCGGCCAATTCGATCGCCGTCACGCTATCTTCGGCTGTGGTTCCCACCGCCAACATTTGCGAGACGCCAGCGGCGTTGGCCCGAGCGACGACATCATCGATCTGAGAAATCAGCGTTTCATCAAAAAGATGAGCGTGGGTATCAAACAGCATCATAACCGGAAGACTCTTGATTAGGACGCGGCGAGATCGGCGGCGGCGTCTTGCAGATTTTTAAGATGGCCTTTGGCTAGGCCCCAAGCTTCTTCGGCAATTTCGCGCGGGACGGTTTCATCCGGTAGTGCGTCGACCAGATTTTCCAGTCGCAGAATGAAGCCCTCTTGATACTGCAGGGTTCGCTGCACCAGATATTCGATCGACAAATCGTGCAGGCTGGTGTACTCCATCGGGAAGTTCCCCAGATGCGATTCCAGTCCATCCGCTTCCAAGAGAGTCGTCACCTTGTCGATGACGTACTGATGGTCAACGGCGATCTGTCGCAGCATATTGACCGCATCATCGTCTCCTTCAGCTGCCCACGGACGCGTGTAGCTGAGATACGAAGGGAGCGACGTACGATGAAGCGCCGCAAGTTGATTCAACAGCAGAGCGGCAGGCAATGAAGTCATGCGACAGAGACTTAGCTTTTGGAGGACTTAACTTGAACTACGATTAAGTGATGATGTGCGAAACAGCTTCCAGCAGCCAGGCGTTCAGAAAATCCCAATTAAACAACAGCAGCACTAGCGGCGCCGTGACTAACACCAGGTAGCCGTTCTGAATGATCCCAATCGGCTTTTGCATCGGCGCCGTATCGTCCGATTCGCTATCGATCGTCATCACTTTCGCGATCCGCAGATAGTAAAACAGGCTAATCGCCGTGTTCAAACCGCCGGCGACTAAGAGGAACATCAAAAAGGGAGACGACGTTAGATTCCAGGCCTGGGCGATCGCCGCAAAAATGGCGAACTTGCCGATGAAACCCGCCAGCGGCGGCAACCCAATCAAGCTGACCAGGATCAAAGTAAAACAAACCGCCAATGTCGGGCCTCGCTTCAACATGCCGGCGTAATCCTTGATCTCTTCGCTGCCGACCGCTTCGCGGACAAACGCAATCGCCGCAAACGCGCCCAAGTTCATAAAGAGATAGATCACCGCATACAACGCCAAATAGGCGATCGCCTGACGAGCCGAATTCTTGTCGACTTCGGCCACCGCGATCGCAGCCGGAACCGCCATCATCATGTAGCCTGCGTGTGCGATCGTGGAATAAGCGAGCAAACGTTTAATGTTCGTTTGCGCATAGGCGGCTAGATTGCCAAACGTGCAGGTCACCACCGCAACGACGCCGATCAACAAAACGACAAACTTGCGAGCCGGCGCCAGCGGATCCGAGCTCTTTGCCACCTTCTCCGGCGCCGCTTCGGCATCGACAAAGGCAACTTGCTCAATCGTCGGCGGAGTCGCCCGGACGACTTGATCTGGCTCGGCAGGAAGCGTCGTAAAGCCGACCGCCACTCGCACTAAGAGGGCCAGTGCGGCTGTCTTGGACGCGATCGAGAGAAACGCGTTCACTTCGGCCGAAGCCCCTTCAAACACGTCAGGGCACCAAAAGTGAAACGGAAACGCGGAGAGCTTGAACGAGAGCCCCACGCCCAACATCAATCCGCCGAGCGCCAAAACCAACACTTCCGATCCACTGGGCTCCGAGGCGAACAACTCGCTTAGCCGGGTCGCCATCGTCGGCAAATGAGCCGAGTTCAAGACGCCGCACAAAAGGCTGACGCCATACAGCATGACGCCTGCGGCGCCGGCGCCAAAGACGGCGTATTTGAGCGCCGCTTCCGACCCCTTCTTATTGCGGCGCTGCAGCGCCGCCAACGCGTACGAGGGAACGCTCGCCATCTCCACGCCCATGAAGATCATGAGCATGTGATTGGCCGAAGACATAACGAACATGCCCAGGATCGAGCCGAGCGCCAGCACGACAAAATCGGCGCTGTCAAAGCGCGATGAGAGTTTGGTGATCTTCGTCAGCAAAAAGAAGAGCAGCAAAAAGAAGAGCAAGATCGCTTTGATCGCGATCGCGAAACCGTCATGCGTCAACATGCCGGTGAACGTTTCGGTCGGTTGCAATTGCCCCATTGCGATCGCGACCGGCCCATCGGCGCCGATCGACCACGGCTGAAAAGGGCGCAATACGACCAGCGCGGCGATCACGCCGACAATTCCCAGCCAGACCGCGTCAACCTTTTCCAACACCGGCAGCATGCGACAGAGCAGGATCAGGACGATCGCGACCACTAACGTCAATTCGGCTCCAAACAAAGGCAAGCTCTGCTGCAGCGTATCGATTCGTAGTTGCTCGATCAGTTGGTAAAACATCAGCGCTAGGCCTTGAGGTCGTTAAATTTCGCCATCCACAACGGCGACAGCCGGCACAGCATCAACATGCACTGCCGCAGCGTCCGCCGCATGTTGCTGCAAACCGGGCGCAACGGCGGCGGTCGCTGCTTGTTCGGTTTTCTCCGCTTGCAGTCGCGGGATCTTCGTTTCTTTGGTCCAGGTCGCAAGATCCTGCACTTGTTGGTCGATCGTCGCATCCATGTAGCGGAAGACAGTATGCGGCAGGACGCCAAACAAGATCGCCAGTACGCAAAGCGGTACGGCGATCGTCATCTCACGAATGTTGATCTCGGTCAGCGCCTCGGCATGCGGGCCCTTGTACTCGGCGCCTAGATAGACGCGTTGCACCGCCCATAGGATATAGCCGGCTGTTAAAATCACGACGAAGGCTCCGGCGACAGCGAGTCCTGCGCTGAACTTCCAGACCGAGAGAACGACAAACGCTTCTCCGATAAACCCGCACAGCCCCGGCAAACCAAGACCGGCGAAAAAGACGATGATCGCCATCGACGTGTAAACCGGCATCTTGCCAAAGAGCCCGCCAAACTCGTTCAGATTGCGATGATGAACACGGTCATAAATAACGCCCACCATAAAGAACATGCCGGCCGAGCTGACGCCGTGCCCAATCATTTGGAACATCGCCCCTTTGACGCCCATGTTCCAAGCAACCGGATCGCCGACGACCGTGGCGCTCCAAACACCCAATCCCAACACCACATAGCCCATGTGACTGACCGAACTATAGGCGACCATGCGTTTGAAGTCGGTTTGGGCCAGCGCGGCGAAAGCCCCGTAGATCATGCTGATCACGCCGATCGAGCAAACGACCCAAGCCAGATCATACCCGGCGTCAGGGCAGATCGGGTAGCAGATCCGAATAATGCCGTAGCCTCCCATCTTCAATAACACGCCCGCCAAAATCATCGAGATCGGCGTGGGCGCTTCGACGTGCGCATCGGGCAACCAGGTATGGAACGGGACCGACGGGACTTTGATCGCGAACCCGATAAAGAGGAGCACAAACGCCCACCACTGCAGCGATTTGCCGAACAACAGCTCTTTGTCAAAGACTTCCGAGTGTTGCCCAAGCTGTTGCAAGGCCAGCAGGTTGAACGTGTGAACCGGCGTTTCGGCGGCCGATATCGACTCATGATATTTGGTGGCGGCGGCCAAATGTTGGTCAGGGGCGCCGAGATGCTCGACACCGGCCTGCCGGACGTTGCTGTCAACCAACTGCTGCGGCGATAGTTGCCGCAGATCGCTATTGAAGTAGATCATCAAGATGGCGACTAACATCAACACGCTGCCGAACAACGTATAGAGGAAGAACTTGATCGCCGCATATTCTTTGCGCGGCCCGCCCCAGACGCCGATCAAAAAGTACATCGGCAGCAGCATCACTTCCCAGAAGATGTAGAACAGGAAGAAGTCGAGCGAGACGAAGACCCCCATCATGCCGGTCAGCAGGATCAGATAGAGGACGCAATAACCTTTGACATGCTTTTCGATCGTCCAACTCGCGCCCATCGCCAAGGCGCTGATCAGCGCGGTCAATACGACCAGCGGAAAACTGATGCCGTCAAAGCCTAGGAAGTAGTCGATATTGAACGACGGAATCCAAGGGAGACTGACGACATTCTGCATGCCGGCCGTTTCGATGTCGAAACTGATCGTCTCGTTAGTAGGGAGCGCCATCCCCAATAACACGACCCCAAACATCACCAACGTCGCTAACAGCGTGGTGAAGCGGATCACGTTCTTTTGATCCCCAGGGATCAGAGATATCAGCGCAGCGGCGGCCAGCGGAAAAAATATCAGCGCCGACATAGAGCAAGTGACGAGATCCATAGTTCCAATTCCCGCGGTTAACTAACCTCGGTAAAGGTTGCCTAACGTAAACGACTAGCGAGCAAAACCGTACGACCAAAAACTCATCAGCACGAACATCGCCAGCGCGCCGACGACGATAAACATCACATATTGCCGCAGACTGCCGGTCTGCATTCCTCGCAGCGAATTGCCCGTAGAGTAGGTTTTCGCCGCAAACCAATTGATCGCCCCGTCGATCGCGCCCTGATCGACCCAAGCTTCTCCCCAGCGCGCGATTTGTCGCACCGACCAGGCGATCCCATGCAACAAGCGATCAATGCACTGCTTATCAATCCAGACGCAACAAGCGGCGATGACTTTGGCGGGACGAACGAAGAGAACGTCGTACGCTTCGTCGAACCACCATTTGTGGATCAAAAATTTGTAGACCGGAGCAAATGTGCGCCGTGCGTCTGCCGAATCGAGCACGCGCCACAGATACATGACGCTCGCTAAAAAGATCCCCGTCATCGCAGCGCCAAACGCCATCAACCCGACAGGGGTCCGAATTTCGTCGGCGTGACTCTTCGATTCGTGCAGCCAGACATAGCCGCCGTCGAGACTCGCCATGTCCGACCAAAGGCCGATCGGGCGTCCTTGTTCGATCACGTTGGTCAGTCCATAGTTGCCAAAAATCGGCCACGCGATCGCGACCGCCATGACGGACAACACGACCAGCGGCACGTACATCACGCGCGGCGATTCGTGCGCATGATGGTAACGATGTTCATCGCGCGGCTCGCCTGCGAAGGTCAGGTACCACATGCGGAACATGTAGAACGCGGTGATCGCGGCGCCGCCGGTTGCGGCGTAAAAGAAGATCGAGCCCCAAATGGGATTCGCTGAGCGGAACAGATAGGCTTGCTCCAACATCAGGTCTTTGGAGTAGTAGCCTGAGAAACCGAACGGAATCCCCAAGGCCGACGGCACGCCGACGCCGGCGATCGCCAGACAGCCGACAAGCATCGTGTAGGCGGTGTACGGCATCTTCTTACGAAGGCCGCCCATCTCGGTCATCTCGTTGGTGTGAACCGCATGGATCACCGAACCAGAGCACATAAAGAGCAAGCTCTTGAAGAACGCGTGCGTCACCAGATGCATCACGCCAGCCGCCCAACCGCCCACTCCCAAGGCCAACATCATGTAGCCAAGCTGACTGACGGTCGAATAAGCGAGAACTCGCTTGATATCGGTCGCGACGATCGCAATCGAACCGCCGATCAACAGCGTAATACAGCCAGCACAGGCGATGACCAGCAGCACTTCAGGTGCGAAAACCGGATAGAATCGTGCAACCAGAAACACGCCGGCCGCGACCATCGTCGCTGAGTGAACCAGCGCCGAAACCGGAGTCGGACCTTCCATCGCATCCGGCAGCCAGACATGGAGCGGAAACTGAGCGCTTTTGCCAACGCAGCCGCAGAAGATGCCGATGCCGGCGATCACTAGCAGCCAGTAACCATAGTGCGTCGCATCCCCTTCGGCTTTGCCGTCGCGCCAAAGCGGTACTTGCGCGAGAATCTGTGACTCCAGTTCCTTCGTCGTCGTCCCCGGCTTCGCGGCGACGATCAGCTCTTCCACTTTCCCTTTCGCTCCTTGCAGCACCATGCCGTCGGGCACGCGTAGCTCATGCAGGCCATTTTCGCCGGCAGGTCGCAGCAGCGAGAACAAGCCATATTCGTTGGCGTCCAGCTTGCCGTCGGCGTTGCGGTCGACATCGCCAAAGTTGAAGGTCGCCAAGCTCGCCCAGATCGCCATCAAACCGATCAGCATCCCAAAGTCGCCGACGCGATTGACGATGAACGCTTTGTTCGCCGCGGTCGAAGCGCTGTGACGTTCGACGTAAAAACCGATCAAAAAGTAACTGCACGCGCCGACCAATTCCCAAAAGACAAAGGTCATCGCGATGTTGCCGGCGATCACCAACCCTAACATGCTAAAGCAGAACAGGGACAGGTACTGGAAGAACCGATGATAGCGGCCGGGGCGTTTCAAATGCGTGCCGTCGGCCAAGGTCACTTCGTGGTCGGTCATCTCATGCAATTCTTCATGCATGTAACCGCCGGCATAAAAGTGAATGCAAGTCGCAATAAAGGTCACGACGCAAAACATCACGATCGTGAGCGCGTCAATGTAATAGTTGATCGCAACTTCAGAGCCGTAAAAACGCCCCAGCGAGTACCAATGTCCCGTGTAGACCGGAGGCACAAAGTGCGCTTCGTCCGCATGTTCGTCATGCTCGCCATGGACTAGGCCATCGGCGTGGTCATGCTCATGCTCTCCGTCATGCAGTGCGGTCAAACGTACGCGGGGCGCTGAGATCGCCGCATGCGACTCCTCATGATGAGCGTGATGCGTCTCCGGCGGAGCATGTTGCGACATCCAAATTGCGGCGGCCGAGAAAGAACACATCGCCGCGGCGGCGATCGCTCCGGTGGCGATATACGCTCCCAGTTGTTCGAGCCATTTGCCGAACAAGAAAATGACGAAGAACGAAACCAGCGGAAGTAAAACCGCAAGTCCGAGCAGCAGCGGCAGACTGTCTTCGGGAGTCAGCATCAGCCCTTCAACTCATTCGCCTTGTCGACGTCAATAGTGGAGTGGTTGTTGTAATAGTTGAGCGCAATCGCCAAGGCGACCGCCGCTTCCGCCGCCGCCAACACAATGACAAACAGCGCGAGCAAATTACCTTCGAGCCCTAGATTGTCTTCGCGAAAGTAAGGGCTGGCGAACGCGACGAAATTGATATTCGCACCGTTCAACACCAGTTCGACCCCCATCAGGATCCCCAGCGTGTTGCGTTTGGTCGCCATGCAAATGGCGCCGGTCACAAACAAAAAGGCGCCGACCGCCAGAAAATGGGAGAGCCCGACCGGCTCGGTCAAAAAGTTCATCGATCGCCTCCCTCGGTCGCTTGCGAAACCGCGCTCCGTTTCGAACGCGCCAGATAGGCGGCGCCGACCAGCACGACCAACAAGTGGACCGATACAATTTCAAACGGGAGCAAGTAGCCTGAATAGCCGGGCGAATCGAGCTCCGGCTTGTCGACGCGAACCCCGACCAATCCCAAACCAATCTGCGAGGTCAGTTCGGGTTGGCCATATTTCACTTTCGCCAACAACGGACGTAGCTTCGCTTCTTCCGCCGCGGTCAACTCGGTCCGGTTATCGGCCGCCATCGCGGCGATGATTTCTTCTTCCGCCGCGGTCACTTCGGTTTGCAGTCGAGCCTGATAATCGCTCGCGTGCCAGGCCGGGATGCTAAACGCAATCTGCGTCAGCAGGGCCAACAGCGAACCGCCGACGATCAACGCCAAAATCCAATCTCCGGCTTTTGTCTTCATGCTGATAAACGCTTGTTGCGCCGTCAGCATGACGCCAAAGATCAGCAGCACCACCGTGCCGCCGACGTAAATCATCAACTGCATCGCGCCGACAAAATGGGCGCCGGTCAAAAAAATCAACCCACTGGTCGCCGCCAGACTAAGGACCAAAAAGAAGGCCATCCGCACGACGTTGCTTGAGACGACCATCGCCAACGCAAAGCCGCACGCGATGAAAGAGGTGAGATAAAAGAAAACGGTGTGCCAATTAATTTCGGCCGCAAACAACAAGGGGAAGTTGATCATTGAGCGCCCTCCGGTTGTTGCATCGGGATCAGGGCGACTCGATCAGTGGAGTCATCCTCGAGCGAAGTTTGCGCCTCTTGTTGTGGACCGCCTTCGACCGCCGAGTTCAGTTCGTACGCTTCGGTCGCCAATCGTTTCTCTAACTGCTTCATCTCGTTGTCGATGTCTTGCACCCAACCTTCGCGAACATCTCCGCGGGACTGCATCGGCATGACGTCATTCAAAAAGGGAATATGGAGCGCCGTCCACAGGACCGAACCGAGAAAGCAAAACGCCGCGATCGGTACGCAATACTTCAGGCACATCGAGATGACCTGGTCGATCCGTAAGCGGGGAAGCGTCCAACGAACCCACATCATCACCACAACCCCGATGACCGCTTTCAAAAGAAAGTTGCCCAGCCCAACCAGGTTGGCCAGCGTTTCCAGCGTAAAGTTGCCTTCCGGCACCCAGAAGAAAATCGGGATCGGTCCGTTCCAGCCGCCGAAGAACAAAATCGCCGCTAAACCGCTCACCAAAAACATCGAGCCATATTCGGCCATGAAAAAGAGACTCCAGCGAATGCCGGAGTATTCGGTCAAAAACCCAGAGACCAATTCGCTTTCGGCTTCGGCCAGGTCAAACGGGGCGCGATTCACGCTGGCGATGCCGCAGGTAAAATAAACCCAAAACAACAGCATGCAAAAGGGATCGTGAAAGAAGAGCCAATTGCTGAAGAGCCCTGACTGCTGATCGGCGATCGTCACCAGATCCATCGTGCCGCTGATCAATACCGGCACGACCACGCAAATGCCGAGCGGAACTTCGTAGCTGACGACTTGCGCGGCTTGTCGCATGCCGCCGAACAGCGACCATTTGGAGCCAGATCCATATCCGGCCAAGATCACGCCGAACACTTCCAAACCCAACACGGCGATCACAAAGAACAACGCGATGTTCAGTCGCACGCCTACCCAACCGCTGGCGAACGGCAAAGCCAGAAACGCCGTGAAACTAGCGGCCAACGAAATATAGGGAGCCAGCTTGAAGAGCAGGGGATCGGCGTCCCTGGGCATCAAGTCTTCTTTGCTCAGCAGCTTAATGCCGTCGGCCAGCGTTTGCAGCCAACCAAATTTGCCGCCGGTGCGCGTCGGTCCAAGTCGATCTTGGATGCGACCGGCGATCTTGCGCTCCATCCAGATAAAGACGACCGCGCCAACGGCGATCACATGCAACAGCAAGACGGCTTGAATGATCGCAGCCAATAACCAGCCGAGCCAATCCCAACCTTCTGGAAACCAGGTTGAAAAATAGTCGGCCATTCGTTCGCGATCCTTACGCTATGCCGTGGTAATTGGAGTAAATCTCGGCGCTGTTTGATGCGGATATCATAACGCTCGAGGCCGGTGATCGAAACTACTTAGAGCCTGAAAATAATCATCGAAAGGCTAGCCAGCGGCTAGCGATCAATTTCTCCCATCACAATATCGAGCGAGCCGATGATCGCCGGAACGTCGGCAATCAAGCAGTCGCGACACAGTTCTGGCGCTACCGACAAATTGCAAAAGCAGCTGCTGCGTGCTCGCGCCCGCAGCGGAATCGATCCGCTGCCGTCGCTCACAATATAGAAACCCATTTGCCCGCGTGGGCACTCCGTCTCTAAATACGCTTCCCCCTTGGGCAACTTGGCGGCCAATTTGATCGGCGTTCCCCAGTCTCCTGTCGATTGACTATATTTTTCGATTCCCTGTCGCAACAGATCGATCGCTTGAATCACTTCGAGCATCCGCACGTAAAAACGGTGCCAGCAATCGCCCAGCACCGCATCGGACGGAACCGGCGGATACTCGTGATCGCGCGGATAGCTGCCGTTCTTCTCGACGATCACTTCAAACGCATACCCTGCGTACAGCGAGGTATATCGCTCTTCACCGTCGCGACGCAGATCATAATCGACGCCCGATCCGCGCAAAACGGGGCCTGAACACCCATAGTCGATCGCCATCTCGGCAGACATCACGCCGATATTGGCGGTTCGCTTGATGAAAATCGCGTTGTTGGTCAGCAGCGCGTGATAGTCCAAAATCACCGGCTCGAACTGATCGAGAAACGCCGTCAATTTTTGCAGCCAGCCCGGCGGCAAGTCAGCGGTTGCGCCTCCCGGCGTGAGATAGCTGTAAGTCAGCCGAGCGCCGCACGCATCTTCGAGCAGATCGAGAATTCGTTCTCGCTCGCGAAACGCGTACAAAAAGGGACTGAACGAACCGAGATCGAGTCCATACGTGCCCATGCCGACCAGATGACTCGCGACACGATTCAGCTCGGCGATGATGACCCGCAGATGGCGAGCTTTCTCAGGCAGGTCGTAGTCGATCAATTTTTCGACCGCCAACGCCCAGCCGAGATTCATGTTCATACCAGCCAGATAGTCCATCCGGTCGGTATAGGGAATCCATTGCCGCGGCGTCAGATTCTCGCCGATTTTTTCGGCGCAGCGATGCAAATAGCCGATATGCGGCGTCGCTTCCGAAACAACTTCGCCATCGGTTCGCAGCACTAACCGCAACACGCCATGCGTGCTGGGATGCTGCGGGCCCATGTTGACCAGCATTTCATCGGTTCGGACGTCAATCTCAACGATGCCGGAAGTAGATGCCGTCGCCATAACCGCTTCGTTCCGCTGATGCCAACAAATGTTACTAAACTGACCGTCAAACTCTTCGCCGCAACTAACGTCCGCGAATGCCGTGGTATTCCAACGGCATCTCATAATCTTTCCGCAAGGGATAGCCGACCCAATCTTCGGGACACAAGATTCGCTGGAGATTGGGATGCCCGGTGAACCAGACGCCTGACAGGTCGTACGCTTCCCGTTCGTGCCAGTCGGCGGTGCTCCAGATGCCGGAGACGCTAGGAACTTCGGGCAATTGCCCCGGCACGTCCTCTTTCCAGCGGGGCAGCATCACTTTCACGACTAGCGTCGTTTTGTACTGAATGCTGGAAAGGTGATAAACCACTTCCAGATGCGGGCCCCAAGCAGTCTTGGCCGCTTTCTTTGCGTCGGGCTCAAAATAGTCGACGACGCAAATCGAATTGCAGTAATTAAACCGCAAGTCTTCGGCGTCGCGCAGATAGCGGCAAAGCTCGATCACTCCGCCTGGCTCGACTTCGATCCACGGATCGATCGCTTCCAACTCGACACGCGCCACCAAATCGCCGAATCGCTTTTCGAGTCGCTCGATAAATTGTTTACCGCTCATGTCGTTCGCCGCTCAAGTTGTGATCTCAAAGTTGAATCAATACGTCTAGCGAGTTTCGGCCAGTTGCTGGGGCCGAGGAGGGGTCGTATGAACCGACATGCTTGGCCCAGCGCGCGTATCGCGTGTGATCGCGCGCACCCAATCCAGATCGCCTCGCTTCCAAACATACGCGAAGCCAACCAGCAGCACCGCGAAGAAAACGCCGATATCGGCAATGCAGGTCCAAAGCAGCGAACTCGCGCCTTTGCGAACTTGCTCTGGAGTCACCGTGCCTGCGAGAACCTCTTCGTTCAACGTTTCCGGCAAACCAAATTCGCGATGCAGTCCAGCAACCGCCGGAGAGAGGGTGACCGCTCCTTCGACGCTTTCATAAACGACCGGAGCGCCAGGGTCGGACAATTGCGCCGACTTGCCAAACACAACCGCCCACGGAAAGAAGAACGCGACTTCGACATCAAAGATGATGAACAGCAACGCGACAACGTAAAAGCGAAGATCGAACTGAACAAAGCTAGAGCCAATCGTTGGCTCGCCGCATTCGTAGATCTCCAGCTTTTCATCGCCGGGATTGTTCGGCCGCAGGAACATGCCCAACAAGATATTGAAGAACACGAACGCCATACCGACACCGCCGAACAGCAATAGATAGCCGACGATCGTCGTAGAAAGTGTCATAGCGATCCCTGCGATGGCGATGGGAAAACCTTGCCGTGCCTGCGGATCGATCGTTGATAGAAATCGCCGATCTGATCTTTAGGGACGACAGAAGCAATTAACCCCGGATTGTAGAACTACGGGGGATCAATGCAACTAGCTGGCGGTCAAGGAGAAGAAATTTCCCGCAACTGTTGAATTAATTCTGAAAGATGGTGTCTGACGTGATCGGCTGACGACCGGCGAAACCAGCGTCCATTTCGTGCCAATGCGTCACGACCGGCTCTCCCAATTTCCAACAGAGATAGACCGTCTTGCCGTTGATGTTGGCCGGAAAATCGACCAGACCTTCGGGACCGCTCTTCGGTTCGACGCCCAATTCGCGCAGTTCTTCGACATAACTTTGCAGGCGCTGTGAATCGCTTTGCAATTCATCTTTCACCAATCGCAATTCTTCAGCATAGACGCGCGGGGCGCTGTCATAATTGGCGCGGCGCTCAAGATCGACGAGACGTTCACGACGAGAAATCACATCCCGCGAAAGCTCGACGATGTCAGCCACGATTGCCGAGACAAGGGGCAACATCGCATTCGCCTGGGCGACCGTAAAAACGCGAACCGACTGAGCGGAAGATGAAGTCATCGAATAACCTGCATCGCTTTTCAAGACAAGACTTACTTCATCAAGTCTAAGCCTGACTCGCGTAATTGAAAAGCGACCCACCGCGGTTTCTTGAGATGACGGTCGAACCTGACGGTTTTACTGATTAGGGCCGCCGTGAACCGGCTCAGCGATCACCTTCGATTCGGCGACGGCAGTTGGATTCAGCGAACTCCGTCCCCAAGCGATATCGACCGGCAAGCGGGAGAAGTCGACAATCGCGCCGTCGCGACTATAGCTGCTCAGATCGAGCGTCCCCCCCATAAAAATACAGTCAACCGGGCAAGGCTCGACGCACAGCGCACAGAACATGCACTTCGTGTAATCAATCGTGAACCCAGTGACAGCGAAACCTTTCGCCCCTTCAACCCGCTCTTTGCCAATATAGATGCAATCGACCGGGCAAGCTTTGGCACACTGATCACACGCGATGCAGGTAGTCAGGTCGTAGCGATGAAATCCACGGTAGCGCGGCGAGACCTGCACCGGCAGCTCGGGATACTCGTAGTGCTCGGCAAAGGCCTTACGATCTTTATCGTAAGTGCTGAACCAGTAACGAATTGTGATTGAGAGCCCTTCGGCTACTGTCACGACCGCTGAGTAGACGTTTCGTATCCAAGTCAACATCGCGGATGCACCTCCCTTACCAAACTGGCTGCGTGCGTGCGTGCAAGATATCGCGATTTTGGCCGACTGTCACGCGTGGAACGGAGAAAAGGAGAAGAATAATCCACTTCGACTTATTCGCGTGCAAATTGCTTTTTGGCATTCACGATAAATTCGCAAGGTCATTTGTAGCAATGACTTAGTACTTTACGGCCTAGGCGAACCGAGCAGGCTAGCGAAGCACGGCAACTTATACCAAATGTGCTTTTTCCCAGAAAAAGATTCCAGGTTTTCCTCAAGCTGGGCGAGAGTCGTCGCTTGACGACGCACTTTTAGCACGTAGAGTGAAGGGGAAGCGTGTATGCGCACAGGCCGTGCGACGCCTGAGATGATCCGCTAGGGCCCTTTGATTTGCTGCTCGCCTGAGCGAATTCCTCAAAGGGACTCAGAACGATCCAGGTAATTTAACGCAGTTGGGATTGCCCATCAAGCGCCCGACGAAACCCAGTCGCCAAAAAGTTCGCTCCCCGGTGTATCAACTGGCGACAGTGGAGATGTAGGAAATGCTGGTTCTCTCAAGGAAAAAGAACGAAAGTATTGTCATCAACAATGACATTACGATCGTGGTCGTGGAAATTCGCGGCGACAAGGTACGCTTGGGCGTGGAAGCTCCCAAAGAAGTCCCTGTGCATCGCCGCGAGGTTTATGATGCGATTCTTCGCAACGAGTCTCAGGAAAAAGCGGGCGCAGACACGCCCAGCGCCGAAGGCTAGTTGATGATGCTCGCGTTGTATATTTCCGCCGCGAAACTGCACATCGTGCCGTGTTTTTCCTGTTTCTTGCCTGAACCGATCTCTTTTTTTCCTCTCCAATGCAGATGAAGCCGTGACCCGCCTTCACATAGTCGGGTGACGACGTTATTTTAGTGTTTTCGACCTAGGGCCCCATCGTCTAGTGGCCTAGGACTCCGGCCTTTCACGCCGGCAACACGGGTTCGAACCCCGTTGGGGTCACTTCGATATAGCCCTTCTCCATGAGAGGGGCTATTTTTTTGCGCCGAGCGGCTACAACTCTATCAATTCGAGGCCAGTTTTTTCGTAGCCCTAGAAACCTCCATGAAATACGACGCACTTCTCGTTCAGTCGTTCGGCGGCCCGGAAGGACCCGATGACGTCATTCCGTTTCTGGAAAATGTCCTCCGCGGACGAAATGTTCCCCGCGAGCGGCTGCTGGAAGTCGCGGAGCATTACCAGCACTTCGGCGGCGTCAGCCCCATCAACCAACAAAACCGCGATCTCATCGCGGCACTGCGAGTTGAACTCGCCGCGTACAGCATTGATCTCCCCATTTATTGGGGCAATCGCAACTGGGCGCCCTATCTGGTCGATGCGATGACCCAGATGAAAAACGACGGAGTCGAATCGGCGCTCGTCTTCGTCACCTCGGTCTTCAGCTCCTACTCTGGCTGTCGCCAATATCGGGAAGATCTCACCAAAGCCCAAGTCGAAGTCGGCGATCAAGCGCCTCGCTGCGACAAAATCCGCACCTACTACAATCATCCCGGCTTCATCGAGACGATGGCGTCCTGCGTGCGTGAGTCGCTCGATCAGATTCCGGCCGAGCGCCGCCAGCGTGCGGAGTTGATCTTTACCGCACACAGCATTCCGCAGGGGATGTCTGACAACTGCAACTACGTGAAACAGCTCGAGGAAAGCTGCCGTCTCGTGAGCGAAGCGACGCAGCACGCAAACTGGCGACTGGTTTATCAAAGCCGCAGCGGTCCGCCGACCCAGCCTTGGCTCGAGCCAGACGTTTGCGACGTCATTCGCGATCTGGGCGCATCGAGCGCAACGGACGTAATCATATCGCCGATTGGATTCGTCTCGGATCACATGGAGGTCCTCTTCGATCTCGACACCGAAGCCAAAGAGACGGCCGCCGAGGTCGGACTAAACTTCATTCGCAGCGGCACGGCCGGCGTCCGCCCACGATTCGTCCAGATGATCCGCCAACTGATCGAAGAACGACTTGATCCTGACATGCCCAAACAAGCGCTCGGACCGCTGGGACCGTCCCACGACTTCTGTCCTGCCGACTGCTGCCGTTACACGCCGCAGCGACCTCGACCTGGTTAAGCGATGATGGAACGCCGACAAATCGCCGACACGGAGCTGCAGGTTTCGCCGGTCGCACTCGGTTGCTGGCCGCTGTCAGGAATGACCAGCCCCGGAGTTACCGAAGCCGACAGTCGCGCAACGATCGCCGCCGCTCTCGACCTGGGGATTAACTTTTTTGACACCGCGTTCGCCTATGGCGCCGCCGGCGAGAGCGAACGCTACATCGCCGAAGTCCTCGCCGCACATCGGGACGAATACGTCGTCGCCACCAAGGCCGGCCTGCACTGGGAAAACGGGACGCAGCATCGCGACGCTCGCCCTGCAACCATTCGCCGCGAAGTCGCCGAAAGCTTGCGGCGTTTAAATACCGATCGCGTCGACGTACTCTATCTGCATGCCCCCGATCGCAACACGCCGATCACCGAAACGGCCGCCGCTTTCCGCCGCTTACAGCAGGAAGGCGCCGCGATCGCGATCGGCGTTTCGAACCTGACGCTCAGTGAAACGCTTGAATTTCACCAAGTCTGTCCGATTCAAATCATCCAGCCCCCTTACAACATGCTCTTTCGCGGAGCCGAGATGGATCTCGTCCCTTGGTGCCGCGAACAGAATATCGCCGTCGCTTGTTATTGGCCGCTGATGAAGGGACTTTTGGCCGGCAAAATGTCGCTGGACCAGAAGTTTGAGCCGCGCGACAGTCGCCCGAAATATCCCTGTTTTCGCGGCGAAGAGTACGCCAAGAACCTAGAGCTCGTCGAAAAGCTGCGAGCAATGGCCGAGCGGATGGGATGCACCGTCTCGCAATTGGTCATTCGCTGGACGATCGATCAGCCTGGCGTTACCGCGGCGCTGTGCGGAGCCAAGCGAGTTGACCAATTGACCGACAACGCCGGCGCCCTCGGCTGGGAACTGACGCTGGGCGAGCAAGCCGAGATCGCCTTACTGTTGCGCGATCGCGGAGTTCCTTATGTCGTCGCAACTCCGTAGCAGGCCAACCCATGAAACGCATCCTGGTCACCGGTTTTGAACCGTTTGGCGAACTCACCGAAAACTGCACCGAACTTGCACTGCGCCCGTTGCCCTTGGCCAATCTGGCGCCGGACATGCTGGTCGAACAGCTCATCTTGCCGGTCGACTACGCCGCAGCTCAGGCACAACTGGACGATCTCTACAGCAAAAAATCGTACGCCGCCACGCTCCACTTCGGCCAATCAGGGATCGCGAGCAACGTCGAATTCGAGATGTTTGCGATCAACTGGAAACAAACCGGCGCCGCCCAACCGGGTCCGCTTGCCGCCGAGGGCCCGCAAGCATTCCGAACCAACCTGGATCATCCAAGCTGGCTCGCCGCGATGCAATCCGCCGCCATCGACGGTGAAGTCAGTTTTCACGCCGGCGCGTACCTCTGCAACGCCGTCTACTACTGGAGTCTGCAGCACAGCGCAGCAACCGGCAGCCCCGGACAAGCCCTCTTTGTGCATGTCCCGCTCGCCAACGAGCAAGGCCCCAGCGCCAGCGGAGATTGGCCGGTCACGCGCATCCAAACCATGATGGCCTCCACGTTTCTCTGGCTGGCCGATCAAGTCGCGTGAGCGTGAGATCGAAAAAAACGCCGCTCGATGGAGCGACGTTTTCTGAATTTCGTTTTCGCGCAGAAGCTCGCTTAAACTTGAAACTGGGCGACCAGGGTTTGCAGTTTGTGCGAGATCCCGGTCAGTTGATCGCTGGACGTCTTAGTGCGTCCGGCGTCTTCTGAGACCTTGAAAGCGCCCTGGTCAACCGAAATCACGTTGCGTGAGATCTCTTCGCCGGCGGCGGCCGATTCGGTCACTGCTTGCGACACCTGACGTGCGGCCGTGCTCGACTGGGCGACGTTGTTAGCGATCTCGTGCGTTGCGGTCGATTGTTGTTCGACGGCGGCGGCGATTCCTCGTGAAATCTGGCTGAGGTTGCCAACAACTTTGCGAATCGATTCGATCGATTCGATCGACTCGTAGGAAGCTTCCTGCATGCCGCCGACCCGTTTCCGAATGTCTTCGGTCGCCGTCGCGGTCTGCCGCGCGAGTTGCTTCACTTCTTCGGCGACCACCGCGAAACCTTTCCCAGCATCGCCGGCTCGGGCCGCTTCGATTGTCGCATTCAAAGCGAGCAGATTGGTTTGCTCAGCAATATCTTGAATCAGCTCCACAACCTTGCCAATTTCACTGGCCGCTTCGCCCAATTGTCCCAATCGCTGGCGGCTTCCTTCGGCCAGATGATTCGCTTCATCGGCGACCTGGTTGGCCTGTTCGGTGTTGCGAGCAATCTCGTTAACGCTGATCGACATCTCTTCGACCGCACTAGCGACCGAATCCATGTTGGTCGACATCTGCGTCGCCGAAGCGGAGATTGTTCGCATATTGGCCGACATTTCTTCCGCCGCTGCGGCGGCCGATGTCGATTGCGATTTCGTGTCGGTCGAAACGGTCGCCATGCTGGCGGCGGTTTCGTTCATGTCGCCAGCCGAACGAGCGATCTCATCGGCATTGGACGCCAAAGCGACCATCGCGGCCTGCAATTGATGGACAACCGTATTGAGCGAGTTTGACATGGCGCCGATTTCGTCTTTGCTTTCGACCGTTAAACGCTGGCGCAGATCTCCGGCGGCGACCGAATTCAAGATCAACATCACCTTGCGAATCGGCATGATAATCGAACGGCTGAGCATAACGGCGATCACAATACCCAACACCAGCGCCACGGCGCTAACGATGGCCACACTCAACAAAGTCGCCTGGTTCGAGGCTTGCAGTTGTGGCCCCAGTAAATCTTGTTCGCCGGTGATCGCACCTTTCAGTTCCGCCGCTTTCGTCGCAACCATGGGGCCGATGACGTCCAATTTTCCGGTCATGAGCTCCCGTTCCGATTTCAACGCATCGGCCATTATTTCATAGGCGGCGACATACGTCTGCTTGGCTTCCATCGTTTGGGCCAACAGTTCGCGGCGCTGCGGGTTTTGGAGTTCGGCGTCCAGTTTTTCGAGATCTTTTCCCATCTCGTTCAAAAACTCGGTGGTAGCTTGGCGATGTTCCGGCAATGCCGAATCGAGAAACTTATAAACGCTCAAGCGAATTCCCATTAGTTTGTTCAACGCGATTCCAGCGGCGGTCGCCGCTTCGGCGTCGCCATCCGCTTGAGCCGAATTCATGATCGCGACTAGCTTTTTTGACATCAGCGGCCCCTGAACATCGAGCACGCCGCTCTGCTTCGCATCGCGCAACTTGCGATTGGCGACGACTTCGACGAACGCCGCATCGTACTCGGCGATCATGTTTTCAATCTCGCGGACCAACGCCTGACGTTCAGGATTGTTGATTCGCGTCTTCGCTTCGTCCAGCAATGCCTGCATTTCATCGCGGCGTTGGCCGAACTTGGCCACATCGCTGTCGCGACCATAGATGTCGAAGTTCTTCGCACTAAAGCGAGCCAGCATCATGCCGTCTTGTAAGCTGGCGCAGAAATTAGAGTCGCGGGCCAGCTTTCGATAACGAGCGAATCCGGCCGCGGCGCTGCTAAGCCCGCTCCACGATACGCCGGCGGCGATGACCATTAGTAAAAGTACAGCAGCAAATCCAAAGATCGTTTTTTTCGTTAAACTCAATCGATTCAACATAACCTGTCCCCAGCACGAATTCTTTGTTTCGAAAACTCGACATCGGCGATTGCCATGTCCTCGTTTGTCAGAACGGCGCAAGCAACACCGCTGAAAAAAGTAGGCCGCGATTAGCCATCAACGAACAGGCATTTTTGGCAATGAAGCCCGAAAGAGGCGTTTGACCGACGCCCAAGGGTGGGAAAGGGAAGCGTGAAACCCACTCAAGTGCAAATAGAAGGCCCTGTGCGCCCCAAACGACCGGCGTGCGGGTTACCGCACACCGGTTTGCGCATTGGTCAAACAGTTGCGCATTTCATGAACGATTGCAAAGCGGCGGCCGATCCGCTTGTCGGCTACCGTTTTAAAAGTCGGTGGAACCGCCGAACATCGAGAAATGCCTAGGGAGATTTCGGCTCGTGCAATCGCTTTTCAAACTCGTTGATTTTTTCGATCCGACGAGCATGACGCCCACCTTCGAATTCAGTCGTGAGCCAAATTTCGACCATCCGATCAATCAATCGTTCGCCGAGCATGTCGGCCGACAAGCACAACACGTTCACATTGTTGTGACGTCGGCTCATTTCGGCGGTCAGGTCATCGTGACAAGTCGCGGCGCGAACGCCGGGCACTTTGTTGGCGACAATCGCCATGCCGATGCCGCTGCCGCAGATGAGGATGCCGCGATCGACTTCTTCCGAGGCGACGCTTTGACTAACCGTCGCCGCAATATCGGGGTAATCGACACTACCGCAATCGAAAGCGCCGACGTCTTGCACTTCGTGCCCGAGTCGTTTGAGCAACTCAATAATACTGTGTCGAACGCTGACGCCGCGATGGTCGCTGCCAATGGCGATGCGCATGATACTAGTTCCCTCCCCTCTCGCTAAATATCAGGAGGTCGCCGGCAACTGATCAAGATCAATCGCTCTTACGCGAGCGATGACTTCCGCCTCGATCTGGTCGGCGCACTGTTGATAGACGACTTCGGGATGACCGATCGGATCGGCCACGTCGAATCCATCCAAGCATAAATTGTGAGTGTATTCCGCCGCGCCGGGCCACTGCGCTAGTATGGCGTCTCGGTGGCTGCTGGTCATCGTCAGAATTAAATCGGCATGCTCCACTAAGCGATCGCTCAGCGGCTGACTCGCATGGGCTGACAAATCGAGTCCGCGGTCTCCCATCACCTTGATCGCTTCCGGCGCGGCGCGGCCCCCTGGAAATGCGGCTAGTCCTGCCGATGCGACAATAAACCCCCGCGCGTCGAGCTCTTCGAGTTTGCACCCAAATCGCTCGGCCGCATGTTTTTGCATCAGAACTTCGGCCATGGGACTTCGGCAAGTATTGCCAGTACAGACAAATACGACGCAGTAACTACTGAGACGCTTCAAGATTTTCTCCGAGACGACGCCAGAACGCAAAATCTCCACGTGATTGCCGACAACCCGCACCACCGTCGATGGTTGCGAGTAGCGGCATTTCCCGCAGTCTAACACCAAACCAAGCGCATCGCCCAGCGCTTCCGTAACTTCGGCCCCCCGAACGGCGTCAGGCTGACCCGATCGATTGGCGCTGGTCAGCGCCAACGGTCCCGGCAGTAGACGCATCGCCTCTTGGATCAAGTCGTGCGAAGGGATCCGCAATCCAACAAATCCGCTGGGCGCAATCGCTGGAATCACGCTGTCAGGCAACCTTTGCACGACGCTGCGAGGATCGTCGCACGGCAACACCAGTGTAACCGGCCCCGGCCAACATCGCGTCGCCAGCCGCTTCATCAGTGGAGTCGCTTGAGGAACATAGTCGGCCAATTCATCTTTGCTGCGAATGGCCAACGCAAACGGTTGATTCTTCGGACGACCTTTCGCCTCCATCAATCGATCGATCGCGCCACTGTTAAGCGCCGAGACGGCGACTCCGTAAACGGTTTCGGTCGGAAAGGCGACGACTTGCCCTTCGGCGAGCGCCTGAACCGCACGGTGAATGACGTCTCGACGGTCTTCCGCCGCCTTTACGTCGATAACCCGAACTGTCATGCTCGCCGCTTGCGCTCCGCTAGGGGCTGATTGCCCGAAGTTATTGTCTTGTCAAAAGTTAACTATACGGAATCCGGGCCACGCCAGACAAGTGGAAGCCCCAAATGGGCCTAATTATGGCCGAACCGTTTCCCTTACAGGCGTTTTCACGAAATAATGGGTCCCATGACTCGTGAACTGCCCCTCATTTCGACGCTTCTCTTGCTGCTTTGCGGCTGCGTCCCCGGCTTGGATTCGCCGGGAGGATTGGAAGCTGTCTGGGGTGAACGAGGGATCTCTGACGGGAAATTTGAAAAACCGCGCGCCGTCGCGATTGACGCCAACGACCAGTTGTACATCGTCGATATGACGGCCCGGATTCAGGTTTTTGATCGCAATGGGAGTTTCTTACGTGCGTGGCAAATTCCGGAATACTATCGCGGTCGACCATCCGGCTTGTCCTTCAATCGGGCCGGCGATCTGCTGATCGCTGACACGCACTACAACCGGATGCTGGTCTATACGGCGGACGGTCGCAAGCTGGATGACCAAACGATCGGCGGAGTCGAAGGACATCGCCCCGGCGAATTTGGCTTTGTGACCGACGCCGTGCAAGACTCCCATGGTAACTACTACATCGCCGAATATGGCCAGTTTGATCGAATTCAAAAATTTACCGCCAGCGGCGAATATCTCTTCGAATGGGGAGGCCACGGCGATCAGCCGGGGCAATTTGTCCGCCCCCAAAACTTGGCGATCGACGCCGACGATCGGATCTGGGTCGCCGATGCGTGCAACCATCGGATTCAAGTCTTCGATGCGACCGGCGATAAAGCGGTCCTCATTAAAATGTGGGGCGCACACGGCGAACGGCCCGGCGAGTTAAGTTACCCGTACGATTTGATCCTCGACGGCCAAGGACACGTCTACGTGATCGAATTCGGCAACCATCGGTTGCAAAAATTCACGCTCGACGGTCAAAGCGTCGGCGTCTGGGGCGGCAACGGGCGAGAACCGGGGCAACTGTTTTGTCCATGGGCGCTGGCGCTGGACAGTCGCGGACGCGTGCATGTGGTTGATTCGAACAATCATCGTGTGCAGCGCGTGGCGCTGTAAATCGGTCGAATCTTCAAACCGCCTATCAGCTATCGCTTTGCGCTTTTCCAAGCGGTACCATAGGGGAACAACCGACCACCTTCTCTAAAAGCCTTCGCAACGCGCCGGCGACGTAACCTACGCGGCGATTTCATCACCCTATCCAGCCAAACGGGCGCATCATGTTCGGGATCGACATCGCGTTCAACAAGCCGGCTTGGTTATGGCTGCTGTCCACCTTGCCGCTGCTCTGGTTTTTCAGCTATCGCAGTCTGGCGGGTCTCGGTCCGGTGCGCCGCTTGATGGCGCTCGGTCTTCGCTCAGCGGTGCTGGTGATGTTAATCTTTGCGCTGGCCGAGGCGCAGTTTTTACGCGTCAGCCAGCGGATGACAGTAATCTATGTGCTGGACCAGTCGCTCAGCATTCCCGAAGATCAGCGCGCCGCGATGGCGCAGTACGTCTCGAAAGAAGTCAAAAAGCATCGCCAACCGTCGCGCGGCGATCGTGCGGGCGTGATCGTCTTTGGTCGCGAAGGGGCAATCGAAGTACCGCCGTACGAAGATGACGTTCCGATCGGCCGCCGCCGCCTGATTGGCTTGGATCATATCAAGCAAGACGCGACCAACCTGGAAGCCGCGTTAAAGTTGGCCCAAGCTTCGTTCTCGGAGGATGAGGCGAAACGCATTGTCGTGGTGACCGACGGCAATCAAACGTTGGGAGACGCTCAGCCGATCGCCCGAGCGCTGTCCGCCAGCGGAATCGGCGTCGATGTCGCGCCGATCGAACTGTCGAGCCGCTCGGAAGTCGCCGTCGAAAAGGTGACGCTGCCAGACGACATTCGCAAAGGCGAGACGATTCGGACCTCGGTGGTGATTAACAACATGACCGAGCCGACGGCCGAAAACGCTGGCGTCGTGCGCGGCAAGCTGGTCGTCTTGCGAAAAGCGGGCAAGCTGGAAGAAGTGCTGGCGGAACAACCGATCGAAGTCGCACCGGGCAAAAAAGTGCTGACCTTTGAGCACGTGATCGATCGCCCTGACTTCTATACGTACGAAGCCCGTTTTTTGCCGGATGATCGCACCGACGATTCGATGCCGCAAAACAACATCGCGACGGCGTTCACGCATGTTCGCGGCAAGGGCAGCGTCCTGCTGATAGAAGATTGGACGACGCCGGGCGAATACAGCGTGCTGGTCGATCGCCTGAAAGCGAACGATATCGAAGTCGACGTCATGCCGACCAACGAACTGTTCGCCTCACTGGCCGAACTGCAGCGTTATGACTGCGTCATTCTGGCCGGCACGCCGCGATCAAGCGGCGCCGACGCTGGCGACTTGGCCAGTTTTAGCGATCAGCAAATCGAAGTGCTGGTCCGCAATACGCAGCAGATGGGTTGCGGCCTGGTGATGCTCGGCGGTCCGCAAGCGTTTGGCGCCGGCGGCTGGGCCAATAGCGAGTTGGAAAAGGCGATGCCGGTCGACTTTACGATCAAAGACGCCAAAGTGGTTCCGGTCGGCGCGTTGGCGATGTTGATGCACGCCTCCGAATTGCCGCAAGGAAACTATTGGCAAAAAGTGATCGGCCGCGAGGCGCTGCAGGCTCTGGGCAACTCCGACTACTGCGGCCTGATCCATTACGCTGCGACTGACCAATGGCTCTGGACCAGCAACGGAAATGGACTAATTCGCGTCGGACCGAATCGCCCCGGCATGCTGGCGAAGATGTCGCGAATGACGCCAGGCGACATGCCGCAGTTTGATCCGTCGCTGCAAATGGCGCTGCGTGCGTTCAACCAGCTTCCGCCCAACGAAGTCGCCGTTAAGCACATGATCATCATCAGCGACGGCGACCCGTCCCCCGCCAATCCATTTACGTTGAGCGCGATCGCCAAAGCGGGCATCAAAGTGACCACCGTTGCGATCGGCACGCATGGTCCGGCGAACAGTTTAGAGCTGAAAAAAATCGCGACGGCGACCGGCGGCAAATATTATGAAGTGACCAACCCCAAGGCGCTGCCCCGGATTTATCAGCGCGAAGCCCGACGCATCGCGCAGCCGTTGGTGAAAGATCATCCCGGCATGGTTCCTTTGGAACGATATCCCCACGAAATTACGACCGGCATCAACAGCTTTCCGTCGTTCGACGGCTACGTGATGACGTCGCTCAAAGACAATCCGTTAGTCGACGTCGCGCTGATTGCGCCCGACCCGGCGCAACATCCCGAGAACGCGACGCTGCTGGCGAGTTGGACGTTCGGGCTCGGCCGTTCGGTCGTCTTCACCAGCGACGCCGGACATCGCTGGACCAATCAATGGACCGGCTGGGATGGGTACGACAAGTTCTACACGCAGATGATTCGCTGGGCGATGCGTCCCAGCGGCAACGAAGGGAAGTACACGATCGCCAGCGAAGCGAAAGATGGCAAAGTCCGCGTCGTCGTCACGGCGATCGATCAAGAGGACGAGTATCTCAACTTTTTGAATATCTCCGGCAACGCCGTCGACCCGCGGATGGAAACGCACGATTTTCGGCTCGAACAAGTCGCGCCAGGGCGCTATGTCGGCGAGTTCGACGCCGACGAGTCTGGCAGCTATTTTCTGTCGCTCGTCCCTGGTCCCGGCGAAGCTCCGCTGCGAACCGGGGTGAATGTTCCCTATTCGGCCGAATTTCGTCAGCAATTTACGAATTACAACTTGTTGGAGACCCTGGCCGATTTAGAGCCAACAGGGGGAGAAAAAGGGGAGCTGATCCAGGGGAGAATGGCGCTCGGCCGCGTCGACGATTTGCTTGAGGTCGATACTTTCCGGCATAATCTGGCCAAAGCGGTCAGCAGTCAGCCGATCTGGCCCCTGTTGGTGGTAATCTGTGCGGTCGCATTTTTTCACGACGTTTTCATCCGCCGAGTTACGATAGGATTACAGTGGCTGGCGCCGGCAGCTCGATACGTCGGGCGAGCATTCGGCTTTGGCAAAGAAGAAAAGCAAGACGATCGGCTCGAGCGGTTGCGGATGAGCAAAGAGCAGGTCGCTTCCGACATCGACCAGCGCCGCGCCAGCACGCGTTTTGAAACCGACGCCGACGCACCGGAAGCAGGCGACGCCGTCTCCGACGAACTCTCGTCGGCGACTCCGCGTATCGATCGTCGAGTTCAATCCCCATCCCAATCAGAACCGAGCGAAGAAGATAACTATACGTCCCGCTTGTTAAAGGCGAAGCAAAAGGCTCGCCGACAACAGGCGCGCCCCGGGGATTCGTCCCCACCCCCCAAGGAATAATCGCGACGCGGTTCCAGCAGCGATTTAGAAGATCACTCGTCATCCATCTACTTTGAGGAAAGCGACATGAGCGTCGGCGAGACGATGCAGCAACAAGCGGAAGAGTTCCGCAATCGATATAATGCGGTGCGCGAGCAAATTGGGCGCGTGATCGTCGGTCACGACGAAATCGTCCACGGAGTGCTGACCTGCATGTTTGTCGGCGGGCACTGCCTACTCGAAGGCGTGCCGGGGCTCGGCAAGACTCTGCTAGTGCGCACCCTGGCCGAGACGCTTGATCTGCCGTTCAATCGTATCCAGTACACGCCCGACTTGATGCCGGCCGATATTCTGGGGACCAACATGGTGATGGAAACGCCAGACGGTCGCCGGATTTTTGAATTCCAAAAAGGGCCGATCTTCACCCAGATCTGTCTCGCGGACGAAATCAACCGCGCTACCCCCAAAACCCAATCGGCGATGCTAGAAACGATGCAAGAGTTTTGCGTCACCGTCGGCGGCGTTCGTCATGAGCTCAAGAAGCCGTTCTTTGTGCTCGCGACGCAAAACCCGATCGAGCAAGAGGGAACCTATCCGCTGCCCGAAGCTCAGCTCGACCGCTTCTTCTTCAAGCTGGTCGTCGGTTATTCGACCGCCGAAGATCTCGCGACGATCATCGATCGCACGACCAAAGGAACCTTCGCCAAGCCAGAAAAGGTGATGGATGGCGAAGAGATCATGAAGTGGCAAAAGCTGATCCGCGAAGTGATCTTGGCCAAACATGTGCAAGATTACATCGTGCGATTGACTTTGGCGACGCATCCCGACGGCCCTATGGCCTTGCCGGTCACCAATCAATACTTGCGTTGGGGCAGCAGCCCGCGCGGCGCCCAAACGCTGGCCCTCGCAGCGAAGGTTCGCGCCTTGCTCGACGGCCGTTACAACGTCAGCTTCGAGGATATCCGCCGCGTTTATCTGCCGACGATGCGACATCGCGTGATCCTGAACTTCGAAGCTCAAGCCGAAGGACTCGACACCGACCATGTGCTGCTCGAGATCTTGGAGAAACTACCCGAGAAGAGTGACGACGAGCCGATCGTGGCCCGCGTCGCAAATCGTTAACTTTCGCCTGTCTCGCTTCGCCGCCCCTGCCAGAGGACGCACCCGCGCGTATGCCTGTCACGACGACTTCTTCGATCGAATTGCTCTCGCCCAAGATGCTGGCTCAGCTCGAACGTCTCGAGTTGGTCAGCCGGAAGATTTTTCGTGGGCGGATGAAGGGAGAACGACGCAGCAAACGCAAAGGGCAGAGCGTCGAGTTCGCCGACTTTCGCAATTACGTCCACGGCGACGATCTCCGCTTTATCGACTGGAACACCTACGCGCGACTCGATAAGCTCTTCCTCAAGCTCTTCCTGGAAGAAGAAGACCTCCACTTCTTTACGCTGATCGACGCCAGCACCTCGATGGATTTCGGCGAGCCGACCAAGCTTCACTTCGCCAAACAGATGGCCGCGGCCCTCTGCTACATCGGCCTCTGTCGCGCTGACCGCGTCAAGTGCGAATCCTTCGGCACGCCGCTCCGAAAACCGGGCCCCGTCTTACGCGGCAGGCATAGCCTGATGCGGATGCTCGATCATATCAATCAGATCGAACCCGGCGAAAACGTGCCGCTGCTCGATGCGGTCAAATCGTTCTGTCTCCGCAACCAAGGCAAAGGAGTCTTGGTGCTGATCACCGACCTGATGGACAAGTCAGGCTACGAGGCGGCCTTCCGCTTTCTCACCGCCCAGCAAATGGACGTTTACGTCATTCATACCCTGTCACCGGTCGAACTGAACCCCGAAGACCAAATCAAAGGCGACTTGCGACTGGTCGACAGCGAAGACGCTGACGCCGCCGAAATCACCGTCAGCCGACCGCTGCTTGAGAAATACAAAAAGACCCTCAACGCGTTTGTCGAAGGGGCCAAGTCGTATTGCACCAAACGCGGCATGACTTACATGCTGGCGAATACGGAAACGCCGGTCGATCAAATCGTCTCCTCCTATCTGCGTCAGAGGGGGCTCGTCCGCTAATGTTTCTCCCGACGCTAGGTTGGTTGGGTTGGACGCTGCTGGCCGTCGTGCCGGCCGCGATCATCGCCCTCTATTTTTTGAAGTTGCGCCGTCAGCCGATCGAAGTGCCCAGCACCTATCTTTGGAGCCGCACGATCGAGGATCTGCACGTCAACAGTCTCTGGCAACGACTGCGGCAAAGCATCCTGCTGCTGTTGCAACTGCTGTTCGTACTGCTGCTGATCCTCGCTTGTCTGCGTCCCGGCATGCAGGGACAAAAGCTGATCGGCGATCGGTTTGTCTTTCTCGTCGACAATTCGGCCAGTATGAGCTCTGCAGATGTCGCAGGGCAAAAAGACCGCTTGGCCGAAGCCAAACGCCGCATCGCCGAAATGATCGACCAAATGCAATCGGGCGACGTCGCGATGCTGGTCAGCTTCGCCGATCGCGCCAAGATCGAACAAGCGTTTACTGACGACCGTCGGATCTTGCAGCGCAAGCTGACCGCGATCGAACCGACCAATCGAGTCAGCGACATCAGCGAAGCGCTCCGCGTTGCGTCGGGCCTGGCCAATCCGGGTCAAACAGCGTTTAGCGAAGGAGACGCAGGCGTCGCCGAAGCGAAGCCTGCGACGTTGTACATCTTCAGCGATGGGCGATTTCCCCCGATCGCCGACTTTACGTTTGGCAATCTGGCCCCGGTTTATGTGCCGATCGGCGATCCCTTGAGCGGCAACGTCGGCATCGTCGCGTTCAGCACGCAGCGCAACCCCGATCGCAATAATGAACTGCAAGCCTATGCCCGTATCGAACGCTTTGGCGCCGCGCCCGATGAGATCGCCGCCCAACTCTACTACAACGACGAACTGCTCGACGCGCAAACCGTGAAGCTGCCGGAAGAAGGCGCCGCCGGCATTCAGTTTGAACTGGGTAATCTGGACGCCGGCAAGTTGCGTCTGCAAATCGAAGTCGAAGATGCGCTCGCCAATGACAATATCGCTTACGCGGCGATCAATCCCCCCCGCAAAGCGAACGTGTTGATGGTCACCGCGGGGAACGACTACTTTCGCCTGGCGATGGCGACCGAAGCGATTGACCGCCTGGCTCGCACCACCACGGTCGAGCCCAGCTATTTGCAGGAAGACCAGTACAAGCAGGAAGCGGCGACCGGCGTCTTTGACTTGATTATCTACGACAACTGCTCGCCGGAGACGATGCCCGAATCGAGCACGCTCTTCCTGGGAGCGATCCCGCCTGGCGATCAGTGGAAGTTGGGGGAAGAAGTGACCGTGCCGCAGGTGATCGACATCGCCCATTCGCATCCGATGATGAACTTTATCGAGATGACCAACGTGATGATCGGTTACGCGACCCCGGTCGAAGTCTCCGGGGGGACAACGCTGATCGATTCGCAGTTTGGTCCGCTGTTGGCGATCGCGCCGCGCAAAGGCTTTGAAGACGCCGTCCTCGGCTTTCATTTTCTGATCGAGAAAGATGGCTCGCTCCTCTACAACACCGAATGGCCGAAACGCCAAAGCTTTCCGGTCTTTGTCAAAAACGTGATCGAGTATCTCGGCGACGTCCGCCAAGGCGCCGCCGATCTGTCGATTCGCCCCGGCTTGCCGATCGAACTGCGGACCTCGACGCCGGTCGCCGAAGTCAAGGTTTCACCTCCCACGGGTCGGGAGCGCACGATCGGTCGCGAAGGAAAAAACATCTTCAGCTTCAGCGAAACCGATCAACTCGGCACCTATAGCGTCCGCGAAGGAAGCGGCCCCGACGTCACCCAAAGCTTTTCGGTCAACATCTTCGACGCCCAAGAATCGAACATCCTGCCGACCGAAGCGATCGCCACCGACTGGGGAGAACCGATCGAAGGCCAAAGCAGTTGGGAACCAGTCCGCGTCGACTTCTGGAAATGGATCGTCGCCGCCGCCATCGTGGTGCTGCTGGTGGAATGGTGGATTTATAACCGGCGGGTTTATCTGTAAGATGTCGCCCCCACATAAAACCGCAACACTAGAGCGTTTTTCAGTAAGCTGAACAAATAGTCGCCTTTCGCTCCCGCGAAAGTAGCGTCTTACTGCAGCACCGGTAATCTGCAGAACTGGACACCCTCGTGAAAATTGCTCTAGTGTTGTGTCAAACCGCTATTTTCGGCTTCCACGAAATCAGCCGCACGGCGTTAGTCGCGGTTTCTGTCACCAAGTGTCTTTCGCAAATGAGTTCCCATCAGAAACCGGTGCTAACGCACTACGGCTAATAAAACATGGCGCCTGAAAATTGTCGCGTGACAGAACACTAGCCCGCAGCGCAAGCGAGGGAAAGCGGCTCGCCACTTCAATCCGTGTTAGGATCGCCAACTCTATTCCCTCGCTCGCGCAGCGGGCTAGTGTTGTGTCAAACCGCTATTTTCGGCTTCCACGAAATCAGCCGCACGGCGTTAGCCCAATGCCGCTTACTTTGTCAAAATCCTGACCGCATTTCGGTTTGGGTACGAGATTTGCGCCAAGTTGAGAGATTTTGATCTCTCTGTCACAATGGCGGCTAGTCATGATTCCATCTCCCACTCTGCCCGATTCGCCCGAAGCGCAGTTTGTCGCCGCCAGAACTCTGCTCAGTGAGATTCTGCGCGTTCCACAAATCGAGGCGATCGTTGATTTTGATGATCGCCCCAACACCAAGATGGTCTACACTCAGGCCGTCACGATTTGGCTGTTGATTCTGCAACGTCTGCTCGGCGGGGCATCGCTGCAAGCGGTCGTTTCGGAAGCGATCGAACATCCGAGCGAACTCTTTCCTGACAACAAGCGGGTCCACGAAGGCGCCTTGGGAGCGAACACTTCCTCGTTCAGCGCCGCTCGCAAACGTCTGCCGTTGGATGCGATCGAAAGATTCTCGCGATGCGTTTGCGACCATCTTGGACGGAGCGCCGAGCCTGTTTTCGATGATCGGCGCGTGTTCATCATCGACGGGACCACGATCACGCTGCCGCCAACGCCTGTTCTGAAAAAGGCGTTTCCGCCGGCGACCAACCAGCTTGGCGAAACGGTTTGGCCAGTCGCGATGCTGATGGTGGCCGCCGAGATGCAAACCGGCTGCATCCTGGTTCCCAAGATCGATCCGATGTACGGCCCCCATAATTCCAGCGAAGCCAAACAAGCACGCGAGATTGTCGGCGAACTGCCCAGCCGCAGTATCGTCTTAGCGGACAGCGGTTTTGGGATCTTCAGCGTAGCTTATCACACGCGAGCAGCAGGGCACGATTTTCTGTTTCGCCTGTCGATGTTACGGTTAAAAGCGCATCGCAAGCAAGCCGAGCTAATCGATCAAGGCGAAGGCTATAAGAGCTTCCGTTTGAACTGGCGTCCCTCGGCCAAGGAACGCAAGACCAATCCCGACTTGCCGACCGACGCTTCGCTGAATGTATTTGTGCACGAAGTCGAACTGGACGACGGCTCGACGCTGGGATTGGTGACGTCAATGAGCTTCGACGCACGATGCTTGGCGGAGCTTTACCATCGGCGCTATGACGTGGAATTCGACATTCGCGATTTAAAGGTGACGATGGACACCGAGAACCTGCGGGCCCAGAGCGTCGAGATGGTGATGAAGGAGTTAATGGGTTCCGTGGTTGCGTACAACTTGGTGTCGCAGCTTCGTCGCGGGGCCGCGAAGCTGGCGCGGATCGAGCCGCGAAAACTGAGCTTCACCGGGGTCTGGGTGACCTTTCAGGTCCAACTGCTGCGCAAGTCGTACGAGACGTTCGAGCAGTGGAGTACGGCTTTTACGAAAGCCTTGGTCAGCGCGTCGAAGCGAACACTACCGAACCGCAAGTCGCCGCGCAGCTACCCTCGGGTCGCCCATCCTCGCCGCGCAAAGACGACGAAGTTCCAAAAATCGCTTCGCAAAAAAGCAAAATCACCAGACCCGCCACTCCCTGAATAGCCGTAAAGTAAGCGGCATTGGGCGTTAGTCGCGGTTTCTGTCACCAAGTGTCTTTCGCAAATGAGTTCCCATCAGAAACCGGTGCTAACGCACTACGGCTAATAAGAACATGGCGCCCGAAAATTGTCGCGTGACGGAACACTAGCCCGAAGCGCCAGCGAGGGAAAGCGGCTCGCCACTTCAATCCGGGTTAGGATCGCCAACTCTATTCCCTCGCTGGCGCAGCGGGCTAGTGTTGTGTCAAACCGCTATTTTCGGCTTCCACGAAATCAGCCGCACGGCGTTAGCCGCGGTTTCTGTCACCAAGTGTCTTTCGCAAATGAGTTCCCATCAGAAACCGGTGCTAACGCACTACGGCTAATAAGAACATGGCGCCCGAAAATTGTCGCGTGACAGAACACTAGCCCGAGGCGCGAGCTAGTGTTCAATCGGTATGCACGCCAAGAGAGCTTGCTTTGTCTGGCCGTCAAAGATTGTCCGTTGACAAGGCGCACGGAGTTCGGGTCGATTGAGGGGTGCGGCGGATTGCGCCGATGGCGGTTGCTGCTGCATGGTTCAAACCGTGCGAGCGACCTGCCCCAGATGTTACCTAAGTGTGCGGTTTACACCCGATGTCGCCTGTTGTGCGATTGCGTTTTCACACGTGGGGGGGGAGGACCAAGACGATTGACAGGCTCTGGTGCGTCTCGACGCACCCTACGAAACCTCCCAGATTAACTCTCAGGCAGAATGGGCAAGCTTCCAAAAAAATATGGGGAGCGGTCCGGTCCAACTGGTCAAACCGTAGGTCAGGCCTCGGTCTGACGCTGTGAAAACTACCCAAATCACCATTGGGGCAGCTTAGGCGATTTGATTGAAAAAAATTACTGCAGTCCGGTCCGGTCCAACCTGTCGATCCTGGCCGCCAAACTGCGCAGCTTAACTCTCAGGCAACATCGGAGGTTGGACGCAAAAAAATTTTGCGGTCCGGTCCAGTCCTACGTTTTGCGGCGGAGGATCAGCCGAGTGATTTCGGGTTGGCAGCGGATGCGCAAGGGAAACGTGCCGCAGAGTCCGCGGGAGACGTGCATCAGGGAGGGGGCTTCGTAGAAGACGCCGCTGGCGTAGCGGACTCCGTAGCGGCTGGGGCTGATCAGCGGGCCAACCACCGGCAGGCGAATTTGCCCGCCGTGATTGTGTCCGGCCAGGATTAGGTCGAAATCGTGAGCGGCGCCCCAGTGCAAACGATCGGGCGTATGCGCGACGAGCAGGCGAAAGATCCGCTCCCCGTTTTCGTAGGTCGGACAAGCTTCGATATCCTGCACCGTCGACAACCACGGGGCTTCGTCGCCGGCGAGGATGATCGGCGTGTCGCGAACGCTTGTTTGCAGCCAACGTCCGCCGAGATCGATCAGGCCTTGGCTCTTTAGCTCGGCGCGTGCCGGCGCAATATCGGAAAGCCGCGTGTCATGATTGCCCAGCACAAAATGAACCCCGCAGGGCGCCGACAACTGCCCCAGTGTCGACTCGCTCCAGGCAATGCAACGATCGACATCGAAGATGTCGCCGCTGATCACCATCAGTTCGGACTGCAGATCGTTGGCCGCGGCCAACGCATGCTGATAGAACGGCGGGAGAAACTCGCCGGTCAGGTGCAAATCAGAAAGATGCGTGATCGTAAAACCTTCGAGCGCCGCCGGCAGCCGCGGCAGAAACAGTTCTTTCTCGGTGACGACATACTGCAAGATCTGATTGCCGGGAAAGCGATGCGCGAATCGAACCTTGGGGATCGCGAGTTCCGCAATGTCGAACTTGCGGGCCAGATGAACGCTCGAGAGCGTCTTGCTCGTGAAGTAGTTCGCCGCGTGCCGTTCGTCGTAACGATGCTGAACCCACAAACCGCATGCGACCAGCAGCGCCGTCCAACAGGCCCAAAAGTAAAGCAGGGGAAACTCCATCCAGACCGCGCGGCTGCTCCAATCGAGCGCCGGGCCCCACAGCAAATAGGCCAGGAAACCAATCGGCGTCGCCGCGGTGATGAACATGATCGCAAGTTCGATCCAATCGATCACGGTTTGCTTCCAGGGAAGCGAATGAAAGAAGCAATGGATCCGCGTCCAAAGCGCCAGATGCCCGGCAAGTGCGAGCAGGATCAGCAGCCAAACCAGAGGAGAGTGCATCGTGCAAGGTCGTTCGGTTCAACGGCGAGCGTTGCCGGACGATCGAAACCCTGCATGGGGCGGTTGCGCCAGCAAAGTCGCCAGGCAAGTTTATTGCGAAGCGGCTTGAGGCTGATTGGCGTAAGCTTCAATGATACGTTCGACCGTCGCCAGCAAGTCGTCCAGCCGGAACGGTTTGTACAGGACGGCGTTGGGCAACAGCCCAGTCTGTCGCGCCTTGACGATCGAGTGCCCTGGATCGTAGCCGAACCCGGTCATCAAGATCATCGGCACCGGCGTGACGACATCCTTCAAGCGTTGATACAAGCGATTGCCCGACATGTCAGGCAAGTGCACGTCGCAAATGATCACGTCGTAGCCGGAACCATGCAAGCCGGCGCGAACCATACACAACGCTTCGGCGCCGTCGTGCGCGGTTTCGATATCGCAGCCGTAACGGTCCAGCAGAGCATGAGCGGCGCTGCGGACCGATTCGTCTTCGTCCACGACCAGCACGCGGGCGCCGCGCAAACGAGGGCGAACCTCAGGCTGCACCGAAGCCGGGACCGCTTTGCTGGGGGTCATCCGCTCGCCCACTTTTTGGATCACGCGTTTGATGTCGCGACCGTTTTGAATGATGCGGCGCAGTCGATCGACGACTTCCTCGTCATGTCCGATGTAGCGTTCCATCACGTTGACGGCGTCGTTGAGGATCTCATCGACCGGCAACGCGACGGCGCTGTGGATCGCTTCGACGCTGGCCTGCGCGGTATTGGCCTGCTGCGCCGAGAGCAACTCAAGCGTGTTGAGCGCCAGGGCCAGGTCGCGACAGAAGATCTCGAGGAACTGGAGGTCGCTTTCGGTAAAGGCCCGGGGTTCGGGACTTTCGACATTGAAAGAGCCGATCACCGCATCGTGCAAGATCAGCGGCACAGTCAGCGAGCTTTTGGCCCCTTTGAAACCTTCCAGATAGAGCGGATCGGACTGGGTATCTTCGCAAAGATAGCTTTTGCCGGTCGATGCGACGAAGCCGGTCACGCCGTTGTTGGTCGATTGAGCGTAGAGCTCTCGCTCGGCCGCGATCTTGTCAATGCCGACCGAAAGGAGCGGGACGAGCTCGCCGGTCCGTTGATCAAGCAAGCGAATCTCGATCACGTCAAAATTGAGCAGGTCTTTGGTGTAATGCAGAATATTCGACTTGAGCAGTTCGATCCGCTCCGAGACCTCCATGTTGAAGATCTCTTCCGTCGTCAGATCGGCCAGTTCGATGCCGGCCTTGTGAATCGCTTCCAGCTTTTGCCGCTGGAGCACTTCTTCCGTCACGTCGCGGATGGTGACGATCAAGTTCTTCGGCGGCGCGTTGACCGTAATAACCGGCGCGGCGTGCACCTGGTAATACTGGTTTTCTTCGGTGCGCAACGTCGAAGTGCTTGGTCGGCCGGACGTCAGCGCCGTATGGAACGGACAGAAGTCAGGGCCCAAAATTTCGGGACTATTGAGGGCGCTGTAAAAATTACGGCCGACTACGTCGTCGCAGCCGGCCCAACGCTGCAAACAGCTATTCGCCCAGAGTACGGTGTTATCGCGATCGAGCATCGTGACGCCGTCAGGCATCCCCTCCAGGATCCGCTCGTTCTGCAGCAAGTTGCCGATGCGGGAGGAGTCTTCGAAGTAGTCTGTACAGATGTAGACGCCGTCGAACTCATGATTCTTCAAGAGCGCGAAGGTGCGCAGCGGAGTCTGCGCTTCCGTGATGTCATAGTCTGTGCGCAGTTGCTCCAGTACCGAGTGTTGTCCACCTGGAGCGCACAAACAGAGGATCTTGGGTTTACCAGCCAACCCGCATTTCTCCTACCGAAACACCTTGACGTTGTAATTATAAGGTCGGTCAAATTTGAAACAACGTCATCGCCTTGGCGTTTCCCTATCATACTAAGGTCGGAAGCGACGCCCGCAAACCTGAGAATGCTTTGCCTGACGGTTAGAATCGGAAAAGTCTTCCGTCCCTGCCGACGCTAGTGATCGGCAGTGGCTTCCATCGCCGCCGTATCAAATCGTAGCGAAAGCTCTTCAAGGGCCAGTCCGGGCTGGAAATGCTGAAACAGCTTACCGCCCAGAAAGCCGCCTCTATACTCTTGCTCAGGAGGCAAGACCGACACAGCAACGTCTTGCAACAACACCGGCCCGACGCGAATCGCGGCGATTCGACCGCGCCGAACCTTCACTTTTTGCTTGCCCAACACAACCTCGGCCCCTTCCTCTGGCGTGTATCGCACACCCACGCTCTGGGCCATATTGGCGGTCAAAACTATTTCTTGGCCTTGCGGATTCCAGGTAAAGATTTGCGGATTGTCTTGATCCAAGACCGCGGCAACCCGTGGCTGACCATTTTGGAGGAAGACGGGCAGTCGGTCTTGGCGCGCGAGTCGTTCGAAGCGCGCGAGCCTTCCCAAGCGACGCGCTAGCGGCTCTAGCGGCCCCATGCTTTCCTGCTCCGCTTCCGGCAACTTCGCTTTGATCTGGGCGTAGCGCTGGTCGAGCTTCACCATTTCTTCCCGCAGTAGGAAGGTCCGCGTTGTCAGTGTCGCCAGTAACTGCGCTTGCTGCATCAGCAATTCACGGACATTCGGTTGAGCCGCCAGCTTCGCCGGTTCGACCGCATCGCCGGCGCTGGTCGCCATTTTGCGAAGTCGATCGATCTCCTGGGCCAACTCTTTCTCTTGGTCGCTACCGACCGCATGTTCCTTCAGATGCTTCGCCAAGCGGTCAATTCCGGCCAGCGTGGCCTGCTTTTGCTTCCACTGCCGAGCGTTGTCGTCCTTCGCCAGACTGACTTGTCGCTGAAAGAAACTGAGCTGTTGCTCCAACGAATCCAATTGGCGCAATTCCGGAGCCAAGTTCGTTTCGCTCGGCAAAATCCAGCGCCGACCGTATTTCACCAATCCCTGCTGTTCCAATAGCGACCGCGATTCCTCTTGCGCCGGCAATGGAAGGACGGAAAACAGCAGCGTGGCAAGCGCCAATGGACCTGCGAATCGAGACAAGGAGTAACCCTGAATGGGTGAGGTTTCGACGGGAGTTCTTCATCATGCCGTAGACGCGCAAAAAACGCAAACACTCCGACCATTGTTTCCATGATGAGCGAACGCTACATGGTTGCGTCGCAGCAACGTGCGCCCTGAGAAATGCTGTCAAAATACAACATCGGCATCGCGGCCGGCGGATTTGATGCAAACTCAAACCACGAAACAGCAATGACTTACGCTGCAAAACCGCCATATTCTGCGGTTTTGGCCCGGCGAATGCAAAAGGTACTCTCGATCGCCTGATGCGTCCTCTCCCTTCCCCCAGGCTAACTGCTTGCCGTGAGAGCCCTTGTCCCCTCGGGCTCTCACGGCCCTTTTTCCTCCGCCTCCATGTCGCCTGAGCCGAAGAAATCACCGAATGCACGCACGAGACCAAGTACAACTGGCCGCCTTGTTGGCGACGCACGCCCCGTTTCAGATCCGCACGATGAATCAGATTTCGCCGAAGGGGCTCGAGCAATACTGGACGCACTCTAAATCACGTCTCGATCGCTGGGGCCGCTTGCTGAAGGATCACTCGGAGAGCATTAAGGAAGCTCCCACCGCTCAACTGCCGGGCCATTGGGATACGATCCGTCCCATCCTGGAAGAGATCTTGATAAGCGATGTGTTGACCCGCGTCTGGACCGCTCTTTGCATCGCCTTTGACCGGATTCATCGGGGAGAATCGTCCGAAGCGACCGTTCGCAGCGTCTTTATCGGTCATCTCGAGGCTCGGAACCGAGCGCTCAATCTGATGGTCTACGGACGCGGACTCGACGCCGATCTGGCGGTCAAACTAAACCGACTCCGCCGCCGGACCGAACGCTGGACCGATATGCTGCTAGGCTATGTTTCGGTCGCGACCGACGTGAAAAACATGGGATTCGATAACGAGCGTGTCCAAGAGTTCTCCCGTGATATTCGAGAGCAAGCTCGAGACGGATCGCACAGCGCTGGCTGGCCTCTCTTGCTCTCTTCCGCGCTCGACGCTTTCCGCAGCAGCACGATCGACGCGCCCGCTCATCCGCACCTCAACCAGAGGATCACAGCGGCGATTATGTCTTGCTTCGGGCCTGAATTATTCGATTCAACCGGGGTGATTCGCCCCTTGTGGGAACTGCGGATCTCGAACTACGCTGACGACACGCAAACCATGGTCGAGCAGTTGTTGTCACTCGAATCTCCCGAAGCAGCCGTTCCGATCGAGTTAGGATCAGGCCCCAATGCTCCGCCCCCACGTTTCTAGGGTTCTGCGTACAAGGGATGCACGAAAATCGGCAAGAGAAGTATCTTGGGACGACATGTCAGTGTAAAATTCGTTCCTAAGGTCTGTTTAATGACGGCCTAAGCGATACCGCTAATCCCGCCTTTCTCCCCCCCTTTCATCTGGAGCATCCGTCGTGCGCCGACTGCTACCCGCACTCTTATTGTTCGCATGTGTCGCCCCCGTATTCGGCCAATCGGTATTGATCGAGGCCGAGAGCTTTGATCAACGCGGCGGCTGGAAACTCGACACGCAGTTCATTCGCGAAATGGGTTCACCCTATATGCTCGCGCATGGGCTCGGCACGCCGGTCGCCGACGCGACGGCGAAGATCACCTTTCCCGAGACCGGCGAATACAAAGTCTTCGTGCGCACGAAAGACTGGGTCGCTCGTTGGAACGCTCCCGGCACGCCTGGTCGTTTTCAACTGCTGGTCAATGACCAACCGCTAAGCGAAACCTTCGGAACCCAAGGCGCCGAATGGGCTTGGCAAGCTGGCGGAACAGTCAAAATTGACGCGAAAGAAGTCGAACTGAAATTGCACGACCTGACCGGTTTTGATGGCCGCTGCGATGCGATCTTCTTTACGAAAGAAGATGCATCGCCTCCGAATGAGAGCGCCATCCTTCCGGCTTGGCGCAGTCGTTTGCTGGGCCTTAAAGAAAAACCGACCGAGAAGAGCGGGTACGATCTGGTGGTGGTCGGCGGCGGATACGCCGGAATGGGCGCCGCTTTGTCAGCGGCTCGCATGGGCTGTAAAGTCGCGTTGATTCAAGATCGGCCTGTTCTGGGCGGCAACGGTTCGAGCGAAGTTCGCGTCTGGGCGATGGGCAACATTCGTCGCGGCAAGTTCCCCCGTGTCGGTGAGATTATCGAAGAGTTCGCCGACCAGGCCAAAAAATCGCCCGGCACGTACGAAGAGTTTGGAGATGAAAAGAAAGAAGCGGTCGTTCGCGCCGAACCGAATATCGACCTCTTCCTGAATCATCACGCCTATCAAGTCGACATGGACGGCGAAAAGAAGATCGCCGGCGTCTATGCCTTTGATACGCGAACCAGCGAACAAAAACGATTTACCGGCAAGCTATATGTCGACTGCACCGGACATGGCACGATCGGATTTTTGGCCGGCGCTGACTTTGACATGGCCGAAAAAGGGCGCATGGGAATGAGCAACATGTGGGCCTGGGACGAAGCGGACAAGCCGCGTGAATTTCCGGCGACTCCTTGGGCGCTCGACCTAACGATGAAAGACTTCCCTTATCCGCGCGATCATCATGGGCAATGGTTCTGGGAAAGCGGGTTCGACAAAGATGCGCTCGGCGACGCCGAAGGAATCCGCGACTGGAATCTGCGCGCCGTCTATGGCGCGTTCAACGCGATGAAAAACAAAGATGGCGCCGACAAACATGAACCCGCGTTTCTGACTTGGGTCGCCTATGTCGGTGGTCCGCGTGAATCTCGTCTCCTGCGAGGCGACGTCGTGCTGAACCAAAACGACATCATCAGCAAGCGTGAGTTCTCAGACGGCTGCGTACCGAGCACCTGGTCGATTGATCTTCACTACCCGAAGAAGCAGTTTGCCGAAAAGTTCCCCGACAACCCGTTCATCTCGATCGCGGTCCACGATCAACGGGTCGATCGCAACTTTGGCTATCCAGTTCCTTACCGCTGTTTCTACTCACGCAACATCGACAATCTCTTCATGGCCGGCCGCTGTATCAGCGTCGATCACGAAGCCCTCGGTACTGTCCGCGTGATGAAGACTTGCGGCATGATGGGCGAAGTGGTCGGCAAAGCGGCCAGCATCTGCGCCACGTATGACTGCACGCCGCGCGAAGTCTACGAACGTTACTGGCCCGAGATGGACACGTTGCTCAAACTGCCGGGCAAAGCCCATCGCGCTGAGTTGGACGATGAAATTGAAATCCCCGACGACATTCCAGCGCTCGCCGGCCCCAATGGTCCGCCGACGGGACTTGATCCCAACAAGCTGGCCGGCACAGTCGTCGATGACGCCGAAGCGGAACGAATCGGCAACTGGACAGTCGGCACCGGGCTGAAGGGCTATGTCGGCTATGGCTACCTTTACACCTCCGGCAATAGCGGCGGAGCGGTTCGCTTCGCGGTCGAAGCCCCGGAAGCTGGCGTCTATGACGTTCGGTTCGCGTACCAGCCGCACGAAAACCGCGGCAAGACCGTTCCGGTGATGGTGGAAACGAAAAGCGATCGCTTGGAAGTAAAGATCAACCAGCAAAAAGATCCGCCGATCGAAGGTGGTTTCATCTCGCTGGGCGAGTTGCAACTCGACAAGGGCGAAGTGGTCACCATCGTCGTCGCAACGGCCGGCGCCGGCGGAACCGTCCATGCCGACGCCGTTCAGCTTGTGCCTGCCAAGAAGTAAATGTCTGAGCCGCAAAAGCGACGCCCAGCTTGGCGACCTTTCGTCCACGCCGGGCGCGTGCTGATCTTAGTTGCGATCGCGCTGATCATTCACTTGGCGGCGACGCTTCATGCGCCTGCCCACGACGGGCCGGCGCCGGTACTAGACATCGCGATCGTCCAAAAGCTCTTTCCTGCCGCCGATCACGTTGTAGATGACGGCACGGTGAAAGACGCCGCCGATGCAACGCTCGGCCGCGTCCAACAAACGTCCCCCATCGGCGACAAAGCGATCGGCTTCTCAGGTCCGACCAACGTGCTGATCGGTTTTTCGCCCGACGAAAAAATCATCGGGCTGGCGATCCTTGCGAGCCGCGACACGCGCGAACATGCCCGCGAAGTGGAGCGTCACGATTCGTTCCTGCATAGTCTTGACGGCCTGACCCGCGACGAAGCGATCCGCCAATCTGACGTCGACGCCGTCTCAGGGGCGACGCTAACCAGCCTGGCGATGATCGAAGCGGTCCAGCGCCGACTCGGCGGCGGCCAACAATCGCTGAAGTTTCCGGACTTGCCAAAGCTGGATGTCGTTCGCAAGCTGTTTCCCGCCGCCGAATCGCTCGAACCGGACGAGTTCTATCCGTCGCTGCTGATCGTCAAAAACGGGGACGCGACACCGCTGGGTAAGATTCTGCGGACATCGCCGGCAGCCGACAATCTAGTCGGCTATCAAGGTCCGACCGAGATGCTGATAGGTTTGGACAACGAGGACATCATCATCGGCATGGCGCTAGTCCGCAGCTATGACAATGAGCCGTACGTCGACTACGTTCGCGAAGACGACTACTTTTTGAATTTACTGAATGGACAATCGATTTACGCTTTGCCCGAAACCGATCTTCGTGAACTGCAAATCGAAGGAGTCTCCGGCGCGACCATGACCAGCCAAACGGCGGCGACCGGCGCATATTACGCGGCGGATGAAATGCTGCAGTCGTACTTGGCGGTGGGCAAAGCGGATGAGAAAGACCAGATTCGTCTGCACGAGCGCGACTACAAAACGATCGCCGTCGTGGTCATCGGCGTGCTGCTGGCGTTTAGTCCTTGGCGCGGCAATCCGTGGGCGCGGATTCCGTTTCAGATCGTCGTCTTCGTTTATCTCGGCTTCGCCAACGGCGACTTTGTATCCCAAGCGTTGTTGGTCGGTTGGGCGCAAAACGGCGTCCCCTGGAAGTCAGCCCTCGGGCTGGTGCTGTTAGTCGGCGCGGCGGTGGCGCTGCCGATCTTTACCCGCACCAACGTTTATTGCAGTCATCTTTGTCCGCACGGCGTCGTGCAGCAATGGACCAAGCGGCGGATTCGATGGCAGTGGAAACCGTCGAAACGGCTCCTCCCCTGGCTCAAAGCGATCCCCAGCGTATTGCTAGCGTGGGTCGTATTGGTCGCGGCGGCTCGCTGGTCGTTTAGCCTGGTCGATATCGAGCCGTTTGACGCCTATGTATGGCATATCGCCGGTTGGGGAACCATCGGCATTGCGATCGTCGGACTGGTCGCGTCGCTCTTCACGCCGATGGCCTATTGCCGCTTTGGTTGCCCGACTGGCGCGCTGCTCGACTACGTTCGCTACAATGGGAAGAGCGAATTCTGGACGCGGCGCGATTGGGTCGCCGTAGGCCTGTTGGCGCTGGGCGCGGTTGCGCTGTTGCTCTAAACCAAGCGAACTCAGGAGGGTTACGTGGCGCGCAAAGGAGGCGATTGGCCGTTGCATGCGATCTATCTCGGCGTGATCTTGCTATTGGCCGGCGTCACGCTGAAGTCGGTCGAGTCATTCACACTGACCCCCACGGCGACGCGACTGTTATCACGACACGCTGGACCTTCGACAGAAACTACCGAAGGGGCGCTGCAAAGCATGATTGTCGAGAACACCGACCAGCGCCACATGATTCGCCCTCGCAGTTGGATCGGCTGGGGCTTGTTGTCAGCAGGCGCGGTTCTGGTAGTGCATGGGATCATTTTGAAAGTGAAATGATCGCAGCACGCATTTTCGCCATCGGGTCTTGCGCAATTTGCGGATTGAGCGGATTGCTCGCCGTTCGTTTACTTGGTTTTTGCGTTGCAAGGGATCCCTCTCGACAATTTCTCTACGAAAATCACGAATATCCAGAGAGAACAACAAGAGAAACGCACCAGGGAGAACCCATGAATCCACTTTCACTTCTGCTGATTATTGTCGGCGGCGTCATTCAGATGCTCGGCGTCATCTTTTGTATCGTCAACGCAGGCGATGCCGGAATCAACATGCCGCTATTGATCGGCGTGCTCGTCGTCGGATCGATGTTTGAGACCGGCGCGGTCTTCTGGCACATCTTGCAGAAGCGCATTTGATCGCCGCAGAGACTGAAAATCTACTGGTCGGTCCCGGGGCTCGTCTGATAGACTAGGCGAAGTTAATACAGCGCTTCCCTATCCTGCTTGCCTAGAAAGATTGCCGATGTCCCAGGCCATCGCCGGAGTCGCTCCCAGCGCCGGATCGGAAACCAGCGTCATGACGGTCTGGCCGTCAAACGGAGCATCGGGGCTAGGGCGTTTGCTCGGCCGCTTGTACGAAATCGACCAAGGGGTCCGCTTTGTCACCGTCGGCAATCTGCTGGCTTTGGCGACCAGTCCAATCGGCGCCGCGATCTATTTGTGGCACGCAGCGCCCGGCGTCGGTACGCACTATCGGTTGACGAACCGCCGCGTGATCATCGAGAAAGGGCTCAGCGGCAAGCCGGATCGCTGGGTCGATCTTGATCGCTTCAATCGGATCGAGATTGAAGTCCGTCCGGGACAAGCGTGGTACCACGCCGGCGACATGATCTTCTTTCTCGACAATATCGAGACCTTCCGTCTGAAAGGGGTCAGCCGCCCCGAAACGTTTCGCTCGGCCTGCATGAAAGCCCACCAGACGTATGTCGGCGTGCGAGAAGCGCTGCAGCGCGAAGTCGATCGTGCGCGGGCAAAGACCTAAAAAGCTCACCATCCGGCGAAGCCTACACCGGCACGATGTTCACTTCTAACTCTGGCAAGTCGACAATCGCAATCGTGTGACGACTGGCGCGAAACAAGGCCCCGGGATTCAGCACGCGCGTCTCACCAACCAGATAGTTGGCGGCCTGATGCGTATGTCCATGACAAACCAGATCAAAATCGCCGGAATGAATGGTCGATTCGAGCCGATCTTCGTCGTGACCATGAAGAAACGCGATTTTCCGGTCGGCGATCGCCAGTTGGCCAAACATTCCGCAAAAAGTTTGCCCTGCTGATTCGATTTTTTCTTGGAGATACTCGGGGTCGCGGTCCACGTTCCCCAGGACGTAATGTGTCGGCCATTTGGTGAAAAGTTCGATAATTGCGGCTCCACCGATATCGCCACAATGGATCACCTGAGCGACCTCAAACGACTCCAACATGCGAATTGCCGCACGAGTGAACTCGACCTGACCGTGCGTATCGCTCACAATTCCTATCTGCATCTTCGTTCCTGTCCCTGTTCGAATCGGAAACGCCGCGTTGATACGCGACATCATCTCAGCAATATTTTTGATCTCGATCCTGGCGATCCCGGTCATCTGGTGGCTAGCCGGCTGGTCGCGGCGCGTTTATACGTTTCCGCGATACATCCTCGCTTGCATCAACATTGTCTTCTCCAAATGTTGGTGGCGAACATCAATTCCTCCTAATTTGCCTGTTCCGATCGACAAGGGCGCCGTCTTGATCGCTAACCATCGTAGCAGCGCCGATCCGTTTTTCATTCAAGTTGCTGCGCATCGCGTCGTCCACTGGATGGTCGCGAGAGAGTATGTTGAGCACCCCGCTCTGGCATGGTTCCTGCGACAATCGGGCGCTATCGGGGCCAATCGCGGAGGTCGCGACACCAAAGCGATCCGCCATGCGATCGAGTTGTTGAAGGCGGGAGAGTTGGTCGGCGTATTGCCAGAGGGGCGAATCAACATGACCGATCAGCTGTTGCTGCCGGTTCGCCCCGGCGCCGCGATGATCGCGCAACATGCTGGCGTGCCGATCGTGCCGATCTATATCATCGGAGCACCGTACGACCGGACGCCGCAAAGCGCCTTCATGATGCGAGCCCGAGTAATCGTCAAGATTGGCGAACCGATCGATACGTCGACCGGTACGCCGCAAGAGCTGATGGAACAAGCGACACGCGAAATCGCTCGCCTGGCCGAAGTAGACGACTTTCAACCGCAGCACGCCGGTCGCAACTGGAAACCGACCAGCGCCGATCTGAAAGAAGCGCTCGCAACCGCCGAGCAGCGCAAACGGAGAAGCTAACTCCGGTTCACTTTTCCGACGACAGCCGCTGCAGCATCTGCTTGGCCCCATTGCGCAGCCGGTTCGATACGACGCCCAGTTCGGCTGCAGAGCCAAGCAACGTCAACAAAGGCGCTGACCGTGGAATGAGGACGCCTGGCATCGGGATGTCGGCGATTTTGAGCGACATCTCCGCCGCCGTTTGCTGCAAGATCCCTTCGAGCGATTCCGTCCAGGCGACATCGCATGGTGCGTACAGATACCGCTTGCCGCCTATTGCGGGGGCCGATGATTTCCGATCCGGCCCCTCCTTCCTCCATTCAGGCAGCCACGCCGACAGATGCAAACGCATCGCATCGATCGGCAACAGTTCCATCCCGGCGGTAAAACGCGGGTTGATCTCTAGCGGCCATAATTCGTCGCCGCGAATGATCAAGTCAACGCCGAACAGACCTTGCAGCGATGTGGTTTCGACCAGGAAATCGGCCAACGACTGAAGCTGTTGTTGCTGCGACGGCGACAGTTGGACCGGCCCAATCGAACCGGCATATTGAAATGGCTGCGGCGTCTTCCATTTTCGCCCGATCAATTGCCGCATAACGCCCAGGCATTGGGCTTTTCCTGCGATCGCGACAAACGCGGCGCCAAAACAGCGGCCAGGGACAAATCGTTGGTAGACGACATCCACGTTTGGCGCCGACTGCGCGCAATCGCGGATGTGCAACCCGCCTGCTGAACTTCGCGGCTTGGAGATCCAGCGATCCGCCGCGGGAGGTTCGACCTGCGTCTCGGGAAATCGAAAGCCGGCGGCCAACAGTCGCGATTGGAGCAACAACGGATCACGAATCGCCGGCAGAGCAGGGGCGTCAACACCCAAGAGAGGGCGGATCTCGGCGGCGGCGGCGACGACATCGGGATGATTTTCGAGCCCCCCGACATACATCCAATGGGTCGCATCGGTCGTCGCCAGCCACGCGGGAATATCGTGGGGATAGTGGTCCAGTTGGCTGGTGGGAGCCATTAGCCGGAGGTCGGCGTCGGCGAATTGATCCGCCGCGACGACAGCGACGCCGCTGCGCCGCAAACAAGCGACTGCGGCGCGACAACTAGATCCCACAACGGCGATGCGTAAAGGAGTGGGAAGAGGAGTCATGGGAGGCTCACGACGATTTTTGCGATTTTTTTTCTCTGCGGCGGCCTGCCGAAAGATTTCGAGCTATGGTTTCCATTGGGCAAGGACACTGGATTCATTTCGACTGGCTTTTCTATTTCCCATTGCTGCGGAAGGCGTTCGCCTGCCGTTCCTATATCGCGACGTACCCGCACGAAGCGGCTCGAAGCCCAAACTCTCCCCACCAATTTGTCCATGATACCCGCGTCAGCGCCAACCTGTCGGCTGCTGCGCCCATTCGCCCAACCACTAGGAGAGTCGAAATGTCGTCGCGTCGTAGAGATCGAGAAAAACCATACTCCGTACATCCTGCGCCTCGGCGCGGGGTGATCGTCGTGCTAGCCGCCGTGTTGATGATCGTGATGATGGGCTTCATGGCGCTCAGCGTAGATGTGGGCTACATGTTCACGATGCAATCGCAATTACAACGATCGGTCGATTCCGCTGCGCTGGCCGGCGCCGGAACGTTGATCGAAGGGGAAGATATCGCTACCGGCACAGTGCACGAATACCTGACGCACAACCCTGTCGGTCTGCAATGGAAAGAATTTACCGAGGGAAACACCGCTGACAACGTCGATAAATTTCTGACAAAGTACGGCGACGGCTTGCAGTTAACGATCGGCGAGTGGAACGACGCCGAGGGACAAGTGGTCACCGCCGAGAAGAATCCCACGACGGTCAGTGTCCGCATGACCTACGAAAATATGCCGTTCTTTTTTGGGCATTTGCTCGGACGCGACTCGTTTGACATCACCGCCGAATCGATCGCGACTTATCAATCTCGCGACATCATGCTCGTGCTTGACCTTTCAGGCTCCATGAATGATGACAGCGAATTCAATTCGATCGGAAAATTGGGGTTCGATCATATCTATAGCAACTCTCAGCAGATGTACGCCGATCTTGGATCGCCCGCCTTTGGAGAGCTGCAGTTTGATCCGAACTACGCCGTGGTCAACGGGCCGACGCCGCAGTCCGGCGGCCAGGCGAATTCATCCGTCACCTATCGCGGCAAATCGATTGTCGTGAAGTCTGATAAAACGATCAAGCAAGTCCGCGTAAGGACCAGCAACGGATCGACCTACAACTACAACCCCGGTTCGTCACTCAACTATACGGCCAATCCCAATCAAGAGATTCGCTACGTCTGGGTGACCAGCGGCAAGAACCCGGACAATTCTGACCAGGTGCAGTCGTTTGATTTCGACGGTCAACGAACCAATACGATCCGCACGGCGTTGGGACTCAATAACACCGCCTATCCCTATCCAGGCGGAAGCTGGAACGACTACATCAACTATTGCCTGGGGACGGGTCAAAATAATAACGCCGGCTATCGTTATCGCTTCGGCTACTTCAACTGGATCAATTATTTACTGGAGCGTCAGTATTCGTCGTATTCGACGCCCGATTTGTGGAAAGCCAGCGCCCAACCGATCACCGCGGTGAAGAACTCGGTGGATCTGTTCGTTCACTTCATGCAAGAAGGGGATGGAAGAGACCGAATTGGTCTAGCTGTTTACAATGCCCCAGACGGTGATGGCCTGCTCGAATCAACGTTGACCGAGAACCTGCCGTTTATCATGACCCAGTCACGGCAGCGCCAGGCCGGGCACTATCACAACTACACCAATATCGGTGGTGGGATGACCGTGGCTCGTGAGGAGCTGCAAGCTCGGGGGCGCAAGGGCGCCGTGAAAATGATGGTGCTGCTGACCGACGGTCAAGCGAACTGGGTCAACGGAGGCGTCAACAATAACGCCGCCAAAAATTACGTCCTGAACGAAGCCTATCTCTGTGCTGATCAAGACTTTACGATCATCACAATCAGTCTTGGCGCCGGAGCCGACAAAGCGTTGATGGATCAGGTCGCCGAAATCACCGGCGGAGTCCACTTCAATGTTCCCGGCGGTCAAACCGTCGATGAATATTCAGAGGATTTGACCGATATCTTCCGCCAGGTTGCTGGCCACCGTCCCCTAAAACTGGTGAAGTAGCGATCACCGGCCCACCTTTGATTTTATCCCACCTGTTGCTGGACCGCCGCGTGGCATCTGCCCCGCGGCGGTCTTTTCTTTGCGTGCCGCTCCCCGTTACGCTTCCATGGTTGCAATCGCGTGTGGGTTTGATAAGTTTTGCACTACGGCAATCGCCCCGACCCGATGCGTTTCGCGCTCTTTTTTTCGCGACATTGCGCTGCTAGGGCTGCCGCCCCGATAGCCTTTCCCCGAGCGGTCGCCCCCTTCGGGACGCTCCATCCAATTTTCACTTCCGGGAGAAACTACGCATGTCGATGTTCATTGGCGAAGCGCTCGCCGGCGATGGTAACGAAATCGCCCACATTGATCTCATGATCGGTTCCAAAACCGGTCCCGTCGGCGCCGCGTTCGCCAGCGCCCTATCGACCCAAACCGCTGGCCACTCGAACTTGCTGGCCGTGCTCGAACCGAATCTGCTGGTCAAACCGGCGACGGTCACGATCACCAAGGTCACCATCAAAGGCGCCAAGCAAGCGACCCAGATGTTTGGCCCGGCCCAAGCGGCTGTCGCCAAAGCGGTCGCTGATTCGGTCGAAGCTGGTATTATCCCGAAAGATCAGTGCGAAGATCTCGTGATTGTTTGCGGCGTCTTCATTCACTGGGAAGCGGACGACGACAAGAAAATCTTCGAGTACAACTACGAAGCCACCAAGGCGGCGATCGCCGGCGCCATGGGCGGCAAACCGACTATCGACGAAGTCTTGGCCGGCAAAGAAAAAGCGGCCCACCCGTTCCGCGGCTTCTAAGTCGCCAGACGACGCTTTTGCTCTTTCGACAACTTCAGAAAACCGTCCTTCCCGGGCGGTTTTCTTTTTTGCCCACTTCGTGAGTTCTGCGCATGTCGACCTCCAAAGTTTTATTGCAGCTTGATCCTGACCCGCAAATCAGCACCTTCGACAGCGTTGTCGCCGTTGACTCCGGCGTCGATCAACTCTTTCGACACGGCGCAGTCAGCGCCGCGCAAGTTCGTGATCTAGTCTACGGCTTGATCTTTACGCGCTCGCCGGCCGAGTTGAAAAACTCGGCGATCTTCATCGGCGGCAGCGACGTGGCGCAGGCCGAAACGTTGCTGTCGGCTGCCGTCGGCAGCTTCTTCGGACCGATGCGCGTCTCGATCTTATTTGATCCCAACGGCGCCAACACCACCGCCGCAGCAGCCGTCTTGGCCGCCGGCAGACATCTTCAACTAGCCGGGGCCGAGACTCTCGTCTTGGCGGGAACCGGTCCGGTAGGACAACGGGCGGCGCGACTCTTGGCCCGGCAAGGCGCGCATGTGCGTATCGCCTCGCGGCGACTTGAAAAAGCGACCAACGTCTGCGAGAGCCTGCAAGCCGATGTCGCGGAAGGCGCCTTCCAACCGTTCGCCGTCAGCGATGACGAAAGCCTACAAGCGGCCCTGCGCGGCGTCGCCGTCGTGATCGCCGCCGGCGCCGCTAACGTGCAACTCGCTGGTCAAGAAACCTTGCGACAAGCGGCTGACCTACAAGTATTGATTGATCTGAACGCCGCCCCACCGGTCGGTTTAGCAGGCGTCGATCCAATGGACAAAGCCGAGAATCGCGATGGGCGAATCTGCTATGGCGCCATCGGCGTCGGCGGAACCAAAATGAAAATCCATAAGCGAGCGCTGGCGCGGCTGTTTGAACAAAACGATTGGGTTCTGAACGCCGAAGAAGTCTACGCAATCGGGCGGACGCTCGAGTAACTGAGCCCGGCATAATCGGCAAGATCGCTACCATCTGACCTGACTGACGAAAATCGGGAAGACGCGGCGAGCATCGATCAGCCGACAACGTTACGATTGCCGATGCAGAGGAAAGTTGCACCAGCGCAACATTTTCTATCGCAGCAAGGCCGCTTCCTATGATTCGCACCCTCTTGGCATCTCTGACGCTTAGCATCGCTATGGTTGCGATCAGCCAGGCTGCTCCGCCGTCGTATTTGATCCTGACTCCGCAGAAGTCCAACGCCGCTCCGTACTACGGCCACTATTACCAGGGCTACGGCTATTCGGTCAGCACGCCGGCTTACAGTTACGGCTATTTCGGCGCCTGTTCGGCGCGCGACACATGGTCAGGTCACACCGGCTATCACAAAGAATACTTCGAGTGGCGAACGTACTAACGCCGAGTCGGAACGGTAGTTCACAACGCAGGTTTTAAAGGCGCCCTGTTGAGACGGTTGGGCTAACCGTTTCTCTTCGTAGCCCGAATTGCAAGCTTTGAAGTTGCGATATTTCGAATCAATCGAACACTAGCCCGCCAGCGAGGGAATACGGTTGGCGATCCTAACACGGTTTGAAGTGGCGAGCCGCATTCCCTCGCTGGCGCTGGCGGGCTAGTGTGACGATTTCCGGTTGATTCTGGCCGTATTAACGTCCTTCATTTATGTTCGATCGTTCGTGAATTGCAAATAGCGCAACTCCAAAAAGCGCGAGCGAGGGAAATGTGGTCAGAGAATCCAATGCGGCTCGAAGTAAATCGCTGTTCAGTAAGCAAAACCAATAGTCGCCTTACGCTCCGGCTTCTCCCCCAAGATGAACCGCACGGCGTTAGCCGCGGTTTCTTGTCTTCAATTTTCCGTCGTCAATGAGTTCCTGTCAGAAACCGCGGCTAATGCATTGCGGCTGACGCCAATACAGGGACGCCATGTCTCACCGTCTTCGCTTCCCCGTTTCTATCGTGGGAAGATCAAAATGGATCAGCTAGTAGGAACGCTTGACGAGCAACACAGTCGCTCGCGCAACGCGCTATCAAGAGAGGTTGACGCCTAAGAGTCGTCAGGCAACTGCTACCGAGCGTAACCGATGAAGAAGCTGAAGACCTGCGTGCGGTCTGTGTCGGCCTTGTTCACTGGGAACGCGAAGTCGAGCGCGATCGGCGCCTGACCCAGCGCCGGAACGGAAACGCGAAGACCGAAGCCGGGAGCAACTTCAAATTCGTCGGCGACAAATTTTGTCGACTCTTGCACCGTACCGAAGTCGGTGAAGATCACCCCTTTCAGCATATCGTCGGCGGTGATCGGAAAGGTATACTCAACCGAGCCCAAGACGCGGAATGGACCGCCGGTATAAACGCCTCCTTGCACTGGGCCGATGCCGCGGAAGTCAAAACCACGCAGCGTCGAGTAACCGCCCGCAAAGTAATTCTCGAAGATCGGCGTATCCGAACCAGCGAACCCAGCACGACCTGAAATACCGAGCGTATGTCGTCCCGATCCATCTGGACGTTCTCGCAATAAAAAGTAGCGACGCATATCGACTTCGGCACGCGGGAAACTGTAGCTGCCGAAGGCTTGTTCAAAGCTGAACTCGATCAGGTGACCTTCGGTCGGTGCAAACGCTTGATCGCGCGTGTCGTGCGTGACCGTCAACTGGCCGCTAAACAGATCATGCGTGCCGAGGGCGTCATTCAATTCGGTCGAGCCGTTCAACCGGGGATCCGAGATGTCGACGTTTTCCATGCGAATGTTGGCGCCGACCGACAAGTCCGGGGTCAAGCGATAGCCAAAACCGACGCGACCGCCAACACGGTTTTCGTTCCAATCGCGATAGATGCGATCAAAGTAATAGGCGCTCAGGTTCATGCTGACGTTGCTGCGAAACAAGTAGGGCTCGGTAAACGTCGCCATGTATCGCTGCACTTGGGTGCCCGGCAATGCTTCCAACCGGAAACCCTGCCCTGCCCCGCGAAACGCACGTCCATTCCAGACGTCATCCCAACTGGTCGGAACCGCCGAGTAGTCAAAGTTTCGTTCATCAACGACGATCGACCCCGTCACGCCAGCGTCGGAGTTCACGCCGACGCCAAACTGAAAGCGACCGGTCTGCGCTTCTTGAGCATTGACCAAAATGTCGGCGGTCCGTCCTGGGATATATTGTTGCCGACCGGGATCGTACATCGGGTTCGGCCCGACGATCGCATCCGGACCAAGCGGCGGGCTATACATCGGAGCACCGCCGAGAGGACGTCCCAGCGGCTGGATCGAAGCAGGCGGCGGCAATTGCTGCTGTTGCACATAGCCGTTGTTCACCGCTTGCTGATAAGCGTTTGGATTGTAGGGCGCGGCGCCGACTACGCTCGACTGCGGATACGGGTTCGCTTGCGGTGCGGCAGTGTAATTACCTGGCGGAACGTTCTGCCCGGCGGCGGGCGCCTGCGGCAGCGGAGGCGTTTCGTACTGGACCTGTTGAACCGGCTGTCCCGACGCGGGCATTCCCCCACGGTACTGGCTGTCATTGCCAGGCGAAGCTTGTCGCGGCGCACCGCTATCGGCCGCGAGCGGCGCATCCTGAGCGCGCACAATCGGCGGCTTGGCCGCGGCGACAAGCGTACGATCCGCAGGTCCGGCCGAGAACGTCGATGGGAGGGCCGCGACGTGAGCGCCAGGCGTTGTGCAGCCGATCATCATGATGATGGCCGATAACAGCATCAGGCTTTTTAGTTTACAGCTGTCTCGCACGAACGAATCCTTCTCGACCGGGGGGAGGTCGCCTCAATCAATGTCGCAGGCTTCAAGGTTACCAGGGCGCAGCGGCAGGACTTGCCGAATACCGAGACGAACGCAAATCGGGCGGGGCCGTCTGCCGACCCATCTGAACCGCAGGCATTTGCGACGAATTGTATCCGCTGGGCTGCATCGTCGGCTCAGGACTTTGTCCTCGATAAGTCGGACCGGAGTTGCTCGAGCGTTGATCGGCAATGTCGCTCACTTCCGGCGGTTTGACTTGAATCGTCGGCTTGATTCCGCGATGCGGCTCGTTGACGAACAGCTGCGAAGAAATCAAGCGTCGTTCACTGTCGCGAATCTTACGAATGTCGATGATGTCGCCGGGCACCAAGTCCAAGCGGTTCAAGACAACGTCACGTTGCGTATGCGGATAGTCGCCGTCAATCTTTACGTCGATCTTACCGACGCGATATTGATCCCCTTCGCGAATGTCATAGACCAGGTCGAGTTGGCCCGGCTCTTCCAAAAATCGGGGTTCGGCTTGCACATCGGCGTGAATGTAGCCTTGGGCGCCGTATAGGTCAGTCAGCGCCGCCAGGTCCGAGTTCATTTTCTTCTGATCGAAGTACTGACCTTCCATCAAATTGACCTGCGTCGCCAACTGCTCGTCGGTGAACTTCGTCTGCCCCACGAATGCGACGCTGCGCACTTCGTAGCGAGGACCTTCGTCCACGACAAACGTGATGTTCACCCACTGTCCCGAGTCGTTGTATTCCATGATCCGATTGATCTGGGCTTTAAAGTAACCGAGCCCGCGGTAGTACGACGTCAGCGCTTCCACGTCGGCTTCAATTTGGTCGTATTCCACTTTGCCGCGGATGTACCACAAAATGCCCGGCTTGGATTTCACCTGCGTTTTCAAACGGCCGCCGGAAGCGATCGTGTTACCGACAAATTCGGTCGACCACACGCGAGCCAAGGGGCCTTCGTGAACCATGAACGCGACCCCTTCGTCGTCTTTCTCGTTTCCCTCGGCGATCGTCACGGTCGCCATCCCGTGTCCGCGCGTGCGATAGTATTCTTCGACGCGGCGTCGCGCGTCTTCGACCACAAAGCGATTGAGAGCGCCGCCGACCGTCAGGCCCGATTTTTTCAGCAACGTTTTCTCGGTCGCCGATTCGTTGCCGAGAAACTCGACGTATTTGATCGCCGGGCGTTCAAATACCTGGAACGTGACCACAACCCCTTCGGCCGACTGCTGCGTCAAAATCTTGACGTCTTTGAATAGGCCTGACTCGGCCAATTTGCGAACGTCGGACTGAATCATCTCGGGATCGAACTCGCGATCCGCACGCGAGCGAATCATCGAGCGAATTTTCGCTTCCTGCGTTTGGTTGTTGCCGGTTATCCGCAAATCGACGATCAACGGCCGACTGGGGGTCATGCCTGGCCCTGCCGGCGAAGTCGCAAGCAGCGCCGGATCGATCGTTGTGGGATCAAATTCTTGGCTGTAGCCGGTGTTGCAGTTTGCTAGCAAGAGCAACAGTCCACACCCCAGAGCGAGCGTGAAAGCAGTTCGTTGGCGGCAATTTCGCACTGTTTCGTCCTTGAATTTTGGCCCACCGCGCAATCCGTGCGCGGCGTTAGGCATCTAGCCTAAGTAAGCGGTTGGGTAGAGATACTGAAAGAGCGACTCTACGACAAGACGGATTCAGTCTTGTTTGCGCAACTATCAGCAATGCGATACGTTACGAGACGCAGCAGCGTTCTGTTCGGCGCCGGAAGAGCTCGCGATTGCTAGCTCGCGGGGAAGTCGGTCCAGTCGCCAGCGATGCGACGCTGATGCGGCAAGAACGAGGCTTTGTAGTTCATATGGGGAGATTCGGCGATATAGAAGCCAAGATAGAGATAGCGTCTGTCGCTCTCGCGACAAAACTCCCATTGTTTGAGAACGGAATAGGTCCCCAATGACAAGTCGCTCTCGGTCGGGTCATAGCTGCAGTAAACCGCCGACAACGAGTTCTCTCCCAAATCGGCGATTGCCGCAGCGACCAGGCGATCTTTCCGAAAATATCCAAACTCAACCGTCTCGCAGCAGGTCTCGACCAGAAACTCGCGGTACTGATCGGCGTTGATCGGCGAATGCCCTTCATCGGCCAAGCCGCGCTGCTCTTTGTGGAGGTTGTAGATCGCGGCTCGCTCTGCATCTGCAACGGCCGGACCGATGACCGTCGCCAGCTGCGCGTCCCCTTTCGCTAGCACGCGACGATGCCGACGCCGCGGTTCAAACTGACGGACGTCTATGCGAATCGGTTCGCAAGCGCGGCAGGCACGACAACTGACATGGTAGAGATAGACGCCGGCACGACGCGCGCCTTGCGACAACGCGAGATCGAGATCGGCGCCAGACATTACGGTCAAGGGATAGTAGAGCGGTAGCCTTGCGCGGCGTCCCGCTAAATAAGGACACTTTTCTTCGTGGTCCCAAACCTTGAAGCCGAGGATTTGATCCATGCAGGCGCTCGTTGCTCGCAAGAGTCCGTGGAATCGGCGCTAAAACTCGCCCCCCCCGTTGAAGGCTGAAAAGTCGTCTGGTTCTCGCTCGAAAGCGTTTTCAAAACGGGTAAAGTCTCGGAGCCAGGTCAGGTGAACGTCGCCAATCGGGCCGTTACGCTGTTTCGAGATAATGATTTCGGCCTTGCCGGAGAACTGATCTCGCTCCTCTCCATGATGATAGTACTCTTCACGGTGAACGAACATCACGACATCCGCATCTTGTTCAATAGCCCCCGATTCACGCAGATGGCTCAACTTCGGCCGATTGTCTTTGGAGGCTTCCGCCTGGCGATTCAACTGGGCCAAACACAAGATCGGCACGTCCATTTCACGAGCCAGTCCCTTCAAGCGGCGAGCGATCTTCGCGACCTGCTCTTGCCGGGGGTCGTTGGAATTGTCGGGTTCGATCAGCTGCAAATAGTCAATCACGATCATCCCCAACCGCCCATGACGCCGTTTGATCCGACGAGCGCCGGCCGCGATCTGCGAAACGGTGCGCGTCGGAGCGTCGTCGACAAACAGCGGCGACTCGGCGACAAGCGCCGACTTTTCGACCAAGCGCCGACGATCGTCCGCCGAGATCGTGCCGTTGCGCAGCCGATGGCCGTTCACACGGGCGACTGAGCAAAGCAAGCGATCGCAAAGCTCGGTCGAACCCATTTCGAGACTGATAAACAGCACCGGCGTCTTGTCATGCACGGCGACGTTCTCGGCGATGTTCATTGCAAACGCCGTTTTTCCCATCGAGGGACGAGCCGCCAGAATCAGTAGTTCCTGGCCATGAAAGCCGCCGGTCAGCCCATCCAAGTCGGTGTAGCCGGTCGCCACGCCGTCATCGAGGTGCTCGCCGCGCAGCCGCGCGTCGATCCGTTCCATCGACGCGGTGACGATCTCGCTCATGCTGGCCATCGAGCTCGAGCTACGGCTATCGTTGATCGCGAAGATTTTTTCTTCCGCACTGCTGACCAACCGATCGGCCTTGTCGTTTTCGTCGTAGGCGTCCCGCAGGATCTCGGTTGCGGCGGAAATCAGATTACGGTTGATTGACTTCGCGGCGACGATCTGGGCGTAATGCTCAGCATGCGCTGCGTTCGGCACGCTGTTGAGCACGCGGGCCAGGTAGGCGGCGCCTCCGATAAACTCAAAGTCACCATCCGATTTCAGCTGTTCGGCCAACAACGTCAGGTCAACTTTGCGACCGCTATCGTGCAAGCGGACCATATGCTCATACAGCTTCTTGTTCGCCTCGTCGTAGAAGTCGTCTGGGCGAACGATCATCACCACTTCGTCGGCGCAGTCCGGCAGCAGAAAGATGCTCCCTAGTACGCCCATCTCGGCTTCCAGATTGCACGGCGGTTGCCGATCGAGGATCTCCGCTGTCGGCCGCTCGGGCTGATCGACGCGTTTGAATTTGGACTTCATGAGAACCTTCCTTGATGAATCATCGAAGAGAGCGACCGCTTGCCGCGGGCTTCATCATACCGAGGCGATCTAGCGTCACAATCGAACGATGCCGCTGGGCGCCAAAGTCGCGCCGCAAGTCTTGGCGGCATAACGCTTCCACGCAAAAAAGCGGGCGTGCATAACTTGTCAAAAAAAGAGCCGTCCTTTGCGGGACGGCTCTTTGTTGGGAATGGATCAGTCGCGAAAAATCGCCTCGTGAGAGGAGACTATTCGTCGCCAGAAACGGTCGGCACGACCCACACTTTGAGTTCCGATTCGATCTCGGCGTGCAGATGAATCTTGACCGTGTAGAGCCCCAGTTCCTTCAGCGGACCTTCCAGGCGAACCTGATCGGCGGTGATCGTGAAGTTCTGTTCTTTCAAAGCCGAAACGATATCAGCCGGGCCAACGCTACCGTACAAGTGACCTTCGTCGTTGGCGTTCGCTTCGATTGTGACGCTCTGGCGGTTGAGCAGATCGGCGATGGCGCGAAGCCCGGCCAGACGCGACTTTTCAATCTCCAGCAACTTGGCGCGATGCTTGTCGACCATGCGTTTGTGATGCGGGGTCGCGATCGTCGCCAGGCCTTGCGGGATCAAATAGTTGTTGGCGTAGCCGGGACGGACTTCGACAACGTCCCCTTGCTTGCCCAAGTGATCGACCGATTGGATCAGCAGCAATTCGATACCGCCGTTTTGCCCTTTGGGCAGACGCTTCCAAACACGTTCGCTATGCTTTTCAGCTTTCGTGGTCGCCATAATCGCTGTTCCTCTCGCTTCTCACTCGGCCCAGCGAAACGGCAAATCACCACTGTTTGGCGTTTGCTGCGCGGGGCTTCTGATCAGTACTGTATGTGTGTCTGTATTAAAACGGGATGTCGTCTGACGACGAACCACCGAACGAATCGTAATCGTCACCGCCGCCATAATTGCCTGCGTCACCGCCACCTTGGCCGCCGCCGCCGCGATTGGGCGCCGATTGCGGTTGGCGTCGCTGTCCGCCGCCCGAAGGACCAGCTTGGCCTCCGCCGCCGCCAGCGCCGCGAGCGCTGAGCATCTGCATCTTTTCACCGACGACGCGAAGCTTCGAGCGCTTTTGCCCGTCGGTTTCCCAAGTATCGAGTTTCAAACGACCTTCAATCAACACCGGCGAGCCTTTGCTCAAGTATTCGCCGGCGATTTCCGCCGTCCGGCCCCAGAGCGTCACGTCGACGAACGTTGTTTCGTCCACCCACTCGCCCGAAGCGGTCTTGCGGCGATCGTTGACGGCCAAGCCGATTTCCGCGACAGCCGATCCGCTTTGGATGTAGCGGACCTCGATGTCTCGCGTCACGTTGCCGACCAGGATCACCCGGTTAAAACTCGCCATGTGTCGATCTCCTCTGTAGCTAAAACCGCGGGAGCGATCGCCGCGATGGTGAACGCTTGTTAACTACAAGCGTACCAAAACGACTGGCGTCACGCGACTTGCCAAACGCAAAAAATGCGTGTCCTATTCGGCGGATTCCGCCGCCGCTTCGACGGTCGCCGGTTCGGCGGTCTCAGCTGGCGTTTCTTCTTCGGGGGTCTCTTCCGCCGAACCATCGGCATGAGCGACCAACATGTCGACAATCCGCGGATCGTGCTTTACGAACATAAACCGCAGGAAGTTATCGTTGATGTTGCACTGGTAAGTCAGATCGGTCAGCTTGGTGCTTTCCAATCGGAAGTAAGCCAACCAGTAGGTCCCTTTGCGGTGGCCGTTGATCGGATAAGCGAGACGTTGCTCGATCCACATTCGGCTTACCAAAATTTCGCCGCCGAGCTTCTCGACGTGTTCCTGAATCTGGCCCGCCACGCCGCCTGGGTCGCGACCGTACCGATTGGAATCCAGGATAAACAGCCCTTCATAAACGTTGGCCGCCAAGGTTGATCTCCTAAATTGTGTTGTTGCTAACCGAAGTCGGCGTTAGTTGTATTGGTTCATGCAGTACTTGAGGTCGTGAGCGATCCAGTCCGCTACGCCGCGTATTGCGCGATCCAGCGTAAAGTCGATCTCGGCCCGCTCTTGGGGAGCAAATTTCCCCAGGACGAAACTGGTGACGTCTCTCGATTGCGGCAATGGACCGATGCCGATCCGCAACCGGGGCACATCGTTCGTCCCCATTTTGCGAAGGATATCCGCCAGCCCTTTTTGGCCGCCGGCCGAACCTCCGCTGCGAAACCTCAATGTACCGACTGGTAAGTTGAAGTCGTCGCAAACGACCAGCACCGACTCGCTGGGCAGCTTGAAAAAATCCAATGCGGCCCGGACGCTTGTCCCGCTGTTATTCATAAAGGTGTGAGGGTAGAGAAGAATCGTCTTCTCTTCTCCCACGCCAAGTTCGAGGATATTTCCGTTGAATTTGGCTCTCGGCGTAACGCCTGTTCCGGCGGCGAAGCGATCCAGCGCCTCGAAACCGACGTTATGCCGCGTTTTGTCGTATTTAGGTCCAGGATTTCCGAGACCCACTACCAATTTCATGCCGCATTCAAGCTTGACTGCAAGGACTAGCGGTAAAAATCGATGTGTTGGACGTCGACGCCAAACGTGTCCCATTGAATGTCGCGCATCACCACGTTGCCCGTGATGTCGCCGGCCAATTCAATGTTCTTCACTTTGTGGCGAACGATCGCCGCAAACTCGTCGGCGCAGACTTCCAACGACACAGACTCTTGCCCGTTGCCGTACAGCACAGCCGGGATTTTGCCAGCGTTACGCAGGCGACGGTTGTTAAGCTTGCCCGTCAGCTCACGCTTTTTAACGTTCAGCACTTCGGCCATCGGAACCCTCAAAACTCAATTGTCTTATATGGATATTCCGCCGCATTTCACAGCTTCGGCGGAGTCAGGAGCTTCTCTTGCGACTCTTGAGAGAATCGGAAACACGTTATTTTGCCAGATGTTTTGGGGTTTACAAGCCCAAACAACGCTCTGCGGTGGGAAAACGCAGCCGATCCGCCGCAATTGTCCAATATTGCTAAGTTGTTGTCGCGCCATACGATAGCAACGAATCCCCTATTTCGCCGCTGCTTTTCTCAAAACTTTGCGGTCCGCCGGTTCGTCATTTGCCTCTGATGCTGTCCCTGGATAGGCTAAAATACGAGATGCCGGAACACTACACCATTTAGAGGGGAGACCGTGATCGCTCGCGGCCGTACTGGTTTTACGCTGGTTGAGCTTTTGGTCGTGATCGCGATCATTGCGATCTTGATTGCGCTGCTTCTTCCCGCGGTACAGATGGCTCGCGAAGCGGCTCGCCGGATTCAATGCACCAACCATCTGAAGCAAATCGGCCTCGGGTGGCACAATCACCACGATACCTTTCGATATCTTCCCACCGGCGGCTATTCGCAAAGCGTTCACCCCTCCTTTACCGGCGGGCGTCCCGAAGTGGGAGAACGTCAGGCAGCCGGCTGGGCCTTCCAGATCCTGCCGTTTCTAGAACAGCAGGCGATCCACGAAGGAGCCGGCGGAACGACCGACCTAGAGTGTTCCTCCAATGCAATCGGCGGGGTGATCCCTGGCTACTACTGTCCTTCACGTCGCCAACCCTACGCCAAAGCACTAACGAATGATTTCTTTTGCATGGGGCCAGACCATGCAACCTTGCCGGTTAGCGCTAGTCGCAAACTGACGCACGGCCTGACCGACTACGCCGCGTCCAATGCCGATGGAACAGGCATTCTGACGCAAACCTGGCCGGGCGCCACCTCCGGCAGTTGTCCAACCGACACTGGAAGCATGAAGAAGCGTCTGTTTCGATTCGCCGATGCAACCGATGGCACGAGCCAAACGTTGCTGGTCGCCGAGAAGAAAGTGAATCGCTCGATCATCAGCAGCGAGTCCGATCGTGAACCAGGCGAAAACGCCGGGTATGTTTCTGGCTGGGTTCCAGGGACGTCGACCACTTTCGATACGGTTCGCTCCACAACGCTTAATCCTCAACCAGATGCGTTGAACACCGAAGGACAGCAACGCTTCGGCTCTTCGCACCCCGGCGGATTAACGGCGCTGCTGCTCGACGGCAGCGTTCGCTTCCTGCCGTTTACCATCGATTTGGCGGTATTCACGAATCTCGGCAATCGTAGCGACGGCAACCCGGTCAGTCTCGACTAACGCCCCGTTCCGCTTCTCCGCCTCCCCCGTTTCTCCGCCTCCGCGTCATGGCTCGACGCGTCGGGCCGGCATGCGGCTGTAAATGTCTACCTTCAGCGCCCACCAGTCCTGGGCTGGGACTGGATCCGAAACGTTGGACAGGACTGGATCCGAAACGTTGGACAGGACTGGATCCGAAACGTTGGACAGGACTGGATCCGAAACGTTGGACAGGACTGGATCTGAAACATGGGACAGGACTGGATCCGAAACGTTGGACAGGACTGGACCCGAAACATGGGACAGGACTGGACCCGAAACGTGGGACAGGACTGGATCCGAAACGTGGGACAGGATTGGATCCGAAACATGGGACAGGATTGGACCCGAAACGTGGGACAGGACTGGACCACTTCGCTTTTCTGTCCAACTGATTGAACCGATCCAACACTAGCGTTCTGCACCACCGACCATCTCTTAGGCCCAACGCGGCCGTCCTGTTTCTAGCCCGGGGTGGAGTTTTTGGAGTTGCGCTATTTGCAATTCACGAACGATCGAACACGAAAGAAGGACGTTAATACGGCCAGAATCAACCGCAAATCGTCACACTAGCCCGCCAGCGCCAGCGAGGGAATAGAGTTGGCGATCCCAACACGGATTGAATTGGCGAGCCGTATTCCCTCGCTGGCGCTGCGGGCTAGTGTTCCGTCACGCGACAATTTTCAGGCGCCATGATTTTATTAGCCGTAGTGCGTTAGCACCGGTTTCTGATGGGAACTCATTTGCGAAAGACAATTGGTAACAGAAACCGCGGCTAACGCCGTGCGGCTGATGTCGATACGTGCCGCGCAGCACCGTCTTCACTTTCAATCGTTGGAAAATCAAAATGGGTCAGCTAGCTGAAAACCGCTCTAGTGTTTACTTGGCTCGAAAAATCGCAACTCCACCCCGGGCTAGGTTGGAACGGCCGCTTCGGGCCTAAGGGCTGGAGATCCTCTAGGTCCGCCATCGACCAGATTGCGATTCGACTGCAACTATCGTCAGCAAATAATTACACAATCGTGACACTTTGTCAATACTTATTTCCGTGAAGGCGGCGTCATCGCGAGAGCTATTCTCCGTGCATCCATGGCATCGATTCGCCGGCGCCACGCCCCAAACGTTGCTGGTCGCAGAGAAGAAAGTGAATCGCTCGATGATCAGCAGCCAGCGATCTCTTCACGGTCTGATCGTCAACACAGACATCGCCTCCGCATCTTTCATCATTCGGAAATAGTCATGCGTTCATGCATCCCGAATCGCTAGCGGTCGCGCCAAACAGATTCTCGTACGATCGGCGCTAATAGTCTGCCAATCTTGACCGGTTCTTTGCCGTCTCTGGTGAGCAGCGTTAGCTTAAAAATTATTCCGTGCCGGGACCTCTCCAATTTTTGAGAACCGCGATGACTGCTCGTAGCCGTACTGGATTTACGCTGGTCGAACTTTTGGTCGTGATCGCAATCATCGCCATTTTGATGGGGCTTCTACTACCTGCAGTGCAGATGGCCCGCGAGGCCGCTCGTCGCATTGAATGCGCCAACCATCTGAAGCAAATCGGTCTCGCCTGGCACTTTCACCATGACTCGTATCAGTTCTTCCCTGCCGGCGGGTACGCCTATGACCTGCACCCAACGTTTACGGATGGAAAACCAGAAATCGCCGAACGTCAGGCAGCCGGCTGGGCCTTTCAAATCTTGCCCTTTCTTGAGCAACAAGCCGTGCATGAAGGGGGCCCCGGCGCTAGCGATCATGAACGCGCAATTTTCGCCACCGCCGCGACCATTCCGATCTATTTTTGTCCAACTCGGCGTCGACCGATAGCAAAAGGACCGTCCAACGACTTTTACTGCCGCCTGAAAAATAACGGTGACTATGCCGAGAGTCTTGACGAAACTCCGATCGTGCGCGGACTAATTGATTATGCCGCCGCAAATCAGGAGGGGACCGGCATGATTACGCGGACCTGGGGAGTCGATGTCACTTGCCCTCCTCCTCCACCGGATGTCCCCTACCCGATCGACGTCCAAAAAAATTTGCTCCGTTTTGTCAACGCGAGCGATGGAACGACCAACACATTGCTGATTGCCGAAAAGAAAGTGGCGCTGGATGATGCCGACGATGAATCGGTATCGACCACCTACCCCGACAAACTTGGCTATGCCGCCGGCTGGGAAGGACCAAACGATCCGTCCACGTTCGCCAACGTACGAGCTACCACGTTGGCTCCCACGCGTGACGCTCGTGGTGAAGCTGGTCAGCAGCGATTCGGCTCGGCGCATCCTAGCACCTTCAACGCGCTGTTGCTTGATGGCGGCGTTCGCGCTCTTCCATATACGATTGATCGAGACGTATTCTCGAATCTCGGTAATCGCAACGACGGCAATCCCGTTAGTTTCAAGTAGAGCAATTTCGCCAAGGTCGCGTCGCTTGCCGCTTCACCACCACTTGGCCACATTAGGACGGACCGCTGCGGCTTGTCCAACTCGATAGCGTTAGCGCAACGTTGATTCTTCTCCTGCTTTTCCGTACTTCATCCATGGGCTTGTTGTGTTCCATTCCTTCGCTTCCACCAAATCTCGCCACTGCAAAATGGGGGCTGCAAACGCCAAAGTGAACCGTCTTGGCGTTTCGATCGGCGCATAAAAAAAGAGCGCCGCCCAGACGGACGACGCTCCGAATCGCATTTGCTTTTTACGAGACGCGAGAGTGGTCTACTCTCCTCGCCCGCGACCGCGACCACGTCGACCGCCTTCCTCCATCCCTTCGCCATAACCATAGGGATCATCAGAACCGCCGGACGTCTTTTTCACCTCAGGCGGAGTGAAGTCAAACAGCGAGAAGTCGTTGCGGTCTTTCAGTTCTTTATGAATAGAGATGTTCCCCCTTGCGTCCATGACTAGAATCTCGCCGGGACTCACCAGCGCTTCGTTTTCGGCAGGATCACGATATCGTCCCGGCAGCGTGTCGCCGCCGCGCATATCGAGCACCACCGCATTGGTCTTCATCTCGTAGTCCTCTTTCTTATCGAACATCAGCGTGCCGGGATTCAAGGTCCACAAGTCATCGACCACATTCACCGAATCTCCCCGTTCGACCGATATTTTCTGGGTCGACAAGAGACCTTCCGCCTCATCCCAGGCGACGCCCAATACGGTCGCTTGAGGTTCACGCGAATTCAAAAGTCGATTGGCTCCGTCGTTGGATCGTTGCTCACGCCCGGTCTTCACGTTTCCGGCGAGGACAGTCGATTCGATCGTCGTCTTCACTACGGAACTCGGTTTCGAGTAGTCCGTTTCCAACCGAGAGGCTTTGCTCAGTTTCACCGGATCTTTGCCAGCTTCCTGCTTCTTCTGGGCGATTCGCGCCAGCGTTTCGCGGCTAAGCGTCACCGAAGAAGGAGCCATGTTCGAGCCTCCTCGCTGTTGGGCGCCACCAAGCGGCGCCACCGGATTGTTTGGATCCTCGAGCCAGAGATTGACTTGATATTGGTACTGCGTGTTTCCTTTAACGGTGGTGTCATAAAAGCGGAACATCTTCTCTTTCGAGTAACCCGATGCGCCGCCTCCCATGCCGCCTTCGCCGCCATACATTCCGCCGCCCATGCCACCGCGACCGCCCCTGACGCGTCGACCGGCGCCGCGACCTTCCATCATTTCGCCAGCGCCGCCATACCCTGGCATGCCGCCGTAGGCGCCCATGCCGCCGGGAAATCCGCCTTCCCCCATACCGCCGCGTCCCCCTTGGTTGGCGAACCCAGGAAAGAAAGCGGAGTCTGCGTTGAATTCCGGCAATTGCGGGGTCGGCATCACTCCGTCCGCGGTCTCCATGCCGCCATATTCTCCCATGACTCCGCCGTAGCCGCCTTCGCCCATCATTCCGCCCTGCATTGCAGGCAGCCATTTCGGCACCTCCGAATGCCGTGCGTACTCGGCCGGATCGACCAATAACATCGGCGCGATTGGGAAAGTGAGCAGCGGATGCGCGTATTCCGGCGGGATCACTTCCTCAGGTCGGAAGGCCCATTTGATCGCATCGGCGAAGGCCAATTGCGGCACCAGGTCTTTGTATTCGCCCCACTTGCCGTCGGGCGACATCTCCCGACGACGCACGCCGAAACCGATGTATTTCGGCACGTCGCGTTGCGGATCGTAGCCTGCGGCGTCGAGCAGTGCGGCGTCAAATTCATCCCATTGTTTTTCAAACGGAATCAATCCGGTAATCACGACAAAGTGCTTGCCTTCGATGCGCGTGCCGGCGGTCGCTCGGGCTGGTCCAAATCGCTTTTGCTGCTCCGGGGTCATCACCGGGGGCATATCTTTCGACTGGCGTCCGCCGGGTCCATACTCCATTCCGCCGCCGTATCCGCCTGCATCCATCATTTCGCCTCGGCCTCCGGCCAATCCGGCCATTCGTTTGTCGTCATAGACAAACGGAGCGAAGCCGGACTTCGCTTCCAGCTTTTCGACCGTCAGAACTTTGGGATCGATACGTTTTTGAATCGATTGATACATCGGCGGACCGAACTCGCTCATCGCCGCATAGTTGCTGATGTTGATCGGGTTTTGAGCCAACTCGGCGCGTTGCTCGTAGACCGGATCAGTCCAACGCTTCTTTTCGACCGGCGTCCATTCCGAGTTGTTGATCGTTGCGGAAGCTTGTTCAGCGACTTGTTTCACCTGATCCGGCGTCACGCTAATCCCTTCGCGCTGCGCGCCGAAGTAGATGAACGTCACGACCAGCAACACCGCCACGCCAAAGACGATCTTCTCAATGTGCAAGATCAGCTTCGATTTCATGCCGCCGCTTTGCAAATCTAATTTTTGCATGTCGTAGTTCCCTCACCTTTTGGGAAGTCGCTTCCCCGCATGTTCCGTAACTTTTTTCTATCCGCCGCGCTCGACTCACGCTGACTAGCGAACCGCAGTGGACCGCAGTGCGGTCTCGCCGTCGGCACTATCGCCATCTTCCGATTCGCTCTCGTTGGTAATGCCCAACAGTTCTTTATTCACGGGATTGTAGATGTAAACAATGCCGTAAACCTCGATCGGCACATCGTACCGATTATCGGCTTTTTGTTGTCCGCCGCCGGGCGAGCTCGAGTACATTTCATCATAACCGCCTCCTCCGTCGAAGCCGCCCAAACCTCCTCCGTAAGCACCGCCGCTGCTGCTCCCAGCAGTCGGATTCAAGCGAAGCTGGCGCACTTCCAACATCAAATCGGCGTTGCCGCACTCGACGAGCAACTTGTCAATTTTGCGTTGATCGATCGTGATCCGCATCCGGACCGGCAAACGCTTAGCCACCGCGAGATAATAGTCTTCGGAGGTGGGAGCGGTCATCGCCGTTTTCAACGTTTCGGCATCGATCTTCTTGTAGTCTTTATCGACATAGCGAAATTGGGCGGGATCGATCGGCGCCATAGCGCCTCCCATCATTCCACCTTCGCCGTAGGGGCTATCCATGCCGTCCATCATTCCTTCTTCCATCATGTCGGGATCCATGCCGTCCATCCCGCCCATCATTCCATCCATTCCCATCATGCCGTCTTCACCCGCGGCGGCGATCATGGGAGGTTTTTCGAGCTGGATACGGAGCGTTGCGACTCCTTTACCGAGTTCGATCGCTTCGATTCTTTTAATCGCCGCGAGGTGGTGCTCGGTGGTATCGCCGTTGACCGCTTTAATGATTCGCATCAGGTTTTCGAGGACCCAGAGATCTTCCTGAGCGTACAAAACTTCGCGCGGCGTGGGACGATTGTTCGGACGCTTCGACCAGTCGAAGTTTTCAGACTGAATCTTCTGCTGATTCGCTGAATCCCATTCGACCACAGGACGCTTCACCAATCCGACGCCCCCTATCCCGGCGCCGCCCATCGGACCTCCCCCTTCAAAGGCATAGTCCGTGGCGCTATAGGCGTCCATTCCGCGTCCCCCGCCTTCTTGGGCGGTCCACTTGGCGTCAATGATTTCGGCCAACTTCGGCAATTCTTCTTTGATATAGTCGCGATAAAGTTCGCACAGCGAGGTCGTTAGTCCGGTCCTGCCTTTGACCAACTCTTCGTCGAGCGCCGCTTCGATGGGACGATTTTGCAACACGGAATTTACGGTCGCGGCAAAATCGATTCGCCCGGCGTTCAGTTCTTTCGGCCAGACCAACTCTTTCTGCTGCGACTCCCATTGATACTGCCAGCTTTTGGCGATGTCTTGGCGATAGCGCTGCAGCCAATCTTCCATCCCCGCCGCAAACTTTTCGTTCGGATGCTCGAGAGTCGAAGCGATCATTTGCGCCGAACTTTTCTTCGCTTCGATCGCCGATTTTTGCTTCGCCAGGTCTGCGTCGATCGACATCGACGCGTACATCCAGACGCCCAAGGAGACGCAAAGCACCGTTCCGGTCAGGACCCAGAATCCGTACTTCTTCATCGTCATGAGAAAGACGCGAATTTTATCCATGGCTTAGTAGCCCTCCTCGGCTAACGCGGCGGCCGCAGCTTCGGCCTCGGCTTCGGCTTGAATTTTCTTGTTTTCGATCCGCTTGCTCATCGGCGTTTCTTGCCAACAAAACTGCACGGTAAACTCGTAAACCTTGACCGGAATTTTCGCCGGCACAATTTCAATTTCGGTTCCCATGGGACCCATTGGTCCGCCGGGCCCTATCCCCGTCGACATCATGTCGCCATTTCGGCTCATCGTCTCCGGATCGTAATCGGGGTTATCAAGCATGACGAGCTTGGGCACGCTATCCAGCACAATCACCGGATGCGAAACCCCCAATTCCTTCATCGTGATTTCGACCATTTGACCACTGCCGTCGTCCAACATGATCATGCCGGTATCCAGCTGATGAATCAGCGTATTACGAACGTACTGCGGTCCAAAGTTCTGACGCGCCTTGGTGCTATTGTGATAGTGCTTACCCTTCAACTGGATCACCCAGCCGCTTTCGGTCGGGCCCGCCAATTCATCGACAACCTCACCAAACTCATCGACTTCGCCCAGCGCCTCTTCTCCTTCGGCTTCGCTGATTTCGGCGCCAGCCTCCGGCATAGCGGCAGCGGAATTGGCGTTTGCATTGGCCGGCGCCGCCGCGCCGCCAACCGGCGGTTGACCATCCTCACCCATCGGTGCGGCCCCTTGTTCGTCGAGGTCTTCTGGGGTCAAACCTTCTTCGGCCGCAACTTCCAAACGTTTGCTATTGTCGACTGTTTGCTTGTATCTTTCTCGGACCCCTTCGGTGTACCAAAAACTGACATCGGGGTAATACTTCGATTCGACGCTATCGATATAGAGAAACGGTCGCTCGTCGATCGGCGTCTTCCAGATGTCCTCCGGTTTCCCTTCAAACACCGGCAGCGACGCGGTCACGGCTCGCAACAGTTCGGGCCACAGCCGACGATTCTCTTCGTTGCCGACGACATAGTTGCCAATCGTCTTCAGATTCTCGGCGTCGGTCATAAACTGATCGTCGGTCGATTTATGACTGCTGCTAGTGCGTTCGACCTGCTCGACGGCGCTGATCGCGCTGGCGAACTTCTCCGGATCGGCCGTGTACCAGGCCTTCCAGTGGAAGAAGAAGTTGACCGTACAGGCCAACAGCAGTGCGGCGACCGCGGCGACCGCCCACGGCTTCTTCTCGCGGATCAAACGATCGACCAGAATCTCTTGCGGCAGCAGATTCGTTTGCAGACACGACTTGCGCAGCCCTTGCAAACACATGCCGTAGCACGCGGCGAACGACATGATGTTGTCGCGGAACGCCGCCGAAGATGTAACTTCAGAACCTGACAGTTTTTGGAAGCCATCGATCTCGACCGCTTCGTATCCCAAATTTTTCGCGAGATACGAGACCAGCCCCGGCAGCTTCATCGCATTGCCGACCGGCACGATTCGCGAGATTTTCGCTTTGCGGTCGAGCGTCTGGAAAAAGCCGATCGAACGCTGAATGTCGGTGACCAGCTCGTTGAACTTCGGCCGCATCGATTGGAAGATCAGCTTAGCGTCATCCGCTTCGCGTGCATGCCGTTTCAGATGCTCCGCTTTGGCGAAGGTCAGCTTCAGGTCTTTGGTCAGTTGTTTCGTAAAGTGGTTACCGCCGATCGGCAAACTACGCTGCCAAACGCGGAATCCGTTGGTGATCACCAGGTCGGTCGTTTCGGTTCCCATCGAGAGGATCACGTACGACTCCGGCTGATTGGCCGGGTCATACTCTTCCTTCGTCGGATTGACCGTCAACAGATCGTGCGAGACGAAGTTGTAGAGCGACACCGGCGAGAGCTGGACATAGTCGACGTCGATGCCAGCGTCTAAGAACGGCTGCAACGAACGGAAGACTTGATCCCGTTTCATCGCAAAAATGCCGATTTCGGTCTCCAGCGAGATCCCTTCGTCGACATGGGCGCCCGGCATCGCCTGAAAGTCCCAGACGACCTCGTCCAGCGGGAATGGGATCTGCTGTTTCGCTTCGTACTTGACGATGTCGGGAATGCGCTTCGCTTCGACCGGCGGCGCTTTGAAGAAACGCGCGAGACCCGCTTGCCCCGGAACCGAGATCGCGACCTTGTCGTTTTTCAGTTCGTTGCGTGACAAAAATTCCTTCAGCGCGTCCCGAATCATTTGTTCTGGGTTCGCGTCAGGCAGCGTCAGCAGTTTCGGGTATTCGATGTAATCGAAGGCGTCGGCAACCAGCCAGAAACCATCGTCATGCACCGTGCAGCGGAGCGCCTTGATCGCGGCGTGCCCGATGTCGATACTCCAAACGCCTTTCCCAGCAGCCATGTTGGGTCCTCAATAAACTCTAAATTTGCGCAGAGACTTAGCGGTAATATAGCGAAGTTGTACGGAGATTGCCCCCGTGCCAGAAATGCCAGCCGCCACGTGCCGTTCGCGAAAAGGAATAATTAGATCGAAAGATGAGAACTGTCACCGCAGCAATACTGGGCGGCAGCGTAATTCATTCTAATGTGGCCGCTCGGGAAGTGTCAATGAATTTGCGAGCGCCTTAAAACTCCGTAAAACATTACTACATCTAGGGATACGAAGCAATTCCGTCGACCCGCAACTCGAATTTTAAAGATTTCGCGTGGGGGGGGACCCTTCCAAAAGGGAGCAAGCGTTCGTGATGTAACGTGTTTAACGACAATAACTTCCGACCGAAACTTCCGGAACGGCGGATGTCACCGACCACCCATCGTCGGCTATAATGCTCACTCGTCCGCCCCCGCGAATTGCCACGCAATCTCTCAAGAGTCGCCTCGCTGATGTACCAAGAAGTATTCATCCTGGTTCCCTGCCACAGTTTCGAGGACTTTCCTACGCATCACCGCGGGGACGAAGCGGCGAGTCTGCTCGCTTGCTGGTCTGCGATGTGGCGGCCAGAATTGATCGCCGCGACCGGCAAAATGCCCGCCTGGGCTCGGATTGATTCGCCTCCAGAAGAGCTGGAAGGCCGTTTGCTGCTGATTCCGCTGGTCAGCGAACAAGAGATGCAAGCCGGCTTCGCGCGCCGCGCCAAAGAATCTGGCGCCAAAGTCATTCGAAAAATGGTGGATCGCGACGAAACGATCGCCGCCGCCCTCGAAGGCCTCGAGAAGCCTGCCAATCTGGACGAAGAACTCGCCGCCGACTTTGTAGCGCTCGGTTACTGTTATTTACAAACCGAGTTGTTGACGCGACAGATGCGTTATTCCAGCAACCTCGACGAAGTCTATTTTGGTGAAAAGCTGATCGCCGCGGCCCAATCGGCCGTCATCGGCGAAGCCGAAGCAAGTCGCGTGCTGCTGCAAACCTGCTTCGATGTGCTCGCCGAAGAACGCAATAGTTTCTATCCGGTCGACTCGTACTTTCTCGACCTGACGTTGTGCGCCTCGACCACGCTCGGCGCTTTATCGAGTGAATTGCAAAACGCGCAGCCATGCAATTTGGTCGCCAGCGGCGAAGTGGTTGCGAAGTTGGCCGAGTCGCATCCCGAGACGACGTCGCAGCTGCGCGAATTGCTAACAGCCAAGAAATGCGGACTCGTAGGGGGAGAATTCCGCGAGGGCCCGCTGCCGCTGTACGATCCCGAAACGCTGCTGGCGAACTTTCACGACGGGCTCGCAGCCTATGAAAAACATTTGGGACATCGCCCGCTTGTGTACGGCCGCCGGCGATTTGGACTCTCGTCGTTTTTGCCGCAGGTGCTGAAAAGCCTTGGTTTTCATGGTGCGATCCACGCGACAATGGATGACGGCAAGTTTACGCATTCCAGCCAGACGAAGGTCTCCTGGCAAGGGAATGATGGCTGCAAGATTGACGCGATCGCGCGCCCGCCGCTCGACGCCAGCACCGCCGACAGCTTTATCGCGCTCTTCCAACGCTTGAGCGAAGCGATGGACTCGGACCATGTCGCGACGATTTGTTTCGCCCATTGGCCAGGTCGCGTCTCGCCGTGGTACGACGATCTACGACGGATCGCGCGTTACTCTCAAGGACTCGGCAGCTTTCTGACGATCGAGCGCTACTTCTCAGAAACAGAGCTTCCCCCGTATCACGATTCGTTCAAAGACGCTCGCTACAACTCTCCCTATCACAAGCAGGCGATCATTCGCCGCCAAAATGGGCCGATCTCGACCCATCGTGACCGCGCTGTCGAAAACGCCAAGTATGACGCGGCGAGCAACATGGAAGCGTTGACCGCACTGATCACCGGTCACGCCGGGCCCAAACATGATCCGCATCGCAGTTGGACAGAACCAGCCGAAGCGAAAGCCGAAGCGAACAACGCGGATGCGATCGTCGAGGGAGCGCTAACCGACTTCGCCGCCAAACTGCCGCGCCGCAGCGATTCGCCCACGCCCAGTCTGCTGGTCGTCAACCCGTTCAGCTATTCGACGATCGCGGGCGACGATACGGATCAACTTTCATCGCTGCCTGGCGGTAAAGCGGTTTTAATCGCGGCCGAAGACAAAAGTGGTCGGCACGCGGTCTGGGAAACGCCTTCCTGCGGCTATGCCTGGCTTCCCGATGGCGGTTCGGCGCCCAGCGGCAAGACGCAAACGATGATCAAAGACGGCGTCCTGCGAAATGAGTACATGGAAGTTCATTTCGATCCGATCACCGGCGCGTTGCAGTCGATTTACGACTACAAGAGCCGCGGCAATCGCTTGTCGCAGCAGCTCGCGCTGCGACTGCCGGGCGAACGTCCGCCGACCGGAAGCAAGTATGTCGATCCCGACGAAACGGCGATCTATTCTGTCATGGCCGCCGATTCGATCGACGTGATCTCGAACACCGCCGCCAAAGGACAAATCAAAATCGTCGGGCGACTGCTCAACACGGCCGGACACACCCTCGCCCAATATGAGCAAGTTTACACGCTCTGGCGATCAAGCCGCGTCCTGCAAGTGGATATCGACCTGACGCCGCACGAAGAGCCGAAGGCCGAACCGTGGAACTCGTATTTCTGCGCTCGCTTCGCTTGGAGCGACGGTTCGGCTTTCCTTTATCGCGACCAACATTGGCAGCGACGCCGAGTCGATTCAAAGCGGATCGAAGCTCCCAACTATGTTGAGATTGAAAACGGCAAAACGCACACGCAGGTTCTGACCGGCGGCGTTGCGTTCCATCAGCATGTTCGCGGCCGCATGCTCGATACGATCTTGATCCCGCGGGGCGAGACGGCTCGGACCTACCGCTTGGGGATCGGCATCGACTTGCCCTATCCGTTGCAAGAGGCGCGCCGACTAACCTTTAGTCCGCCGCCAAGAATAGAAAACGCACCGTCTCCCACGCCGGGCGACACTTCATGGGCGTTGCATATCGACGCCAAAAATGTCGTCATCACCTCATTGAAACCGTTGACCAAAGGGGAGCATGTCGTTGGCTTCTCAGTACGCCTACTAGAAACGGAAGGGCGCGCCGCGAAGGGAAACCTCCGTTGCTTCCGCAATGTCGGACGCGCGATCTTGATGGAGTTCAACGGAGAATCGTCCGGCGTCGCCAAGACCAGTGAAGATCGCGTGCAATTTGATCTGCATGCGGAAGAATGGCGGCAGATCGATGTCTATTGGGAAGAAGAGGCGAAGGGCTAGCAGCGATGATTGTCACTATTGATGGGCCCGCCGGAGCCGGGAAAAGCTCGATCTCGCGCCAAGTCGCCGCGCATCTCGGATTCGAGTTTCTCGATACCGGAGCGATGTATCGCGCCGTCGCTTGGGCCGTCATTCGTCAGGGCCGCGACCTGAACGACGAATTGTCTGTCGCCGAGGTCGCCAAAAATATTCGCCTCGATCTAGCTGGCGGACGCGTGCTGGTCGATGGCTCGGATGCGACGGACGACATTCGTTCGCCCGAAGTCACCCAGGCGACTCGCTTCGCCGCGGCCAACGTCGCCGTCCGGATGCATCTGGTCAAGCTGCAACAACAATTCGGCCGCGAGAAAGATTTGGTCACCGAAGGCCGGGATCAAGGAACCGTCGTCTTTCCGCATGCCGAGTGCAAGGTCTACCTGACCGCGTCGCCGGAAGAACGCGCCCGCCGCCGCGTCGCCGACCTGGCGACGCGCGGAGTCACCGTCGAATTTGACGACATCTTAGCGCAGCAGAATCGTCGCGACGAGGAAGACTCTAGCCGAACCGTCGGCCCGCTGCGCAAAGCGGACGACGCGATCGAATTGTCCACCGACGGCATGACGCCGGAAGAAGTGATCCAGCGTCTGATCGACATCGTCGAGCAACGGCGAGCTTCCCTCTGATATGAACAAGCAAGCATCGACGGTCGGGCGCTCGCTCGCAAAACGACTTTGGTATGACGCGCTACGCGTGATCGCGCGGCTCAGCGGCGTCTGCCTGTTCCGTATCCGGGTGTATGGCCGCGAGAACTGGCCCGCCAACGGCGGGGGCTTGGTTTGTCCCAACCATCAAAGCTATCTTGATCCGCTCTTGATCGGACTCACCTGCGATCGACGACTCAATTTTCTGGCGCGGCAATCCCTCTTCAAGTTTCCCCTTAGCTGGATCATCCAATCCCTCGATTCGATCCCCGTCGATCGTGACGGGTCGGGACTTGCTGGTTTGAAAGAAACGTTGAAGCGTCTGAAGCGTGGAGAGCTAGTCCTGATCTTTCCCGAAGGAACTCGCACCCCCGACGGAAAAATCGGCCCGCTGAAGTCGGGCTTTATCCCGCTGGCGCGACGCGGCGGCGTACCGATCATCCCGATTGCCGTCGACGGAGCGTTTGACGCTTGGCCTAAACAGGCCAAGGCGCCGCAGCGTAGCATCATCCATATCCGCATCGCGCCGCCGATTTCGCACGAGTTGCTGCAAACGATGTCGGATGACGAGCTGTTGGAAGAGTTGAATCGGCGCTTGGATGAGGCGTTTACAGCGATTCAAGCGTCGCGTGAACTGGCGCAATAGATTTCGTACAACAACCAAGCTGCCTTACGAAAAACTACGCCACCGCGTCACGCTGCAAAGAGAGCGGGGCAGGGGAGGCCTCCAGCAGTTCCAGCAGACGCGTCGTCCCGCGATTCTCGGCCATTTTCTGTTCGGCGGCGGTGATCGGTATCAAATAGAGGAACCGGGGCTGCTCGCCGGCTAGTTGCGGCAGCTGAATCGACGGCAGGAAGCTCGCCTTCTCGGCGATCGCCATGTGCGTGAAGCGAGGAGCGACTTGCTCCAGCGCTTCAGTCGAGATCGTATGTCCATGATCAAAATGCGTTGCGTAGCGCCATGGATAGCGAGCCCAACTCGACAGCTGTCCGCAGATGGTTTGGTCAGCATCGGTCGTCTCGATGAGAATGCCCATCTCGATGCGGCGCGATGGCTGTTCGTCGCTGGCGTTCTCGGCGCCGGGCATCGGCAAGATCGCCATTCCTGCGGTCGCGATAAAACTGCGGCCGGCGTTGCTGGATAGGGTGATCGCCAACGGGGGCCACTTTCCTTGATCGGCGGCAAAGTAACGCATCTCGCTGACGTGCAGCGACTTGTAGCTGTCGAGCGTCGCCTGTTGAATCGATTTCCAGGAAGCTTCGTTCCAGTCGCGTAAGAACGCGTCTTCTGCGGCAAAACGCTCCAACAGAAAGTTCTCGTCGGTCAAAGGCCACGCGACCGACGTTTCGGCCGTACAACCGCGGGCAAAACCGGCGAAGCGATTGCTGGGGCCCCAAGATGGCATGATCGCAATAATTTGATCCAGATGCCAAACCGCGACGCTTTGCTGATCGAGACTCCAACGGACGTCCCAGTTTTCCGGCTCTAGATCAACAATCATCGCGGCGGAGTTGATTTGCGCATGCGGCAAACGGGGAGGGAGCGCCGCGCTCATCTGCTCTTCAACCTGCGCCGCGTCACGATCCGAGCAGTTGGCGACCCACAGCGCATGAATCTCGCGCGGCGTTTGCGGCGGGAAGACGTACAGATAGATGCTGTCGTTGTCCCCATCCGCTTCGAGGATCGCGACTTTCGTCTCGAACAAGTTCGGCTGCTCGCGGAGGATCACAGACTCTTTCATCCGTAGCTCTCCTAATTGCAGACTAATACTCGATCAAGCTGAAGCATTCATGCGGGGCTACTTTCGCCGCGCCCTCCAGAAACTTCAGCTCAATCAAAAAGCAGCAGCCGGCCACCGTCGCGCCGATGGTTTCGACCAGGTTCGCACAGGCTTTGATCGTGCCGCCGGTCGCTAACAGATCGTCCACCAACAGGACGTTCTGTCCTGCGGAGACGCCGTCGATATGAATCTCGAGAGTGTCGGTGCCGTACTCCAGTTCGTACTGGAACGAATGCGTGCTAAACGGCAGCTTGCCAGGCTTGCGAACCGGGACGAAGCCGACCCCCAGCTTGAGAGCCAGCGGCGCGGCGAAGATAAAGCCTCGGGCTTCGGCCGCGACGATCACATCGATCTTCTTCCCTTGGTAGTGAGCCGCCATCTTGTCGATCGCCGCTTCAAACGCCGTCGGGTCGGCCAGAAGCGGAGTGATGTCTTTGAACAGGATGCCCGGCTTGGGGAAGTCGGTGATATCGCGGATATAATCTTCAAGCTGGATGTTGTTCATCGATACTCGCTGCGCGCAAAAAAAGACCACCTGAATGACGAGCGCTCAGGTGGTGAATATACGCGGTTTGGCCCAAGGGCGAAAGCCAGGGCCCCTGGCCGCCATAGGAACTAGCGGCGAGCCAGACGGCGACGAAACGGACCTTCTAGCTCTCGTTCGCGCGGATCTTGCAGCCCTTCGGCCAATTTGCCGAGCGCCTCGGTCTCGATCTGGCGAACGCGTTCACGCGTCAGCCCAAGCTTCTCGCCGATCTCTTTCAACGTGTGCGGTTCCATTCCTTCTAGGCCGAAACGCATCCGCAGTACGGTCGCCTCGCGGCCGTCCATCGTCTTCAGCATCTGCATGACGTTCTTCAAGTCGTCATGCTCGACCATCTCGTCTTCGGGGTTCTTCAGGCGATCGTCCATCACCATCTCTCCCAGCGACCAGCCGCTGTCGGCTTGATCGGTCTGCGGAGTCGAGTTGTAGATCTTGATCGCCTTTTTGATGATCGGCAGCTTCTTCTTGGGCAGCCCAAGCACGCGGGCAATCTCTTCCGGAGTCGGCGTGCGTCCGAGCTCTTCGGTCAAGCGATTGGTCGCACGGCGCCATTTTGACAGCAGTTCGACCATGTAGGCCGGAATGCGAATCGTTTTGGCGCAGTTAATCAAAGCTCGTTTGATCGACTGCTTGATCCAGTAACTGGCGTACGTGCTAAAACGCGTACCCATCGCCGGGTCAAAGCCTTCGACCGCTCGCAGCAGTCCAAGATTGCCTTCTTCGATCAAGTCTTGCAGACCCAGTCCTTTGCCGGTGTATCCACGAGCGATGTTCACCACCAATCGCAAATTCGCCCGAACCATACGGTCTCGCGCATTGACGTCGCCTTCACCAATCAAACGGGCCAGGTCTTTCTCGTCTTTGGCGGACAAGAGAGCCGTTTCGTTGATTTCGCGCAGGTACGTCTCCAGCGGGCTCTGAACCGATTCTTCCTTGATCTCTTTTTTCTGTTGAGTCGCCATATCGTCCGATAGCTCACGGTGCGGGGGAGGGCGTTGCTGGCACTTAGGATGCTATCGTCGAATTTGTCTCCAAATCTCAACCTCCCGGCAAAACGGCGCAGGTGAACCGGATGTGCGGGAGGTTCGGAGAGGCGCAAAAAAAACGACCCCAACGATTGACTCGTTGGGGTCGTGATAGTTTTACCGATTGTCGCCCCAAATCGAGGCGATAAGCGAGCCGGAAGGTTCGGTTTTAGCCTTCTTCGGTCTTGGTTTCCGCTTCTGCTTCTGCGGGTTTCGCCTCCGCATCGGCTTCTTCGGTCTTCGCTTCGGCTTCGGCGGGTTCTGCTTCCGCTTCGGCAGGCTTCGCTTCGGCTTCTTCGGTCGGAGCACTGGCGCTGAACAGCGGGCCGGAGGAGCCAAGGCCCCCCTTCAGCTCTTGCTGATCCTTCTCGGCAGTCGCTTCGGCAGCCGCAGCGGCCGCTTCGTCTTCGGCAGCCCATTGAACGCGTTTGCGCGATAGGCCGATCTTGCGTTCGTCGGTGTCGACGCGAAGGATTTTCACTTCGATGTCGTCGCCAACCTTGACCACGTCTTCGGGGTTTTCGACCTTTTCGTCGGCCAATTCCGAAATGTGGAGCAAGCCTTCCAAGCCATCTTCCAGTCCGACGAAAACGCCGAAGTTGGTGATCTTGGTGACTTTGCCTTTGACCAGCTGGTTAGGTTGGTACTTATCCGGAATGCTGCTGGCCCACGGATCGAGATCCATTTGTTTCAAGCCCAGCGCGATGCGACGACGGTCTTCTTCGATGTTGAGGACTTTGCATTCCACTTCCTGGCCCTTTTCCAGCATTTCGCTGGGATGACCGATCTTGCGGGTCCACGACATGTCGGAAACGTGCAACAGGCCGTCGATCCCCTCTTCCAGTTCGACGAAAGCGCCGTAATTGGTAAGGTTGCGAACTTTGCCTTTGACGATCGATTCGACCGGATAACGCTCTTTGATGTTTTCCCAGGGATTCGACTGGGTCTGCTTCATGCCGAGCGAGATCTCTTGCTTCTCTTTGTTGATGCCCAACACGACGACGTCGATTTCGTCGCCGATGTTGACCACTTCGCTCGGATGGCTGATCCGCTTGGTCCACGACATTTCGCTGATGTGAACCAGGCCTTCGATCCCTTCTTCCAGCTTCACAAAGGCGCCGTAGCTCATCACGTTGACGACCTGACCGCGAACCTTCGAGCCAACCGGGTACTTCCCTTCGACGCCGTCCCACGGGCTCGGCTGCATCTGCTTCATGCCGAGGGCGATTTTCTGACGTTCGTGATCGATGTTCAAAATCTGAACTTCGACTTCGTCGTCGATCTTCACCACTTCGGTCGGGTGACCAATTCGGCCCCAACTCATGTCGGTGATGTGCAACAAACCGTCGATGCCGCCCAGGTCGACGAACGCGCCGAAGTCGGCGATGTTCTTGACCACGCCTTTGCGGCGTTGACCGATTTCCAACTCTTGCAGCAGCGAATCGCGGTCTTTCTGGCGTTTCTTCTCAATCAGCGAACGACGACTCACCACGATATTGCGGCGTTCTTCGTCGATCTTGAGGACTTCGCACTCGACCTTCTTGCCGATGTAGTCGGCGATGTCGGACGGACGGCGGATATCGACCTGGCTGGCGGGCAGGAAGACGTTCACGCCGATATCGACCAACAAACCGCCCTTGATTTTGCGGACGACGGTACCTTCGACCACGTTGCCTTCTTCGATCGAAGACATGGTCGTGTCCCACTCGATGATCTTCTGAGCTTTTCGCTTGCTCAGCGTGATCATGCCGTGCGGATCGTCGGTACGGCCGAACTCGTCTTCGATATCTTCGACGAGGACCTTGATCTTGTCGCCGATTTTCGGCGGATCTTCGTCTTCCTCATCCCACTCGTCGCGGGGAATGCTGCCTTCGCTCTTGCCGCCGACATCAATCAGCACGAACTCGTCGTCGACCCGCAGAATGGTCCCATCGACGATCTTGTTTAACTCTACAGACTCTTCGTGCTCAAACTCATCGAAAACGTTCGCTTCCGCGTCTTGAACCCAGTTATCGATCAGCGACGTCAGCGTATCGTCGCTTTCCAAGTTACGAATGAGATTACGATTTACCATGCGAAAAAGGGAAACACCTAGCCTAAAACTTGCGGGCAACCCGGCCTGCCGCTCGTTCGGCTCCAAAAGTTAATGAACTACGTACCCGATCAGAGGCGGCGCCGCACGGCGCCTTATCAACCATCAACAATCGGGCGAGAACAGGAAAAAATAGCAAATTTGTCAAGTCCAATCAACCGCGCTACCCCCACGCAGGCTGCGAAATCGCTGCAAGGAGCAATAAATTGGGAAGCCTACGACTGACTTGGCGTTCGGCCGAACTTCCAACGCCGCTGCAGTTCCCCCATTTTCTCGCAATTTCAGGGTGCAAGCTTTAAAATAAGCCGAAAATGGAGCGGCGACGCTATCAGGAAAAGCAGGTGATGGACGCGAATAACCGATTCCCGCAACTTGTCGAAATCGCCCGGCGACTACCCCCATATCCTTGGGATCAACGGTTCTCTTCGATGCTCGAAACATTGCCGAGCGATCAATGGCCGTCGGACGAAGAATGGAATGCAGAAATCGCGGTCGAGCTGCCTGTTTATCTGGCCGAAGAAGTGGAAACCATCGACGCGGCGCAATCAGCGATCGACAACGGCTCCCATGATCGATCTGGCAAAATTGAGTCGATCGGAACAAAAAAGAGTCGCCAGAGGATTCCCCTAGCGACTCTTTAGTAATGATTCAAACTGATCGCTACCGCAATATTACTTCCCTTTCAGGTCAAACGTAAACTCGTTCGGGCCTTCTTGGGTGACATCAGCGGACATGCTGGCCGTTTGATCGGCGTACTTGCGGGGGAGCATATTTGCGGGCGCATCGGCATCCATCAGCATGAATTTCACGCTGTACTCGCCCGGCACTGCACCTGGAACGCCGCGATCGTACATTAACCGAAACTTCCCTTCGGCGTCGGTTGAACCGCGCGACGCCCGCCCGCCGGCAGCTGGATAAAAACTGACCGTGATGTTCTGGACCGGCTTTCCGTGGACGGTGACGGTGCCGTTGGCTTCGACAAGTTCCGGATGGCTCGCCGCTCGGCCAAGACAACCTCCGACCGCCGCAGAAAATATGACGCACAACATCAGTCGAGACGGCATTGGGACATTCTTTCGCATGAGGGAGGACTCCTTAGTATTCGCCGAGGATGTTTCCGTCGGAGATGCTGGCCAGGTTAAGCAGGGTCGTCGCATCTCCGTTTTCGCTCAGAAAATGAACCGAAGCGTCGGCAAATAACGAATTGCAGCCGCCGGGGTGATGGCTGCCCGGCGTCCAGGCATAGGGCTTGCCGGTATCCACGCCGGAATCGACATAGGTCGTATTGATTCCGCTGCTCATCTTCAGCCAGAAGGTGTTGGTCCAGGCGCCCCAATAGGGACCGTAGTTCGTCGACCACTTGCCCATCGCAGATTCGCAAAGCATCAGCGAATTGCTGGTTCCATCGGTGATATCGCGAATCCCTCCCGAGCCGTTCGTACCAAACACTGGACGCTGATTCGACGCGTTCGCAGCAGATCCCCACGTAAGTTGCGCGTTGTGCGAATTGTCGTCCCAACTACGGGAAATCACGCCATAGCTCGTGCGATGATAGTCGATCGTGTAGTAGTGAAAATTGGTCGCCGTACTGATGCCGGGTTGGTCATCGGGATCAGACGGACATGCGAACACACCAAGATGAACTCCTTTGATCGCGGCCATATTATTGGCGGCCCTCGTCGCGCTGGGACGTGTCGTAATGTCGGTGTATGCCGACAATCCAACCGGGTCACGAAAGTCAAGTTTGTCCGACAGACTCCCCTGCTCCAGGAAGGGCAAAATCATTAGATAGAACGTCGAGTTCTTAATGTCGGTCGACCAGACGTCCGGCGTCACCAGCCCCACACAATCGCGACAACCGGGATTGATCGTCGCCGGCGGAAACGCTTTGTGGGTGTCATGGTAATTGTGCAGCGCCAGCCCCATCTGCTTCAGATTGTTCGTGCACTGCATTCGACGAGCCGCTTCGCGGGCTTGCTGCACGGCCGGCAACAGCAGCGCAATCAAGACGCCGATGATCGCGATCACCACTAATAACTCAACCAGCGTAAAGCCGAATGAGTTTGCACGACCATTGCGAAGAGTATTCGCGTTTCTCATTTTCGCTCCTTGTCCATCTCGAAGGATCAAGCGGACGCATTGTGGAAGAAACAGACTGATAATTCAAAAATCGCGCCGACCGGCGGAATCAGACTTCAAACAGTACTTAAGTAGACATTGTGACATATCAAACCCCAAGAACAGCCTAATGTGGTCCGATTGGGCGATATAAATGAGAAAAAAACTCAAAGAATTTGCGAAGCATGAATGCCATTGCCGTAAAGGGGATTCTAGCGACAGGCAAATCCAGGTCAACAAACGCCCGAAAAAACAGACAAAATAACCACTGCTAATTCCGGTCATGTACGATAGCGAGTTTCGTTGGACGCCGTTAATCGCCATATCTCTCTCGCTAAGGAGCCCGATCACGACATCTCTTGAATCGCCGCTCGCCCCTGCCACTGATGTGAAATATTTCGCATCAACAGGGCATGATCCAACGCGATCGAGCCGCGGGGGAAAATCGCCGCGTCGTCAAAGAAGCTCGACTCTATCCGCTCGAGTGACAGCGGCGCCACGTTCCAGGCGAACGTGCGTAGTTCTAGCCCGTCATATTCGCCCGACGTCGAAGTTGGCGAATAGCCGAGCGATCCGGCTTGAAAGAACGCCGACGCAGCTTGCAGCGATCCAAAGATCGAATTCGGCGGCAGCGCGTCGGCCAAACGCCCCGCAACGACGACATGCGCGGCGCCGTCATCACTGGTCATTGCGACTCGGTAGTCGCTCCCCTGCTCTTCGACTTCAAACCGCGCATGGTGATGTTCGCCCGGAAATAGTCGCCCGCCAACCCAAGCGTTCAATCGCGAGGAAGTGTCGCGACGCGGGATGAAGACTCCTTGCTTCGCCTGTCCCGCTTCATCCCACTCCACCGCGATTCGATGCGCTCCGTTTTCTGAGGAAAGCCCCGAAAAGCTCGGCATTCCTAGCGGGCGAATTTGCTTCAAGCGGATCAGACAAATCCCGGCGATCCCCGTTTCCCCAACCAACTGGGGACGAAAAGGGCTGGGCAATTGTCGCGAGAGGACATCGGCATCGACGCGAAAGTTGACGAGGATTCGACGATCGATGACACCTTGCATGGTCGGTATTTTCATCATGGTTGCTCCTTCCCAAGACAACCGTGATATTCCGGCGACAATAACTGCGTCGGCCCTTTTCAGGGAGCGTCTCGCCTTGCTCGTGCAGCAAGGCTTACTGGCCGACTATAATTCTTCATGGGCCTATTTCCTCGATCTATTATATTCACTACCCATTCTGGCTATGTGAAATTTCAAAGGTCCGCAGCGCAATTGTTCCTGGACTCCACTGCTTTTGCGCTGATAGTCTAAAGAAATAGCTTGGCGCAAAAATCGCCGAAAGCTGACACCAGCCCAATCCGGCCCAGTGAGACACAATTTAAGGCGTTCAAAACTACTTGTGACGGGCCGCTCAATTTTGCCCCCTTTCGCTCTTTTCCAAATAACGACTCGATCTCTCTTATGAAATCACTTGTCGATTTCTAGGAGGATATGGCGCGGTTTATTCTCTTCTTTTATATCGGTGACTTATGAAACCTATTACCACTCTTCCGACTATACGATCAGGTCGACGCGGCTTTACGCTCGTTGAACTCCTGGTTGTCATCGCTATCATCGGCGTCTTGATCGCACTGCTGCTCCCCGCAGTTCAGCAGGCGCGGGAAGCGGCTCGCCGCATGCAGTGCACGAATCAGATGCGACAGATCGCTCTGGCCCAGCACAACTTCCATGACACGTTCCGCGAACTTCCCCCAGGCAGCCAGGGGAACGATCCGTGGGGCCGCGACTCGTGGTCGTATTACGGCTTCATTCTGCCGTTCATTGAACAGACGGCAATGTATGAGCAGCTTGACTTCACAAACAAAATCAACGGCGCCGTCGGCCGCGGTGGAGATGCCCGTATCAATCTACTGGACACGATGATCTGCCCTTCAGACGACACGAATATTCAGGAAGAGGCGGTCCCCGAGTGGCGAAACGCGCTGCACAACTATGTCGTTTGCTACGGCGACTCGAACTACAACTCCGGCACTCCTTGGAATGTGGTTGACGGCTACACCGGCACTGCCGGCATGTTTGTGCCAGAGAAACGGGCCAAGTTGCGTGATGCAACCGATGGCTTGTCAAACACGCTGCTTGTCTCCGAGATCATCACCCCCACGCAGCAAGACGTTTGGAGTTCGATGGGACGCACGCAGGTTGCGATGGGCGCCGGCTTCACGACTTACTTAACGCCCAATGCAGACGCCAACGATCGGACCAATCGCTGCCATACCAATTTAGGCGGTGCGATGGGAGCGAAGTGCACGCAGCACGCCGACTGGGATTGGGGCGCCAATGTGGTCGCCGCACGCAGTTGGCACACCGGCGGAGTGAACGCGGCGATGGCGGATGGCTCGGTTCGGTTTGTTTCCGAGACGATCAACGTCACCACTTGGCGGAATCTTGGTGGTCGTAGCGATGGTCAAGTCGTTGGCGAATTCTAAACCTTCCCTTTTCCTAACAAAGCGCACTCCGCTTTTTCTCTTCTTCGAGGAGCCACCTACGATGGCGATCACCTTTGCACAGATTTCCACTTGTGTCTCGATCCTGCTGCTCGCTGCATCGCTGGGATGCAGCGGCGACGGCAAGAATCAAGTGGAAGGAGTCGCCACTTGGAACGGTCAACCTATTGAAAACGGCTATGTCGAACTGGCGCCGGTCGGTGGCGTCGGACAGTTCGCCAGCGCCGAAATCAAAAACGGAAAGTTCACCCTGCGAACTCTTCCTGGCCTGCGTCAGGTGAAAGTCACCGCTCAGAAAAAGATCGGTGAAACGGCGCCAACCGAACGGATCCCGAACCCCGAGCCGATCTTCTTTCAATTCATTCCTGCGAAGTACAACACCCAATCCGAATGGCAAATCGACGTGCAGGGCCAGACTCTCAATCTTGACCTGCAAGGGGACGAGCTGACGCCCCACAAACTTTCGCCGGCCGATCAACAACGGAAGCAGGTGCAAGGCGGCGACTAGCTTCCAATTTCGTTGAGCTCACTACTTCCCGCTTAGTTCAAACGGAAATTCGTTCGGCCCCTCGCGCGTTACTTCAACGGTGATCCCGGTTTCCGGCCTGCGGTACTTGGCCGGCAAACTGGCTCCGGTCGAGTCGATCGCCATCGACAGAAAACGAATGCGATGCGTGCCTGGCAGCGCGCCGGACGAATGCCGGTCAAACATCAATTGGTAGGATCCATCTTCCAATGTCGTACCGCGCGACGCATTACCGCCGGCCTCGGGCTGAAAGACGACGGAAATATCTTTGGCCGGTTTTCCATCGATGGTCAGGACTCCGCTCACTTCTACCAAGCCAGGGTGCGATGAATTTCCGCCGAAACACCCGACTCCCAGCACCAACAGCGCCAAGAGACAGGGAATTTTGCGAAGGAGAATATCGATTGCGTTTTGCATGGTTCAGTTTCCTTAAAATTCGCCCAGGACTTCACCGTCGGAAATGCTGACCAGATCCAGCGTCGTCGCGTCATCGGTCGTTTCACTTAAAAAGCGAATCGAGCCGTCTCCCAGCAAGATATTGCATCCACCGGGGTGCTCGCTGCCGGCCGACCAAGCGAATACCTGCGGAACGGTCGCCGAGCGCGGAACATTGATGCCGTAAGACATCTTGATCCAAAACGTGTTGGTCCAAGTTCCCCAAAATGGTCCGCGCGTGACCGCGTCCTTTCGCATCGGCGTCTCGCAAAACAAAATCGAATGGGACGTTCCGTCGGTAATGTCACGCATTTTCGCCGAGCCGTTATGACCGAACGCGCCACGTTGGTTGGAATAGTTGGTCGACGTACCCCAGTACAGCTGAGCGTTGTAGGCGTCGTCTTCCCAGTCGCGCGACGCGACTGTGTAGCTGGTTCGATAGTAGTCGATCGAGTAGTAGTGACTGGTCGTGTCGGTCGTTGTGCCGGGGCTGTCATAGGGATCCGACGGACAGGCGAACGCCCCCAGACGCGTCCCTTTTAAGACCGCCATGTTGGCGGCGGCGTCGGTCGCGCTGGGATCGGTTACGTCCGCGTGAGCAGCCAAGCCCATCGGCTTGCGGAAGTCAAGTTGGTCGTGCAACGTGTTCTGCTCTAGAAATGGCAAGATCAACAAGTGGACCGTCACGTTACGAACATTGGTCGACAACGTGTCGGGCGACACGATCGTCTTACACCCGTGACAACCAGGATTGATCGTCGCCGGCGGAAAGACCAAATGCGTGTCATGGTAGTTGTGCAGCGCCAGACCAAGCTGCTTCATGTTGTTCGTGCATTGCATCCGCCGCGCTGCTTCGCGGGCCTGTTGCACGGCAGGCAAAAGTAAAGCGATCAAGACTCCAATGATCGCGATGACAACCAACAGTTCGACGAGCGTAAAGCCGCGCCGGCTTCGAGATGAGTGCGACATTTGACAGACCTAACGACGAGGATGAAGCGGAAAATAGCTTTCCATTAATCCTGGTTGTCATAGGCCGAAATCGCAATCCGCAAATGCGTAGCTGAAAACCGTCATTTTGTCACCCCGCACATGGCAGACTAGTGACTGACATGAGAAGAGAATTTTATCGCAATTCGGCCGGAAGCAGGAAAAAATTACTTGGCTACGTTTACATCAACAACGTCGCCGCTTCCTCGCACTTTTCCCACGGCACGCCGTGACCGCACTCTTCTAGAATCTGCAGCGTCGCGTTCGGTAAATGCTCGGCATAGTACTCGCCGTGGGCCAGAGGAATCAGCTTGTCGTGCCGTCCCCAGACGATCGTCGTCGGCTGCGTGACGCGGTGCAGATGCCGCGGAAGTTTTGGATCGTGCAAATACGGATTCCAGCCGACGCGTGCCGTCGCTTCCCGCGCTCGCAGCCACATCAGCATCCTTGAATCATCGGGCGAACTGGGAGTCGTTTCGAGCGCCGCTGAGCTACTCGGATCGAAAAAAATCAACTCGCGCAGTTTGTCAAAGTCGTCAATGAACAGTTCCCCCATCGGCGCTCCTTCGACGTGCAAGCCGGCCGCGGAGATCAGCCCCAGTCGGCTCACTAACTGGGGTCGTAAAATCGCCAACTCGACCGCGAGCCAAGCGCCGAGCGAATAACCGATCACCGGCACGTTTGCTAGTTCCAAGTCGGCGAACAGATCCACATAGTGCCAAGCCAGATCGTGGATGTCGAGGATGTCGTTCAGTCCTTCACTGAGCGCGAATCCGGGATGCGCCGGCGCATAGACGGTGTAATGCTCGGCCAACTTGTGGTGAAACGGAATCGCTTCAGTTTCGCCGCCGGCCGAGTGCAAATAGACCAGCGGGGGACCATCTCCCAAAGTCATCAATTGCGTTTTCTTGCCGCCGACATGAAGGAAGCGATGCTGGACACTGAGTGACATAGAAAATCTCTCGATCGTTAGCGCTGGCTTTCAGCGCGAAGTTGTGGCATTACCTGCTCAGCAAACAGCGACATATTCTTACACGCCAATTCATGCGGCAAGGTTCCGATCTGGAACAATCCCAGCAAGTTGCCGACGCCGAGACGCTTCGAGTACGTTTGCAGTTTCTCGCGCACCGTCTTCGGGCTGCCGACAATCGCGTAGCCGCCGCGCTCGATATCATCGCGAGTTTGGCAGGCGGTCATAAACTGTTGCAGTCCACGCTGAATGCCGGCGATCGAACGGACGCTGGTGTAGCCCGGCGGAAAGATGACGAGTCCCTTCAGCAGGTTCCGTACAAAGTACCAGAGGTGCTCTTCGTACTCGGCCCAGGCCTGCTCGTCGCTTTCGGCGACGTAGATCGGCAACAGCCAGCCCAGTTGCTCAGGATCGGCCGTGTAGCCGTTCTTCTCGCAGGCGTCGCGAAACAGATCAAAGTTCCGCTGAAAGAAGTCGAGATGAAAGTAAGGAATCCCCATATAGGCGAACCGCCGCTGAGCCACAAACTGGATCGTCTCTTTGCTGCCGGCGCCGGGAATCCAGACCGGCGGATGAGGCTGCTGAATCGGCCGCGGCCAAGGATTCACATAGCGCAGTTTCCAATGTTGGCCGTAATGCTCAAACGGGCCTGTTTCGGTCCAGCAACGCAGCACCAGATCAAACGCTTCGCGATACATGCTGCGCGCATGCGTCGGATTGAGCGAGAAACTGTAATACTCCGGACCGCCGCCGACCACGAGTCCGGCGATCAACCGACCGCCGCTGATGCAGTCGATCATCGCAAACTCTTCGGCGACGCGGGTCGGCGGGTTGTAGAGCGGCAACGCATTGCCGACCACGGCGATTTTGACATGCTTGGTCTGACGAGCCAGGATCGACGCCATCAGATTCGGGCTAGGCATCGTGCCGTAGGCGTTCTGATGATGCTCGTTGACGCAGACGCCGTCAAAGCCCAACTTGTCTGCCAAGACCAGTTGATCGAGATAGTCGTTGTATAACTGACCGCCGTGCCGCGGATCGTAGAGCGAGTTGGGAACGGTGGTCCAAGCGCTGTCGTATCGCTCTGCAAAATCGGCAGGCAACCGATCCCACGGCATAAGATGAAACGCGAAGAACTTCATAGCGGCGGTCCTGCGACACGGCGATTTCGACCAGCGATAACGCCGTTTACCTTCGCCCAATTGGGGCGAAGTTGCAAGAGATGCTAATTAAGATCGCGTTCTCACTGCGATACGCGTCAGCCTAGCCGCCGACCCATTTGAGATAGGTCTAGCGGCCCGTTGTTCTTTCAGCGGCGCCGCTTGAGCCTACTTCGATTTCAAATCGAAGTCGAACGTGTTGGCGCCTGACTTGACATCGGCGGAAAGCGTCGACTTGGCGTGATAAATGGCCGGCAATTTCTCTGGTCTGCCGCTGCCCGGCTTTGAGTCGTCGGCTGGCCGTGCGGTCGTGATATAGACGTCGTTTTGACCAAGCGGAGCACCTGAAATGTCGTTCAACAGGTAAAGCTTGTACTGCCCTGCACTGTCGGTCATACCTGACGCCATGCGGCCTACTTCGGTCGATTGAAACGAGACGGTCGCTTCGGGAAGCGGCTTGCCGTCAAGCGTGACGGTTCCGCTCACTTCACCAAGGTCGGGCAAATCGCTTGCGCGATGTTGACCGCAACCAACGGCGGCGATCAGGATCAACAGTGCGAGAATACGACCGCAAACAGAATCGATTTGAAAATGTGAAGCCATCAGTATGCTATCTTTTGAGAGATTTTCAGGTGGGGAAAAAACGCATCGGTAGGCCGAGCCGGAAGCGGTGATTCGTTGCGTCCGACTCTCACTGTCAAAGAGACCGCGATTAGTTATCAGCAATGACTTGGCCGTCGTTGATGGCGATCAAATACTCATACAGACTATCGAGCGCACTTCCATTATTGTCGGGCGCCGCAGAACGCAAAAACTGGATGTTTTCTGAGAGAAAGTGGACACTGCCGTCAAACCGCAGCGTTTGCGCGCCGCCGGGATGCAGACTGCTGAGTGCTTCGGCCGTTTGATTTGAAGTGCCTGTCGAATCGTTGATTGGCCAGCGTCCTGAAAGCCCGATGTCGTCCATGCAATCACCATCGCGTCCAAGCTGGCAACCGGCCCAACTCTTCAAGCACATGGTTTGGCCATTTAACCTACTGGCGACTTCCCCCACCGCCAACGTATTGCTCAGGCCATCGGTCACATCACGTAGTTTTCGTCCGACGTTGGCGTAGAATCCGCCGTCGGCGCCGCTAAGATAACGTGCCGAACGCGAGTGATTGAAGGCAGCATAGTTAGACCCCGCGCCTTTCAAAAATCTTTGGGCTGGGTCTGCGACAGAAATGCCAACATCGGACGGGCAGCGATAAGCGGAAATGACGACCTTCGCCGCATCGTTCAATTGAGTGTCCAGGCGAACTCCGTTGCCGATGCCGGCGTTTTCATACAGGCTGTTCTGCTCAATAAACGGCAAGATCAGCGCCGACCATGACCAACTCTCGACAAGGTCCCGCGTGTCCGAGCCGCTATCGTCCGGATCGTCGCCCGGAATAATACACAAGGGGGGCAGGGAATTGAACGTGTCGTGATAGTTATGCAGTGCAAGCCCTATTTGCTTCAAATTGTTGCTGCATTGCATCCGGCGAGCTGCCTCGCGCGCTTGCTGCACGGCGGGCAATAACAGTGCAATAAGAACGCCAATAATGGCGATGACAACCAAGAGCTCCACCAAGGTGAAGCCACGATTCGTCCGATGAGGTGAAGACATTTCCATTTCCTTAACGCAAAGAAACTATAAATCAAGAAGAATAATTTCACCCCCCCAATACTACTTGGGCCGAGTCCGCTAAGTCAAGCAGTTTGAGTTAGTTAAATTACAATGCCACCTCACAAAGCGGCCATCTTTTGTCAAGCTGCCAGCATCGATCGATTGCGATAAAAAAGCCGCGCCCAACCAATCACATTCGCAAAGACTAGTACTACAGCGCTAGTTTTCTGCGATGACTTGGCCGTCGTTGATGGCGATCAAATATTCATACAGACTATCGACCGAACCAGAATTGTTGGCGGGCGCGGCAGGTCGCAAAAACTGGATGTTCTCGGAGAGGAAATGGGCGCTGCCGTCGAACCGCAACGTTTGCGCACCACCGGGGTGCAAACTACTGAGCGCTTCTCCCTTTTGATCGATGTTGCCGGTCGTATCATTGATCGGCCAACGTCCTGAAAGTCCTACCTCGTCCAAGCAATTGCCATCTTTGCCTTCCCGACATCCCGCCCAACTCTTCAGGCTCATCGTCTGGCCATTCAACCGACTGCAGCTTTCGCCGATCGCCAACGTATTGCTCAGACCATCCGTCACATCACGAAACTTGCGACTCAAATTCAGATTAAATCCGCCGTCGGCGGTCTTGGTAAGATTGCCCGAAAGAGAATTGTTATAGGCGCCATAGTTGGAACCGGCGCCGTTCATGAATCGCTGAGCCGGGTCATCAACCGCGGCGCCGGTATCGGAAGGACACCGATATCCCGAAACCACCGTATTCGCCAAAGTCAGTTGCGTTCCCAACTGAACCCCTTTGGCGATTCCAGCAGTCTCATAGAGATTGTTTTCTTCGATGAACGGCAATAGAAACGCTGTCCAACCCCAACTCTCAACCGCACCAGCCATCGGGAAGTCGCCGGGATCATCGGGATCGCCGATCGGCGTAATTGCCAGCGGTGGCAAGGCATTAAACGTGTCATGATAGTTGTGCAGCGCCAGCCCAATCTGCTTGAGATTGTTGCTGCATTGCATCCGCCGTGCCGCTTCCCGGGCCTGTTGCACTGCCGGAAGCAATAATGCGATCAGAACGCCGATAATGGCGATAACTACCAGCAATTCCACCAAGGTGAAACCGCGTTTCGACAAACGAAGAGAGGACATATCCAACTACCCCGACCACAAAAAAACAATGGATAACAGAGGATCTTTTCCTTATATTACGGGCCGCCGAACCGCGATGTCAAGCATCGAAACCACTTTATGCCTGAATTCCGCATACTCTCCATCGATAATGATGAAGTTTCAGCCTCTCTGGAAAAGCGGTGGTGATCCCCCTGTCCGAAAAGCCTCGTTTTTCCCAAGATTGGCTTTTCCAGCTGGTCCGCGTTATCTTGAAGGGGCTTTTGCTTCTCCCTTCCAAATCTTCCTTTCCCGCCGCAGGTAGCATGCATATGCTTCGTATCGCCCCCTTCCTGACCGCCGTAATGTTGCTGTGCACTTCGAGCGTCGTCCTGGCCCAACCGAAGCCGGAACGTCAAAACTTCACCCTCAAAGGGCAAATCGTCGGCATGCAGGGAGCGATCATGCAAGTCAAAGCGGATGACGGCACTCCCTGGCTCTTGAAGGTGGAAGTCAAACCAGAGGATATGCAACTCTCGGGCACTGCCGAAAAAGGGTGGATCGCACCAGGCATGTTTGTCAGCTTTACCGGCAAGTTTGATGGGCGAGGGAACTCGCAAGAACCGGTTTCGGAAGTGACCGTTTTCACCCCGCGCGAAGGAACTCCGCTGGGCGTGACTGAAGAAGAGTCGCTCGGCGGCATCGGCAGTTTGTTTGGCGGTGACGACGGATCCAGCAAGCCGAAGCGGAAAGCGGCGGACGAAATCACCACCTACCTGGTCAATGGACGCGTCGCCGGAGTAGCCCGTGACGGCAAGTTGAATGTTGTCGCCGGTGGAACTCGGGTCAGCGTCGAACTGGCCGATGACGCCGCCGTGAAAGTCGAAGTCTCCGACCCGCGTCTGATTCGTCCCGGCGATAAGCTGGAAGCCGGCGGCTGGTTCTACCAAAAAGGGCAGGGGATCATCTCCGGCAAACTCCTGATCGAAGCCCAACCGTTCACGGCGCCAGAAGATCCCAAGAAAGCTCGCATCCGCGCTCGTGAAGAAGCGGAACGTGCACGCAATGGTGAAATGCCGAAAGCGGAGCCGGCCGCTGCCGCCGCAGAAGAGGGCGTCAAACCGGCCGCCGAATAATCGGCGCCCAGCTAGCCGACCGAACGTTTCGTTTCACGAAGTTCGGCGAACAAATCCAAATGCCTGGTCGTTGCGGCGGTCAGGCTATATTTTTGGGTCACCATCGCACGAGCCGCTTCGCCCATCTGACGAGCCGCAATCGGCTGATGAATGACGTTGACAATTTCTTGCTGCAGCGCGGCCACGTCATCGACCGGAAACAGCAGTCCATTGCGCCCCGATTCGACTAACTGACGATTGCCGGGAATATCTGTCGCGATCACCGGCAGACCGGCCGCCATCGCTTCTAGCAGCGAGAGGGACATTCCCTCTTCATGCGAAGGAAGCAAAAAGAAGTCGGCCGCGTCCAATAGATCCGAGACGTCATCAAAGACTCCAGGCAAGAAGACGCGTTCTTGCAAACGAAGCGACTCGATTCGCTCGCGCAGCTGCGACTCTTGCGGACCTTCGCCGACCAGCACCAGCTTGGCGTCTGGAAATCGCTGCAGGACATGCGGCCACGCTTCGATCGCCGTGAGCAACCCTTTCTTGGGATGGAGCCGACCGGTATAGACGGCCAGCGGCATGTCGTTGTGAAAGGAGAACAACGGCTGCGCACTTTGCAGCGCCATTCGCGCGTCAAACCGGCGCTGTTGATTGCCGGCCGCCGGAATCGCGACGCCGTTGGGTATAAAGTGGAGTTTCGCCGGATCGTACCCTGCGGCCAATAACTCTTCTCTGATCGCGGCGCTGGGCGCGACAATCGCGTCGGCTTGCTGACAGACGGCGCGAATGCGGAGCCCGAAGTTGGCTTCGGCTTGCCAGCGACAATCGCCGGTCTCCCCTCCCCCTTCGGCTCTTAATACGATCGGAGTCGACGTATTTTTCAGCCGTTCGACCGCCATGTAGGCGCTATGCTTCAGCATCGAAACGTAGACGGCGTCCAACTCGGCTTGATGCTGTTGCAGGTACTTTCCCAGCGACATCATGTACCGTAGCGTCCCCCAGCCGCGCAGCTGCGGGTTGGGAAGTCGCAGAATGGGAATCTCACGATGAACGATCCGCTCTGGCCAGTTTTTTTGCCAACGCGCGGTCACGATCCGTACATCGGCCGCTTGACGGCGCAGCTGTTGGGCGAGATTGGCCATCACCATCTCGGCGCCGCCGACCAATGGCCAAAAACGGCGCGTCACCATTGCGATGCGCAAACCGCTCATTCCGTTCCAGCCGCGATCTCTTCCGGTTCGAGCGCCGCTACGAAGGGAAGATTACGATATTGATCTTGATAGTCGAGTCCGTAGCCGACCACAAACTCATTCGGTATATCAAACGCCGAATAGTCAGGCCGATAGTCCACTTCGCAGCGTCCCATTTTGGTCAACAAGACCATCGAGCTGACCGACGCCGCGCCGCACGCTTGCATGCGGCGAGCTAATTCGTCGAGCGTTCGCCCAGTGTCAAAGATGTCGTCCAGCAGCAGCACGTCGCATCCTTCGACGGCCGGCATCAATTCAAGATTGACAACTAACTCGCCTGGCGCGGTAGCGGCTCCGCGATAACTGCGGGCCTGCAGCACGCCGACGCGCAGCGGCATTTCCAATTGACGAATCAAGTCGGCTAGCAAGACGACGCTGCCGGTCAACACGCCGAGGACCGTCAGCGGTCGGTCGGCATATTGGCGATTCAATTCGGTCGCCAATTTGCGGACGCCAGCTTCCAATTGTGACTGGGAGATGAGAGTACGCACGATGGATTACAATAGGCCGAAGTAAGGTCCGCTTGGGTCGCAACCGATGCGACCGGTCGCTATTGTAAGCGAGCCGAAACAAAACAGTAACGCCCTTGCCGCGCTCTCTTGCGAAAGCCTCGCCAACGATGACAGCCGATATCGGAAATTGGAGCGAAACGACGATCGCCGGACATCCCTGCTATCTGTTTGAGCCAGAAAAACGGAATCCGCACGGATATGTCGGGCTCTATCTGCACGGAGTCCATCTCGGCCGGCTGCAAGACAAGCTGGAGTTCGTCGCGCAATTCGAAAAATATGGACTGCCGGTCGTCGTCCCGATCTCGCAGCGCAGCTGGTGGACTGATCGTATCTGCCCCGAGTTTGACCCGCAAATCTCGGCTCAACAACATCTGCTCGAAAACGTCTTACCGTTTATTGCAGAAAAATATGACGCCAGACCGCCGCAGATCGGCCTATTTGGGACCAGCATGGGAGGACAGGGTGCGCTGCGATTGGCCTACAAATTTCCGGACAAGTTTCCGGTGGTCGCCGCAATCAGTCCGGCGATTGACTATCAAGAGCGGATGCGCCGCGATGACGATGACCCGCTCTGGCTGCAATATGACCGGCCCGAAGAGGCGCGGCAAGACTCGGCGACCCTCCATATTCACCCGCTGAATTGGCCCCGAAATCAGTTCTTCTGCTGCTGCGGCGATGACATCGATTGGTGGGAAAGCTCCGAGCGGCTGCGGATGAAACTCTACTCCTTAGGAGTGCCGCATACCTGCGAACTGGAGCTTTGCGGCGGCGGCCATGGCTTTACTTACTACGGGATGATGGCGCCGCGAGTGATGCAGTTTGTCTACGAGAGTCTCGAGAAAGAACGTCGCCGCATCGTCTAAGTCCATGCTGGGCGCCGGTTACGCGCTGCCCGACGATTGTGATATCGTAAGGCATGCTGCGATATCGCGAAAAAGTACTGGAAAGCCTGCTGCATGAAGCGACTGCTGCTGATCATTCCCACACTCGATCGAGGGGGCGCCGAAAAACAACTAACCATGTTGGCGGCCGGCTTGCCTCGTGATCAATTTGACGTGCATGTCTGCCTACTGACGCGTTCTGGTCCGCTGGAGGAAACGCTGCGCGGACATGACATTCCGATCATCGAGATCCGCAAACGTCGCAAACTGGATCCAGTAGCCTATCTCCGCTTAAAAAAAGAGATCAAGCATCTCCATCCTGACATTGTGCATACCTGGATCTTCGCCGCAAATTCCTACGGTCGCTCGGCGGCGCAAACGGTCAAAGTTCCGCACATCATCTGCGGCGAACGGTGCGTCGATCCCTGGAAACAAGGATACGAATTAGCGATCGATCGCTATCTCGATCGCAAGACCGACAAGATTGCGGTCAACAGCACCGGCGTCGAACAGTTCTATGTCGAGAAAGGTCGCAACGCCGCGAAGTTTGTGGTGATTCCTAACGGGATTGACGCAACGCCGCCCGAGCCGCTTCAGACCCGCGAGCAACTCTTACGGCAATTGGATCTCCCCTATGACGCGCGGCTGCTAATCGCGGTCGGACGACTCTGGCCGCAAAAGCGGTTAAAAGATCTGATCTGGTCAATCGATATCTTGGGGCGCATTCGCAAAGACGTCCATCTGCTGATCGTTGGCGATGGTCCACAGCGCGATCGCCTCATGAAATTCTCACGGCAAAACCACACGCAGAACAACGTCCACTTTCTCGGCGCTCGCGAAGATGTGCCGCAGCTATTCGCGCATGCCGATTGTTTTTTGCTGGCGAGCGGCTACGAAGGGCAATCGAACGCATTGATGGAAGCGATGGTCGCCGGCGTTCCCGCGATTGTCAGCGATATCCCCGGCAACCGAGATCTGGTGATTCCCGAGAAAACCGGTTTTTTGATCCCGCTGGGACAAAGGGCCGAGTATGCTCGCTATGTCAATCGCGTGTTGGACGACAACGACCTCCGCCTGCGTCTGGGTCAGGCCGCCCAAGCGCGAATCGCCGCCGAGTTTTCGATTCCGCAGATGATCGACCGGCATGTCGCCCTCTATAACGAGGTGACGTCGGCTTAACCCCCCGGCAACGGCAGATTTGTCCCAATTGCGGCGCCAGCGGTTATTTCGAGTTACACTATTCAATCGGTTGAAAAATGCCTTCCTGGTATTTTTCAACCGGACGAGGCTCCAAGCATCGCTCGTCACGGCTCGCAAGATATCGATTTACATCGCCTATTTTGATCTCTTTTCCGAGAGACGACGCCGCTTGGCGAGCAATTCCACGGACTGCCGCTGAAATCATTTCCCCACCCGAGAAGGACTTGGGAGAGCTGCATGCTCATCGCCAATTGCCCGCACTGTACCGATCCAATCCGCATTCCCGGCGCTGCTGACGCTTCGTCGCGCGTTCGTTGCCCCTGGTGCGAAGAGACCTATCTGTTGGCCGATGTGTTCGAACATTTGCCGCCGTTGGTCGAAGTATTGGAAGGCCCCGGCAGTCAGGCCGAAATCATCGCTTCCGACGGCGAAGGCGAATACCAATTGGCTGGCGCGGCCGTGCCTGACTTCAACTTCAAAGAGTCGGAAGGGACCGGTTCGAGTTCACCGGCGCCATTAGCCAAAATCGAAGGACGCTCCGCCGCATCAGGGCGACGCCCCTCCAAATCAACGTCGAATCCCGCTTGGGAAGCGTTCAAGGTAGTCGGTGGCGGCCTCTTTGGCATTGTGATCGCCATGTTCGCCGTGATGTGGATCTCGGGGGACGACAAGTTTCACCTGATTCCGTTCCTGCCGTCGTTCGCCTACTTCGCTGTCCCTGAAGAGCTGTGGACCGACGACATGCGAACCGTCGCAGGCAAACAACCTGAAGAAGAATCAGAAGCGACCGAGGCCCCCGGTTTTGAGCCGCCCAAGCCTGATGCGGAGACCTTGCGAGTCAACAAAGAAGAGCAACCCGCCGAACCCGCAAGCAAAGGCGAAGTAAAAGCGGCCGTCGATGACGGGATGACCAGCTTAGGCGCCGCGTTCAACGAAGCGAAAAGCCGCGGCGACGCTCCTCCACCGAAGCTCGGCACATCGGACTTCATCCCTCCCCCCGAATCGCCGATCGTGGTGAAGCCGAGCCCGAAAGTCGACCCCGCCATCGCCAGAGAACTAGCAAAAGTGACCGCGGAGATCGGCCCAATCGGCGCGGAGCTTCCCGCTAAAGAAGAAGATGCCCCGCTGATGCGCCGCGAGCCGAACGTCTCGCTAGATCCGGCCGGGAAGTAAAGTCGAGCAAAAAATTCTTAATACCCGACCGCACCGCCATCGGGTCGGCGGCGATCAACGCCACCTTCTAATTGCCCTGTCTTCGCGTTGACCACGATGACTTCGGCCGCGCCTTGTTTGTTGATGGGATAAAGCTCGTGCCCCATTTCTCGCAAAATCGCCAACGTGTCGGGTGAGAATTCCTGCTTCTCAAACTGAATTCGAGACGGCAACCATTGATGATGAATGCGACCGGCGTCGACCGCTTCCTGGGCGTTCATCCGATGGTCCACCACGTTCAACACCGTCTGCAACACGGTATTGATGATCGTCCGGCCGCCGGGACTGCCGGTCACCATGAACAGCTCGCCATCTTTGGCCAGGATGGTCGGCGACATGCTTGAGAGCATGCGTTTTTGCGGCAGCGCCAAGTTCGGCTTGGTGCCGATCAACCCGCTAGCGGTTGTGATGCCGGGCGCCGCGTTAAAGTCTCCCATCTCGTTATTTAGTAGGAATCCGGCGCCAGGAACGACAATCGCCGAGCCATAGGCGTACTCCAGCGTGTAAGTCATCGAAACCGCATTCCGATCAGCGTCGACCACCGAGAGATGCGTCGTCTCGGCGCTCTCATACGGCCAGACGAAACTCTCTGGCGTCGAGATCGACGCCGTCGTCTCGTCAATCGTCTTTCGCAGCTCGTCGGCATGCGCTTTGGAGATCAATTTGGCGACCGGCATCTCTGGATTGAAGTCTGGATCTCCCAAATACCGAGCACGATCGGCGAAGCTGCGACGCATCGCTTCCGACATTCGATGCAGATTGGCGGCCGATCCAAAGCCGGCTGCCCGCAGATCAAACCCTTCCAAAATATTCAGCATCTCGATCACGCCAACTCCGCCAGAACTGGGCGGAGGCATGCCTATCACTTGGTAACCACGATAGGAACCGATCAGCGGCGTGCGTTGTTTGGCCTGATACGCTTTCATATCCGCCAGCGTGATGAGTCCGCGGTTGGTCTCCATCTCCTGGACCAACAAGCGGGCCGTTTCTCCTTCATAGAAACCGGCCGGGCCGCGATCTCGAATCCGCTCCAGCGTTTTCGCGAGTTCCGGCTGTTTGAGCGTATCACCAGCTAGATAGGGCTTCCCTGCTTTGGTGAATTGCGCCAGCGACGCTGGATATTTTTTGAATCGCGAAATCTGCTCCTGCAGCGAGCGTTCTAATCCATCTCTGACCACAAAGCCGTCAGCAGCTAGTCGGACCGCCGGCTCAACGAGACTTTTCCAGGGAAGCGTGCCGGCGGTTTTCCAAGCTAAATACAGACCGGCAACCGTGCCCGGCACGCCGACCGCCTGGTGACTTTCATGATGACGTTCGTAGTCGTACTCCCCTTTTTCGTTCAGCCACATCTGCGGATGAGCTGCCGCCGGCGCCTGTTCGCGAAAGTCAAATGCGATCGGCTCTCCTTCGGCAGGGCGAAAGACCAAGAATCCGCCGCCGCCGATATTTCCCGCGGACGGATGAGTCACCGCCATCGCGAATCCGGTCGCGACGGCGGCGTCGATCGCATTCCCCCCGGATTGCATCACATCGGCGCCCACCTGCGACGCGATCTCGCTCTGTGAGACTACCATCGCCGTGCGGGCGCAAGTCGGGTCGTTCCCCCCCTGCGCAAACCAAGCGACGTTCAAGAGCATGAAAAGCGAGAGCGGCAGCGCGGTAATTCGCAACATCGGCAAGGCTTTCCTAGGGAATGGATCGATTGGAACGGGGCGCAGAAAGAGGAAATAAGGGATGAGCGGGCTCCCTTCATCATACTCGTCCCCGCCGATTTTCTCTGCTAGAACGGGAATTTCGCGATTCTGGCATTCTCTCTGGCGTCGTTCAGCGAAAGATTTTACGATTGAAAGCGAGTTGAGTCGCATCGCGCCAGTACGAGCGACTTCCGCTGCCCCCTCTGAATTCCTCAACAGGACCTCCTCGTTATGCGTAAATCACGTCTCTCCGGCCTTTGGATTGGTTTCGCCATGGGCGGTTTGTGCGGCGTCGCTGCGATCGCCGGCGTCTTGCTGTCGCAACCTAGCAGCACCGTCCTGGAGATCCCGGTTCAAGCGAGCGCCACTCGTACCGAAACCATGGCCGCCGCGACCGGTGAAGTCGATACGAACGCCGAAGGGCTCTTCACGCTCGACTTTCTGACCGGCGACCTGCAATGCTATGTCGTCAATACCCGCAATCAAAACGGCCCGCCGAGCCTGTTCCGCTCGAATGTAATGGGGGATCTGCAAATTGACCCCACCAGCAAGCCGCAGTTCATGCTGCTGGTGGGCCGTGCGATGTTCCAGGGAGGCCGTACGGTCAATGCTCGGCCGGCCAACTCGGTTGTCTATGTAATCGACTCGGTCAGCGGCAATTTTGTCGCCTATGGCATTCCCTGGCAGGAAAACGTCGCTTCACGCGGCGGCGCCCAGACCGGAGCTTTGATCCCGATCTCGAAGGGTTCGGCCCGTAACGTTATGATTCGCGAACCGTAATCGGATCCCTGCGACCGACAAAACATGCAACCCCGCGTCGTGACGCGGGGTTTTTTGTTGCGCCAAAGTCGCTGCGGCGGTGGTTGTCGATCTTTTCCCCTCCCCCGTACAATGAACCCAATCCCCCCCCTTTCTCCGCTTCGCAAGTAAGATATGAAGATCCGCGTGAACGCCGCCGACCACGAAGCGCCGCAAGATGCGACCGTGGCCGATCTGATCGCCCAGTTGGGAATGAATCCCAAGTTTGTTGCGGTCGAACTGAATCAGCAACTTGCTCCTCGCACGCGTCATGCCGAAATCCGGCTGTCCGAAGGGGACGAGATCGAAATCGTCACGCTGGTAGGAGGGGGCTAATGAGCATCGCAGAAACGACGCCATTTGATGGGTCGCTGAAGATCGGCACGCACGTCCTGAAGTCGCGTCTGATCGTCGGCACCGGCAAGTACGAGACGTTTGAAGTGATGCAACAAGCGCTCGAACTCTCTGGCGCCGATTGTCTGACCGTCGCCGTCCGTCGCGAGCGTTTGTACGATCCGCACGGCCGCAACATCCTCGACTACATCGATCTCGATCGCTATACGCTGCTGCCCAACACGGCCGGCTGCTACAACGCCCGCGACGCGGTCCGCACCGCGCGCTTGGGTCGCGAGATCTTAGAAGGTCTTGAGAACCCCGGAGCTGACTGGGTAAAGCTCGAATGCCTGGCCGACACCAAGACGTTGTTGCCGCATCCGGTCGAAACGCTCGACGCCTGCGAGCAATTGGTGAAGGACGGCTTTCAGGTCCTGTGCTACACGACCGATGATCCGGTCATCGCGCGGCGGCTAAAAGACCTGGGCGCCGCGGCGGTCATGCCGGCCGGCAGTCCAATCGGGTCAGGGCAGGGGATCCTCAACCCCAACAACATCCGCATCTGTCTCGAGTATCTGAAAGATGGCGATCCCGACTATCCGGTAATCGTCGACGCCGGCGTCGGCGCCGCGAGCGATGTGGCGGTTGCGATGGAACTGGGCGTCGACGGCGTCCTGCTCAATACGGCGATCGCGCATGCCGAAGATCCGCTTCGCATGGCGGTCGCCATGAAGTGCGGCATCGAAGCAGGCCGCTTGTCCTATTTGGCCGGACGGATTCCGAAACGACTCTACGCTTCGGCCAGCAGTCCCGAAGAAGGAGTCATCGGACAAAAACCAGCGCCTCGCTGGGAAGCGGCGCACGACTAAGACTTTGGGGGGAGTCCTAAATTTTGGCGCCATGCTCTTACGGCGTCTTCGACGGAAGAGCATGACTTCCACGCCGTCGGACCTAACGGTTGCCTAAATAACGGTCTTTAAGACATGCTCTTTCCGCGAAGACGCGGTAAGAGCATGGCGCCGAACGCAGTGGCGCCCAATTTTTAAAACCACAAACACTTCACCGCTGTCGGCGAAAGTAACTCATGACCTCTTCTACTCTAAAATTCGCCGCTGCTCTCTCGACGCATGAAGCGACCGAAGAAGCGATTGCCCAAGTGATTCGTGAAGCGCTCGAGCAACTCGCCGCGCCGGTCGATATCGCCTTTGTCTTCGTTTCGCCGCAACATGCCGACAAGTTGGAAACGATCGCGTCCCAACTGTGCGAGCTGCTGGGAACCGAAAATCTGTTTGGCACGACCGGCGAAGCGATCGTCGGCGTCGGTCGCGAGATCGAACAAGCCCCCGCGATTTCGCTCTGGCTGGCGCATCTGCCGGGGGTCGAAGTGACGCCGATGCACCTAGAGTTTCAGCGGACGCCCGACGGCGGATCGTTCATCGGTTGGAGCGGAAAATTGCCGCTCCAATGGCCGAAAGAGGCGACGCTGCTGCTGATGGGCGAACCGTTCAGCTTTCCGGCCGACGCGTTGTTGGCCCGCATGAATGAAGACCAGCCCGGCGTGCCGATCATCGGCGGCATGGCGAGCGGCGGACATGCGCCCGGCGAAAACCTGTTGGTGCATGGCCGTGAAGTGAAAAAGACAGGAGCAACCGCGATCTATCTGCATGGCGCGGTCCGCGTACGGAGCGTCGTCTCGCAAGGTTGTCGCCCGATCGGTGAGCCGATGGTGATCACAAAAAGCGAGCGGAACGAAATTCACTTGCTCGGCGGACGGCCTCCGCTGGAGATCATCCGCGAGATCTTCGCCCAACTGCCGACCAGCGATCAACAACTGGTCAATCGCGGGCTCCACATCGGCCAGGTCGTCGATGAGTATCGCGAAAAATTTGAGCCCGGCGATTTCATCATCCGCAACGTGATCGGCGTCAATCAAGAGACCGGCGGCATCGCGGTGGGAGACTACGTCCGCCCTGGTCAAACGATCCAGTTCCACGTCCGCGACGAAAACTCGGCCGACGCCGACCTGAAACAACTGCTGGCGACCGAGTCCGGCGGGCAACCGCTCGGCGCGCTGGTCTTCACCTGCAACGGTCGCGGAACGCGGCTCTTCTCCTCACCCAACCATGACGCCGAGTGTCTACAAGCCGCCTGCGGCGATATCCCGGCTGCCGGGATCTTTGCGATGGGCGAACTGGGGCCGATCGCCGGGCAAAATTTCATGCATGGGTTCACGGCTAGTTTGGCGCTGTTTGAAGAGATTGAGCAGGATTAGCGGATGATCGGCGCCAAGGGAGCCAGACCAACGGCAAGATAGCAAACGCAAGTCCGGCTGAAAGCATCGCAAAGTACAGCAGAGTCGACCCCATCGAAGTCGGGCTCAAATAGCTTTCAGATAGGAGGTGGGTGATTGTTGCTCCGACCAGGGCAATTGGCACAGCCGCCCACCAAAAAAATGAGCCAATTCGGGTTCCAGCAAACGCTGCCGCTCCCGCGACACCGCATGAGATGGAGGTTTGCCGAGCTGAATGATAGGCGAGCCCCGCAAGTTGCCCTTCGGAAAACATTTGGCTTACCCACACATGAGAAATTCCGAGAAAGCGAACGATCCCCAGCACGACGGCCGCCGCCGTAATCACTAGAAATAGCGTCCTGACCGAAAATTGCGAGCCGCCACCGTAAAGGCGGGCGAATCCTCGCATGGTCCACGTCAAAAGCACAACGCTAAGAATGCCGAGAAGAATCTGCAGACCTGCCGCCACGGGATTAACTAAATTGGCATAGGCAGAATTCATCCAGCCGTTGACCAACGCTGCAAAGATCCCGGCCATCGCAACGACACAAAGCGGCACTCGCGCAACGGCTGAACCGATCGGAAGTGCGATGACGATTGCAAGCCACGCAAAATAGAATTCATTCTGCCAGACGCGTATAAAAAACATCGCCGCCAGCGGCCACGAAAGTGTTGGGTCGCCGGGGATCGCGTCTCCAACGTACGATTGCAGAATCGCTCCCAGTCTCCAATAGAGCGGAGAAACGATCAGTAACAAAATCAGCGAGATCATGCACCGCGTGATCGGTGAACCAAATCGATCGCGCCAACGAAACGTGCTTGGGCTATCTTGCAGAGAACTGTCCTCGACATCCGTAACCGTCATGCCTCCAACTCCTCGCAGTCGGGGTCACCGGCGCGAACCATGACTTTAGCTGACTGGAGCGGCATATAGATGATCGGCAGGAAACTTATCACGAGAATCACCGTCTGGGCAGTTGTGTACGACAAACCGGTTGAAAGTAAAAAACCGATGCCGTCGAAGAGACGGCTTGTCCCATAGAGAAAGCCCGCGCCGATTAGCGGCATAAGTAGTACTGAGATCCAAATAGTAACTCGCTTGGCGGTGCGCCCCGGCAGCATCCACGCGATGATCGGTCCGCTGGCGCACAGCAAACTTGTGGCGCATTGCATCAGCACGATCACGGAGACAACCTTCCCCATCTCACCAAACTGTCTCCACTCGACCCATGGGACTAATGTCTTGGCGATCGCCACGATGATCGCGGCAAACAGGACGATCGACAATAGTTCCCACAACGAGAAACGAGGCGCGCCAGTCCGGTGAGCTCCGTTGATCAAGTTCGCACACCATCTTCCGCTGAGCGCGGCGGCGGCGATCACCAGAAACTTCGCCCAGACGAGCGTTGCTTCTACCAGCGTCCCATCAGGACCATCGGGAATCGGCCAAGGATCGGTCATGTGGAGGACCAGTCCCGTACTGGCCGCCAACAACAGACAGAATAGAGCTCGCCCATAGAATCTGCCGATCGGCAGCGCAATGACAATCGCCGCCCAACAGATGGGAACCTGTCGGCTGGCCGCCGCTGTTGAGACGGCGATTATATTCCACAACGGGCGCTGACTCACCTGAGCCATTTTCTGGTTACCAAAAGCAACAATCAATAATTCCGCAGCGCTCCAGACAACCGCAATTCCGACCACCAATAACAACAGCGACTGCGCACTACGTCCAACAGGAGAGGAGAGCCACGTCGCTTCGCGCGCGATGGCAATACCAGGGCTTATTTCTTCCGCTGCAACGTCCGTGCTATTCATGCTTCGTCCCGTGCCGCATTGAATTTCAGGCGCCCGTCACTTCGGCGGCAAGTTCGCTGCTGGTCATGGATCTTGTTGTAACACGCCGGACGACGGCGGTTCCACTTTTGCGCTGGTCAGCTGCTTTTTCGGCGCAAATACGATCGGCAGCATACCGAGCGAAATGCTGGTTGCTTGCATGCCGATAAAGATGACCATCTCCTGTGCGTTCAACACATGCTCATCGGGCGCCGCCCAGTCATGCAGCCAGAGAATTGCCAGTGATAACAGCAACGCTTGCGGGAGGCCGATGATCAGCAGCAGCACACGAAACAAAATCCTGCGCGTCGTCAGCGCCAGCAAGGGGCCAGTCGCGGCGGTTGCGTTGATCAGGGCAACCGTCAGAAAATTGGCCACTCGACTCTCGGCGAATTCGGCAAATCCGATATCCAGCGCTGCGGCGATCGCGCGCACCGCTCCCAATCCGACACAGACGACGGTTACCGTCAAAATCAAAGTCAACAACGAAAAGTGACGCGAACTCTGGGGACGAAACCTACTGAATCGCCTCACGACCAAGCTGGCGATGGTGACCAACATGAATTGAGATGCGATCAGTATTAACCAGAGGTGCAGTTCGTCGGACTGATGAACTTCAAAAAGTACGACAAAAACGGACATCACAATCAGCAAGAGCGCCAGTCCAACCGGCAGGCGGGTTACCGGAGCAATCAGCGGCCAGGAAATGAGTATCGCCAACTGACTCACTGCGGCGAAAAACCCCGAGTAGATCAACAAGATGGCGATGATAAATCCCGGTCGACCGAACCAGGCGATCAGCAACATCAGGCCCCAGCAGGCAGCCATTGCTGCGATCGAAGCCAAAAATCGCCATATCGCCAAACGCTGTGTAGGGGGCTTCGCAACCTCAGCCAACCGATCAACTTCCGTTGATTCGTTTGTGATCGATTGGTTTGACACGTTTTCCTCATCTACCCAAATATTCGAAAAAACCCGCAATCCGGCCGACTCGACACCATATATTGTGTTGCCTGCACACACCCAGCACCATATATTGGCCCTGGAGTAAGTTATGATCCGCCAGCCGCAATCCCAATCGCATCCCTTGGAAGCGACGATTCCCACGCCGCTCAAGGTCTCTCCGGCCTTCTGTCCGGTCGATGTCGAATCTCCCTACAACGCTTTTGCGTGGAGTCGTCGCAACGCGGTGATACAGTCGGCCGACGGCGAAATCTTGTTTGAGCAGTTGGACGTCGAGTTTCCCGAACATTGGAGCCAGACGGCCGTCAACATTGTCGCCAGTAAGTACTTCTTTGGCGAGCAAGGAACCGCCGCGCGGGAAAATAGTTTGCGACAACTGGTCGAGCGCGTCGTCCGTACGATCGCCGATTGGGGAGTCGCCGACGGTTATTTGACGCCGGAAGGGGGCGAAGTCTTCTATCGCGATCTGGTCTGGCTTTGCCTGGATCAAGCCGCGGCGTTCAACTCGCCGGTTTGGTTTAACGTCGGTCTGCATCAAGCCTATGGAGTGACCGGCGATCGCGCCGTCTGGCGCTGGAATCCCGTCGCGATGCAGGCAACCTGCGACGCTGACGCCTACGCCTATCCGCAAGCGTCGGCCTGTTTTATCCAAGGGGTGGAGGACGACATGCAGTCGATCATGTCGTTGGCCGCCTCTGAAGCGATGCTCTTTAAGTACGGCAGCGGTTCTGGCGCCGATCTATCGACGTTGCGTTCACGGTGTGAAGTACTCTCGGGGGGCGGAAAGCCGTCAGGACCGTTGTCGTTCATGCGCGTCTACGATCAGGTCGCAGGCGTCGTGAAGTCAGGCGGCAAGACGCGCCGCGCAGCGAAGATGCAATCACTCAAGATCGAGCATCCCGACATCCTCGAGTTCATTCAGTGCAAAGCGAAAGAAGAAACGAAGGCCCGCATCCTGATCGAGCATGGCGGTTACGACGCCGATTTCAACGGCGAAGCGTACAACTCAATCCTGTTTCAAAACGCCAACCTTTCGGTCCGTGTCAGCGATCCATTTATGGAAGCGGTCGAGCGCGATCAATCTTGGCGAACGCACTGGATCACGAAGCCGATAAATGAAGGCCCGCACTATCCTGCGCGCGAGTTGCTGCAACACATGGCCGAGTCGGCCTGGCAGTGCGGCGACCCCGGCGTGCAGTACGATACGACGATAAACGCCTGGCATACTTGTCCGCAGTCAGGGCGAATCAACGCGAGCAATCCTTGCTCGGAATATATGTTTCTGGACGACTCGGCCTGCAACCTGGCGAGTCTGAATCTGATGCGATTTCGCGCTGCAGAGGGAACGCTCGCTGCGCCTCGTTTCGCCGCCGCTTGCCGCTTGCTGTTTTTGGCGCAAGAGATCTTGGTCGATCATGCGGGTTATCCGACCGCTAAGATCGCTGAGAACAGCCATCGCTTTCGCCCGCTTGGTTTGGGCTATACGAATCTCGGTTCGTTGCTGATGGCGAGCGGCTTGCCGTACGATAGTGATTCGGCCCGGGGTACCTGCGCCGCGATTACCGCCATCTTGCATGGCGCTGCGCTGCAAACCAGCAGCGAGATCGCCGCATCACGCGGCGCGTTCGCTGGCTTCGCAGAAAACCGCGACGCAATGTTAGCGGTGATCGACAAGCATGCGGCGGCACTGGAAGAAGTGCAAAGCGCTCCGGCCAATTTATGGCAATTTGCCCGAGAGTTGTGGGGACAAGTGCAGATCGCCGGACAGCGCGACGGTTTCCGCAACGCTCAAGCGACAGTCCTGGCGCCGACCGGCACGATCAGCTTTTTTATGGACTGCGATACGACCGGAATTGAACCGGAGTTGGCGCTAAGCAAGACGAAGCGTTTAGCAGGCGGAGGTTCGCTGCAGATCGTCAATCGGACTGTGCAGTTGGGGCTGGAGACGCTCGGTTATTCATCGTCGCAGATCGACGCGATCGTCGACCACTTGGGCAGCACAGGCTCACTCACAGGTGCGCCTCACTTGCGTGAGAACGATCTGCCGACGTTTGATTGCGCATTTCCGGCGGAACCGGGTGGACGAACAATTTCGTGGCAAGCCCATGTCCAGATGATGGCCGCGGCGCAGCCGTTTTTGTCAGGCGCCATTTCCAAGACGGTCAACATGCCGCAGGAAGCGACGCCTAGCGATATTGCCGAAGCGTATCTCTGGGGCTGGCGACTGGGCCTAAAGTCGCTTTCGATCTATCGCGACAACTCGAAACAGAGTCAACCGCTTAGAGCCGGCGCCGAAAGACCATCGCCGGCGGCGCACGCACAGCAACCGAACCGCGAGCGATTGCCGGAGACGCGACGCTCGATCACGCACAAGTTTAACGTCGCCGGACATGAAGGATATTTGACCGTCGGTCTTTATCCAGATGGACGACCCGGCGAGTTGTTTATTACGATGGCGAAAGAAGGCAGCACGATCGGCGGCCTGATCGATTGCTTTGGAATCGCGTGTTCGATTGCGCTGCAATACGGAGTTCCGCTTGAGGTGCTTTCGAACAAATTTTCGCATGTTCGATTCGAACCGATGGGGATCACGTCAAGTCGAGAAACGCCAATTGCCGCAAGCGTTGTTGATTACATATTTCAATGGCTAGCCAAAAGATTTCGAAGCGGGTATGGTAACGACTTCGTGGAAACGAAGCGTGACGACGCATCAACGATAATCGTTGAAGCGTCTGAGCAAAAGCATGATTTGCAGCAGTGGTCCGGCGTGGGGAAAAACGTCGGTCAACATGGTCAGGGACAGGCCGATAGGAGCGATATCGCGTCGGACACGGAGATGCCGGCGTTGTACCCGAGGGCAAGGAAAGCGGATGCCGACCCAGTGGATGGGACAATCACGGCGCCGCAAGTTGACCAGGAAACAGCCAAGACAATGGGGGGCGAACCGTGGCTCGTCAATCGTTCGGAGATCGCTAGTCGATCATCGATCGGCAGGCCCAGCGCGCAGTCGCCTTCAGACGCTCCTATTTGTGATCGTTGCGGTGGTTTGACCGTTCCTAGCGGAACGTGTTATGTCTGCCGTAACTGCGGGAATAGCTTGGGATGCTCGTAATGGAATTGTGGGCGGATGTCCCGATCCAACAAGTTCGTCAAGCGTGAATGAGAACGTACGCGTTTTTCGGTCCGATACGGTTTTGGGAAACGACGCCTCGAGCATTCCACGCAAAAAATTAGCGGATGTCGCCGGAATGCAGTCCCGACGACATCCGTTTTTTTATGCGCTACGCGTTAGCGGCAAATGAAGCGAGCGTGTGCTTTCCCGGCATATTCACGCTCGCTTGGGGATAACTTGTTGATCGTGTCTGGATCACTTCTGGCTAATTCGCGATATCGTTTTCCAGCACGATGCGGTAACGCGCCTTACCCGCCTTCAGATGCTCGAGAGCGTCGTTGACCTTCGACATGGGGAAGGTCTCGGTCTGCGGGGCAATCTTGTGACGCGCGCAAAAATCGAGCATCTTGGCGATCGTCGTGGGACTTCCGATCGGTGAACCGCAAACCGATCGCTGGGCCATAATAATCGACATCGCCGGAATTGGAATCGGCTCAAGCACGGCGCCGACAACCATCAGTTTTCCCTTAGGCGCTAGAGCGTTCAAGATCACCGGCCAGTCGAGCGAAACGTTGACGGTCGAGAGGATATAGTCGAGCGAGCCGGCCAACTTCGACATCGCGTCAGAATCGCGCGAATTCACGACGTTGTGTGCGCCCAGTTGCAGCGCTTCTTCGCGCTTCGAATCGCTGGATGTGAACGCGGTTACTTCACATCCCCATTTGTTGGCGAACTGCAGCGCCATGTGGCCGAGGCCGCCGATACCAATCACGCCGATTCGATGCATCGGCAGCAAGCCGTATTGCAACATCGGATTGAAGACCGTCACGCCGCCGCAAAACAGCGGGCCAGCATCCGCCGCTTCCAACGAATCTGGGAGCGGGATCGCGAACTGCCAATCGCAGCGCACACGATCTGCAAAGCCCCCATGACGCCCGACGATGGTCGCCGCAGACTGGGCGCACAGGTTATGATCTCCCCCCATGCACTGCGGGCACGACATGCAACTGCCTGCTTGCCAACCAACGCCGACGCGCTGGCCGATTTTCAGCCCTTTGACTTGCGATCCCATCGCGGCGACAACGCCAGACGCTTCGTGTCCAGGAACCAGGGGAAACGCGGTCATTCCCCACTCGTTCTCCACCATCGATAAGTCAGAATGGCAAATGCCGCAGTGCGTGACAGCGACCTCGACCTGATTGTCGAGCAACGGGCCGGGATCGTATTCAAATGGTTCTAGCGGTGCGCCGGCGGAATGCGCAGCGAAAGCATGAATCACATCAGACATAGGAAATTCTCTCCTGGTCAATTTTGGGCGAATCCAAAACAAGCGGCGGCAATGAACCAGACGATTCAGCCGCGATGCGACACTATTGGATATTCACCTAAGCGATGACGCAGGACAATCCCCCAAAATCGACCAGGATTACGCTAACAACTGCTCGATCGGTCCCGATGAATCAGAGAAATGCTTCGCCGGCGAACCAACGGCCTGTAACATCGTCAGCAACAAGTTGGCCATCGGATTATCGCGCGTCGATGCGATGTGCTGCCCTTGCTTCCATCGCCCACCGGCTTTTCCGCCTACCAACAGCGGCAGATCGTGGGGGCTATGCGAATTGCCGTCGCGCAGAGCCGAACCAAACAGGATGGCGCTGTTGTCGAGGACGTTGCCTTCCCCTTCCGGAATCGAACGAAGTTTTTCCAGGAGATAGACGTACTGGGCGACGTGCCACTTGGCGATCCGTTCGTACTGCGCCAATTTCTCCTCTTTCCCCTGGTGGTGCGACAGTTCGTGATGCGCGCCTTCGACGCCGTCAAGAAAGGAGAAATTGATCGAGCTGACCGAATTGCCAAACATAAACGTGCAGACACGCGTGATGTCAGCCTCAAACGCCAACGCAATCATGTCCAGCATCAACCGCGTCCGTTCGACATGATCTTTCGGATTTCCGGCGGGAGCGGTTCGACTGGAGAAGTCAACCTTGGATTGCCACGCGTTTTGCGACGTCGACTCGATCATCTCCAACCGCTTCTCCAGCGAACGGACCGACTCCAGATATTGCTCCAAGCGATGACGATCATTGCTTCCCAATTTGTTGCGCAGCGAACTGGCGTCTTCGTTGACACGATCCAACAGCGGGCGGTTCGAGCGTCCTTCCGCTCTGCCGCTGGCGATCAGCGTCATCCGATCAAACGCCAGACGAGGATTAATCTCTTTCGCCAACGGCTGCGTCGGCGTTCGCCACGCGATGTGAGCGCCATAGACGCGGGTATAGCCGACCGTACCATCTACGCCGGAGCTGACCGGTTCGGTCCCCAGTTCCATCGACGGCAGCGGCGTGTATTTGCCGAGCAGTTCGGCGGCGATCTGGTCGGCTGATCGGCCGCCGCTATTGAGATTGACGCCGGTTGTCTTCGTAATCGTCGTGCCTGTCAGCCAGGCGGCGTCTTTCACATAGTGACCGTCGCCGGTGTTTGCACTGGCTTCGTTCCACAAGCCTGACACGACCGAGACGTCGTCTTTCACGCTCGCCAACGGTTCTAGCTGTCTCGGCAACGAGTATCCGGCGCCGGTCTCTGTCGGCGTCCAAACTTCCTGGCGCACGCCGTTCGGAAAGAAGAGCGCCGCAAAACGTAGCGGAATATCCCCAGCGGGAGCGCCGGCGGCGGCGGCCGGCCCCATCGCTTCAAGCCAAGGCAACGCCAGTGCGGCGCCTGCACCGCGCAACACGGTTCTGCGAGTTATTCTTGGCTTCTTCATGGGGTGACTCTCTTATGACGAAAGGGTTCGCTCGTCACAATGGCGAGCACCAGTTCTTGGGATCGATATTCATTTGCCTGCAACCGCTCAACGATCGATTCGACCGTCGCGACATCGCTCGCCTGCAGTCCACGAGCCAAAGCGTAGCCAAGCATTTTTTGAGTCAGGTGACGGACGAACTGCTCTTTATTTTCCAGCAAGTATTTCTTGAGTCCCGCTTGGCCGTCGATCTGTTCACCATTTGGCAAGATCGCCAGCGGATCAATCTTGCCCCCGTCGTCTTTGTCGCGCCAACGACCGATCTCGTTGAAGTTCTCCAACGCGAATCCGATCGGATCGATCCGATCATGGCAAGTCGCGCAGGACGGATTGGCCCGATGCTGTTCTAGGCGCGCTCGCAACGTGAGCGCCTGGGCCACTTCTTTCGATTCTTCGAGCGGCGGCACATTGGCTGGCGGTGGAGGAAGCTCGACTCCCAGCAGCTTGTCTAACACCCAGACGCCGCGAAGCACCGGACTGCTGCGGCGGGGATATGAGGCGACCGCCATGACGCCGCCTGCTCCTAGGATACCGCCGCGATACTGATATTCATCAGGTAGCGCATAACGCTGCAGTCGCGAGTTGAACTCTCCTTTCAACTTGCCGCGGTCGATCTTATAGATCTCACAAAGCTCGTTATTGAGAATGGTCCAATCGGCGTCGATCAGGCTCAATAGACTCTCATTCTCTTTCAGCATTGACTCAAAGGCCGCAACCGGCTGATCACGCAACGCCGCGATATGCTGGTCTTGCAGCGAGGGGTGCAACTCATGATCGATTTGCTTTGAGCGTCCCAGGTCGGCGGTCCCTAGCCATTGCCCCACAAAATGGGTGAGCGAATCATTGAGATGAGTCCCTTTTTCCTGGATCATCCGCATCGTCTGGCGCCGGAGTTCTTCTGGATCTTGCAACTTGCCGGCGGAAGCCGCTTCGCGCAGTTTTTGATCGGGGGTCGTCGCCCAGAGAAAGTAACTGAGCCGCGACGCCAACTCATGATTGGTAAGCGGAACCGACTTATGGGGTTCGCTCGGCGCGTCCTCGATGAGGAACAGGAAATTGGGTGAAATTAACACGCCGCGCAGCGCGTAAAAACAGGCCGATTCAAAATCGAGTCCCGACTCGCGGGCCTCGTCGTACGTTAGGACGATCGCAGCGACTTCCTCGTCGGTCGCCGGCCGCCGAAAGGCGCGATTCGCAAATTCATGGAGGTTTCGCCGAGCCGCTTCCTGCTCTGATAGTTTGTCACTGGGCCGTTGGCGCAATATTCGATTTCGCGATTGAGAATCGTGGGCGGCGTAGTCGAGCGCGGCTGTCGCCGCTTCGACATATTTCTCGGCATGGATCGGCGAGATAATCAGCGTCTCGCTGGCGTTATTAAAACCTTCGCCTCCGGCCGGATCTTGCGGCAGACCATTGCCGGCGTCGAAATGAATCCCCAGTAAGTCACGAATGGTATTGGAATATTCATGCGCGGCCATCCGGCGAAAAAGCGGCGGGCCCGCGAGTTCTCCTTGCTGGCGAATCGCGTCTCGCGTCGCTTGCTTAATCCAATCCACCAGTTGCAGCCGGGCCGCGCTATCCATCGGCTCCGCATCATTGGGCGGCATCGAGTGATCAGCCAATCGCTGCCGCAGTTTCATCCACTCTTCATAGTGGGTCCCGAGCGCGCTCAAATCGGCAATCTTGCTCAGGGAAAAGCCCCCCTCCCCTTCCGAACCACCATGGCAGTCTGCACACGAAGTCTCCAGCAACTTTTGGGCGGCGGAAAAATCAATGCGGGGCGATTCTTCCGCCATCACCCGAGCGACGCTGATTATCACGATCAGCCCGGCAAACGCCGCGGCGCGAACAACGCCAAATGGGATAAGGGAAGTATAAAGGTGCATACGGATAGACTTTGGTCGCGAGTATGGCAATGGCTTGCAATCTCGACGACACAGCGGGTGGGCAAACGGGCGGAATCTGGGGAATTCCAGCGGAAGGAGAGCATCTCTATTGTCTATGCGTCCCCATTTTCGTCAATAGTTTTGTAGGCACGAACGGGGGGATCGTTTGGCAATAAGAGAGGCTCGTGGCTGGGGTTATGACGACTGCGGCAAGCTAGCAGGAAAGCGGAAGTAAGTCGACTTTTGGCAGGGTTGTAAAATTGGAAAGGACGGGAAATCATCACGACTACGAAGAGCCCAGCATCTGCAGCCCTTGCTTGGCCGTTTGAACTTCGTCGTAGAGCTTTGGATGCTGATCGTAGAGGGAGATGATCCGGCGATAAATCAACCGGGCCTGCTCGCGCTCCCCTTTGCTGATCGCCTTCTCGGCAAGATCGAGGTACTCGTCCACCGACAAGACTTCGACATCCGCTTCCACCTTGCGATGACGCAGCTTTTCCAACTCTTGCTGAGCGATCAGAAAGTAGGGGCGTTCTTCTCGCGAGCCAGGGTGTAGTTGAGCGATCATCGCATCGTAACGTTCCCAAGCTCCTAACTGACTGCCGATCGCCTCCCGATTGCGTGCCGCCGCCAACATCGCTTCGCCGGCGTTGCTATAGTCGCGACCATGCCCCCGCTCTTTATTGCGCAAGCGAGCTTCTGCATTTCGAATCCAGATTTGATCAAGATAAACTTGGGCTTCGGCGGCAAGTTCGGTGTCTGGGTATTTCTCGACAAGCGGTAACAGGTAGGTTTCTTCGGCTCGCTTCCAGTCGGTCTCATTCTCTGTCTTCATCAGTGCAGCGCCGCGATCGAACATCTGCTGCTCTGACATCGGCAGAAACGAGAAGCCGATGATCGCGAAGATCAACAATAGGCACGCAAGCAGAAACCAAGCACGCTCGTAGAACGGCCCCAAGGGACCTTGCGATTTCTTTTTCTTGAGTAATCGCTTGGCGTCTTCTTTGGCGACGCCGGTTTCGATGTTGCTATTGCGGCCGGCGTTGCCAACCACGGCATGTTCCAGCGAACTGGTCCCGGCGGCTACCGCCGAGCGAGTTTCTCGCAGCGCCGATGCGACCGCTTCCATCGATGCGATCCGTTTCGCCGGGTCGATCTCAATCATCTGCATGATGACGCGATCAAGCCAAATCGGACAATCGAGGGCCAAACTTGCAACACGCGGCGCTTCAATCGCAAATCGAGCAACCGATCCCGGGGCGTCATCTTCCTGAAGCGGAAACGGAACACGTCCCGAAAGTGCGCGATACAGAATACAACCCAGCGAGAAAATATCGCTGCGCGTATCCAGGTCCGCTTGCGGATCAAACTGTTCTGGCGCGAGATATTGCTGGTTCTCCAGCGTCGGTTCGGCCATCGGTTCTTTGCTCCAAGCGACGCCGGCCCAAAAATTGGTCAGCTTCACTTCGAGCGGCAGATCGGGGTGCTTTAAACCTTCGCCGGCTAACAACACGCAACAAGGATTCAGACGCAGATGACAGACGCCGCGCGAGTGGGCGAATTCCATCCCAGCGCAGATCTGTTGGGCGATATCGAGAACGACGCCCCAGAGCATCGTCATCCGGTCATCCATAAACTGAGCGAACGATTCTCCCTCGACCAATTCCATCGCCAGAAACGCGGTCGATTCGTCGATGCCGGCGCCGTAGCAGCGGACAATATTCGGGTGATTCAGCTTGCGAAGAAGTTCGCTGCGCGCCTGCAATTGCTTGCGACCCACCGGATCCGCCGCATAGCGAGCCGGTAAGATTTGAATCGCTGCTTGGCGATGCTGCTTGAGATGAACGGCCCGAAAAATCTCGGTGTCATGTCGACGGTCGAGTCGGTTCTCCAGCGCAAAAGGGCCTAGTCTTGAGAGTGTTACCATCGTTTTCTTCAACCTCTCCCCTCCGATCGTCAAAGGGGCTCATTGCGCTTTTGAGGCAACGTTCAGGCGTCGTGGGACTTCCCGGTCGCGATCCATCGCAAACCGACGCCGGTTGTACATTATCAAGCTGGGTGTTCGGGTTACAGGCGCCCTGCCGCTATAGATAGGACGCCGCAAACAGTTCGTACGTTGCGAAATTCGGGCCAATTCTTCCAAATCCGCGGAATTTATCGCTAACTCCTGTAATATCGTCTAGCTATTCGCCAGAAAGCGCCTCGAATTGAGAAGAACGTCTCTTCTTGAGACACGCTTCGACGTTGCTCTGTTCGCAGAACCTCCCTAGAATCAACCCGCTACACTCCGCGCAAGTTGCGGTCGAATATTAAAATTCCCCTAACTCGTTGGGAAATTGCCATGGATGGCGCCGCCCTACGACTGACGGCAGAAACTCCGCAGGAGGAAGTTCTGCGGTTTGGCCGCACGATTATTCAGCAAGAAGCAGACGCTCTCTCGGCAATCGCCGAGCGACTTGACGCCCGATTCTGTCACGCGCTCGATCTGGTCATGCAATGCCCCGGCGATATTATCGTCACTGGGATGGGTAAAGCAGGGCTAATTGGTCAAAAAATAGCGGCTACGTTTGCATCGACCGGAACTCCCAGTCATTTCCTCCATCCTGCCGAAGCGATTCACGGCGACCTGGGACGAGTCGATGAGAAAGATGTCGTCCTCGCATTTTCGCAAAGTGGCGAAACCGACGAGATCGTTCGCCTGATCCCTTGTTTGAAGTCGCTGGGCGCCCAAATCGTGGCAGTCACTGCCAACGAAAACAACACGCTAGCTCGCGCAGCAAAGATCGTATTGCCGCTAGGGCCGATCGTCGAAGCCGGCGCCAATCGCCTGGCGCCCAGCACGAGCACCGCGGCGATGCTGGCCCTCGGCGACGCGCTGGCGCTCACTTGCAGCTGGCGACGCGGGTTCCGTCCTGAAGACTTTGCCCGCTATCATCCCGGCGGAAGTTTGGGACGCAAGCTGGCGCGGGTCGAAGCGGTGATGCGTCCGCTAACCGAATGTCGCATCTCACGTTGCGATCAACTCGTGCGTGATGTCTTTGTAAGCGCCTGTCGACCTGGTCGTCGCACCGGCGCTATCATGCTGGTCGACGCTCAGGGAAAGCTGGCGGGAATTTTCACCGACAGTGATCTGGCTCGTATATTTGAAACCGGCCGCACCGAACTGCTCGATCACCCGATTTCGAGCGTGATGACCCAATCTCCCAAAACGGTAACCAGCGGCGTCCGCGTGCAAGAGGCGCTTACCGCGATCGCGAAGTCGAAGATCAGCGAACTTCCGGTGATCAACGATAGCGGTGAGCCGATCGGCATGTTAGACATCACCGATCTGGTCGACTTGGCGGCGACTTCGCCAGGCGGCGAATCGGCGCTGGATGAGCCGGAATCGCCGTGGACCGTCCCCTTTCCGAACCAGAACGGAAGCGATGCGTAGATGAAACTGGAAGAACGTTGCAAATCGATTGAACTGATCGTTTCCGACGTCGACGGCGTCCTTACTGACGGCGGCGTCTTGTTGGACAACGAAGGAATCGAAGCGAAGCAGTACCATATTCGTGATGGACTCGGCGTCAAAGTATGGCGGAAAGCAGGCTTTCGCTTTGGGATCATTACCGGGCGAAACTCACAAACCGTTCGCCTGCGTTCGTCAGAGCTGGGTATCGACGTCGTGCGACAAGGAATCGACGACAAGCTGTCGGTAGCGAACGATCTGCTTGAGCAGTTTGGCCTGACAAGTCAGCAGTTCGCCTATATCGGCGACGACTTGCCTGACTTGCCGGTGGTTCGCATGGCCGGGCTCGGCGTCGCCGTCCAAGACGCGGCCGCCGAACTACGTGAAGCGGCCCACTATGTAACTCAATTACCAGGCGGACGCGGCGCCGTACGCGAACTGGTCGAACTGATTCTGAAAGCGCAAGGACGCTGGGCCGATATCGTCCGCAGTTTTTAACGTTCACCGCTGCAGATCAACACGTTTCGTTTTTCTCTCAATTCAACCTTCACCATTTCGACGTAAGACGACGACAGCGCGATGTGGAACAAAACAAAGCGAATCGCAATCAGCATCGCCGTCGTCGTCGGCACATACTTTCTCTACACGGTGCTGGTCGTACCCTGGATTGAGCCGAATCTTCGCCGCCGCGCTGGCGACGATCAGACGTATCTCACGCCCGATATCGTCGGGCAGCAAAAAGAGTTTCTCGCGAAACTGTTTCCGCCCGGTTCTTGGCAGCTTGGTCGAACCAAGGTTCTGGAAAGCAATCGCATCATGCTTTTGATGCGTGACTTTAAAGAGTTGGAATCCAATCGGCTGAAACTCGAACCGGTGACGATTCTGGTCTTTGCGACCGATGATCGCCAACAGCGATTGAATGAACCTCCGCTGATCTTGGAAGGTAAAGAAGCGGTCCTGCACTTTAGCGAGTTGAACTTGTCGTTTGGCAAGATCGGTCAGCTAGATGGCGGTCGCTTGGACGGCGAGGTAACGATCCGCCGCGAGCCCTCTTCCCCGAAAGCAATGAACGGGGTTGCGATCAAAACGCGCGACGTCGATTTGCATCCCGGCTGGATCGAAACGAAAGCGCCGATTCAATTTCGCTACGGCGGCAGTTCCGGCAGCGGCCGACACTTGATCGCCAAGCTGGACGAATCGGAAAAGAAGCCTGGGCAAAGCACTTCGGCCATCGGCGGCTTGCAGTCGCTGCAACTCAACCACGTGGATCGCATCCAGATCGCCCTGCAAAACGGTTTGAGCGACTCGATCGGCGCCGGTCCTAATGCCGGCAACGAAAGTTCGGCGCCGCTAGAGATCACCTGCAACGGCCCTTTTTTGTTTGACGCCGCGCTAAAGATCGCCAGCTTTCGAGAGCGCGTCGTCGTTACTCGTCCGACTGCGGCGACTACGCCTGACCAGCTGCGCGGCGATTTGATCGAGATCTACTTCACCGAAGAGGATCAGGTCGCCAAAGCAAAGCCGGCGACAGACGATTCGCAATCCACGAGCAAGCTGAAAGTTCAACGACTAGTTGCTGTCGGTGCGCCGGCCACATTGCAGGCCCCCAGCGCCGGCGCTAGAGCGTCGGCCAAGCAGTTTATCTATGACGTCGTACGACGACGCATCGAAGCCAGCGGCGATCAGAATACCGAACTCGCCAAAGACCAGTGGGTCGTACGTTCCCCCAATGTTCAATACGAAATGGCCGAAAACAGCCGTGAACTGGGGCGACTGTGGGCGGCCGGTCCCGGCACGTTTAGCGGCCAGTTGGGCAAAGACAGCAAGTCTGGTGACGCCGTCATGGTCAGCTGGCGCGACCAGCTGCGCGTCGAACCCAACGAGTCAGGCGAGCACGTCATGACCTTGGCTGGCGACGTATCCGCCGGAGTCGAAGGTCGCGGACAAATCCAAGCCGACAACCTCTACATCTGGATTCGTTCTCTCGGAATTCCCGGCAAACGTGACAAACAGTTGCTCGCCGATCGCATGCACGCCAGCGGCCAAGTCAACATTCGCTCGCCGCAACTCAACGGCAAAACAAAAGAACTGAAAGCCTGGTTCCAGTATCCAGAACTCAACGCAGCGCTCTCGCTCGATCAGCCAGACGCACAAACGATGGCGATCGTACGAGGAGAACCGAACACGTCGATCCCCGCCCAGTCTGGCGTTCAAGTCTCGCTGCAACGAACCGCACAACCATCCCCTTTAAAACCAATCGCGAACGGCGGACAAGTCGAGCCGACCCAACCGCCGACGACCAAGTTTGATATGACCGGCGACCTAATTCAGCTGGTCTTCATGCGTATGGCCGAAAAAATGTTGGTCGAAAACGCAACTATCTCAGGCCATGTCGAAGTGAAAGAAACGCTTTCGGCCGAACCGAACAAGCCGCCGCTGGTCGTGACCGGCGATGTCATTCAGATCGAACATGCCTCGTCGCCCAACGCTTATGCGCATGTCGTCGGCGCGCCCGGCATGATTTCTGGTCGCGGCATCCAGCTCTTCAGCAATCACCTGCAAATGGATCAGGCCCGCAATCGGGTCTTCTCCCAAGGTCCCGGCGAATTGCTGTTGCCGATGGATCGCGATTTTGAAGGTCGAAAACTGGCGCTGCCCGAGATTTACACCATCACCTGGCAGGGAAGTTTGGAGGTAATCGGAGATCGAATCATCTTCGATCGCAACGTGGCCGTTCGCGGGCGCCCGATGCAATTCCAAAAAGGACGGCTCGGCATGGTGACCGAACAGCGCCAGCTTAACACCGGTCGCTTGGAAGTCGTGCTGGATCAACAAATCGACTTCCGCCAACTGGGGCCAAGCCGCAATCCCAACGTCCGCCGCATTGAATGTAAGCAAGGGTTCAACGCCTACAATCCAACCGTGCAGCAAGGGAAGCTGCTGAGCTTGGATGAGATGAAAGCCGACAACCTCAGCATCGACCATCAAACCGGAGATATTTTGGTCAGCGGCGCTGGCTCGGCTCGCAGCACGCGAATTGGTTTTGTCGGCTTTGAAACGAAACTGCAACCAAACGGCGCCCCTGCCCCGTCGAAAGATCAGCTGACTTTTGTCGAAGTCAACTTCCGCCAGGGGGTGATGGGCAACATCTATCGACGCCAAATTGCTTTCCGCGATGTGCACCCGGCGATCTATGGACCGGTGAACAATTGGGGCGATTCGATCGCCGCCAACGCGCTGCAAGGAATGCGCGAAACCGATGTCGAACTGACTTGCGAAGAACTGACCATCGCGCAGATCAAGTCCCCAGGCGGAGCCGCGGAGTCGGTCGAACTGATGGCGGTTGGCAATGCGAATATTCGCGGCCGTCTCTACTCGGCGACCGGCGAACGATTTACCTATTCCAACTCCAAAGAGATGATCGTTCTCCACGGCAGCGGAAGGTCGGCGGCACAGCTTTCATATCAACAGCAATTGGGCGCACCGCGTCAAACGGCTTCGGCCGGGACGATTCATTTCTGGCCCAAGGAACATCGCTTTGAGGCCAGCAACGGGCGATCGATCGAAGTCTCTAACCTGCCTAACTAAAGCAGATTGAATTTCGCCTCAGCGACTTCGGTTCAAAATCGACGTTATTTCCGCCGTGTTCGTGAAATTTCAACGATTCCGAGTGGATCGTGCGGCAATTCACTTTCGCCACGGTCGTTGCATGCCCATAACAGGAATCACTACTTTTACTTCTATTCCATCCAAATCCCCCCTGGGAGCCGAAGCCGATGACTCAAACGGAACCAAGTCCCGATCACGTCAATGATTCGCCTGTAACCGGTGCGCCCCAGAGTCGCAGCTGGTTTGGATTCACTTGCAAAATTGTCCTTTACTCCTTCTTTACTCTCTGTGCAGGCACGCTGTTCGCCGCACAGTATGTTCCAGAAGTCGCCAACGCGTTGTCGTTTCTGTTGCCCGAAGAACCGGCCCACAGTTGCTCGTTTGGGCAAAAATCGAGTTGCCAACAAAGCGCCAGCACCGGCCCGGTTGAGTACGCTTCGTGCTGCAGCGAAGCTTCGATCTGCCCTAAGTCGGACGTTTGCCCCGGCGAGATGACGCTTGCCGAAGTCGCTCCGTCCCCTTCGTCTGACGGCCAATTAGTAGCGGTGGAAATTCCGCCAATTCCTCCGGTCGTGGACTAGTTGTTCGCCTGATTCGCTCGCTAACGCAAAAGAGACGCTCCCCAACGGAAGCGTCTCTTTTGCGTTATTGCAACAATCTGTGCCGATTCGCTGGTCAATAATTCTCGCCAGAACGAAAAGGGCAAATTACCATTTTTTCAGAAAATGATTGAAGCCTCGCCCCCGATTGTATAAAATCCAACTTATCGATATCGTCGAAGCTTTGACGATTCCACTTCATCATAGCTTGAGATCTCTCGTGGCAAGTGCAAACGAAGTCCAACATGGGGCCCGCCGACAAAAACTTGTGGGCGATATCCTGCTTGTCCTCTTTGAAGGGAAGTTCGCCCCTGGGCAACGTCTGCGACTAGAGCACTTGGCCGAACAGTTTGAAGTCAGCGTCACGCCGGTTCGCGAAGCGCTGGTCGAACTCGCAGGGATCGGCGTTGTCGAACTCCAGCCCAATCGCGGCGCCGTACTGCGTGCCTTTGGTCCGCGACAGGTCGAAGAAATTTGCCAGGTTCGCCGCATCTTAGAATGCGAAGCGGTTCGCTCGGTTTGCGGCCGCATTGCGCCGTTTGAGCTGGAATTGCTCGAGTCGCAATTAGCCGAACTCGATACCGCCAAACGAAACAAACGCTGGTCGCAAAAAACGCGTGAACAAGATTCGCAACTGCATGAGCTGATCGCCGAACGCTGCGGCAGCGAGCGTCTGGCTTACGAAATTGGTCGTTACAAAATCTTGTTCCGCACGCTGCGTGACGCACGTCATATGCGTCGTTCGGCTCGCGACAACTATGCCGAAATGAACGAAAACGCTGAACATTTGGCGATCGTTCGCGCCATGTCGGCCGGCGATCCCGAAAAAGCTTCCGCCGCCATGGCCTATCACATCGAAACCTCGGTCAAGGCCCTGATCGCAGACTTGTTTGATCCCCAAGAAATCGCAGCCGATCGTCGCGAAACCTTTCTCACCCGCCAAGCTGTTTCCTCCTAACGAGCGAATCGCCCGTGAAATCCCGCCTCATTTTCTTCACGACGCTTGCCACCATCTCCCTCAGTCTCACTCTCCTTAACGCAGCCGAAAAAGCGACTCCGGTCGACTTTGAACAGGAGGTAGCGCCGTTGCTAGCGCAGCGATGCGTCTCCTGTCATTCGCCGAATATCAAGAAGGGAGAGCTTTCGCTGGCTGGCCCCGAAGATCTGCTGGCCAATGGGTTTGTCGTTCCCGGAGATCCCGCCGGCAGCTACCTGCTGGAGGTTGTTTCCGCCGCAGGCGATGACCGCCCTGCCATGCCCAAGCTGGGCGACGCGCTGACAGAGTCTGAAGTAACGCTGCTCAGTCGCTGGATCGAACAAGGCGCCGCCTGGCCCGACGGATTTGTCATCCGGGAAGCTTCCAAAGCAGATCGTTCTTGGTGGTCGCTACAACCGCTGGCCGATGTTCATCCGCCGGAAGTCGCCGCAGCGCCCGCTGCTTGGCGTCAAAATCCGATCGATCGCTTCGTCTGGGCCAAGTTGTCGGCCGAGAATCTGAAACCAAACGCCCCCGCCGATCGCCGCACTTTGATTCGTCGTGCAACGTTTGACCTGACCGGCTTGCCTCCCACGGCGGAAGAGATCGACGCGTTTGTCGCCGACGATTCCCCCACAGCCTATCCGCAATTGATTGATCGCCTGCTCGCTTCGCCACGTTACGGAGAGCGTTGGGGCCGTCACTGGCTGGACGTGATTCGCTTTGGTGAGAGCCGCGGTTTCGAGCGGAATCAGATCATTACCAATCTCTGGCCATTCCGTGACTACGTGATTCGCTCGATCAACGAAGACAAACCGTTTGATCAGTTCATTCGTGAGCATTTGGCTGGCGATGTGATCGCGCCGAACACGCCGCAGGTCGAAGTTGGCTCGGCATTTCTCGTTGCGGGTCCCTACGATGACGTCGGCAACCAAGATCCGGTGCAAGCGGCCCAGATTCGGGCGAACACGATCGATGAAATTATTCGCTCTTCCAGCGAAGCGTTTCTGGGGCTGACGGTTGGTTGCGCTCGCTGTCACGATCACAAATTCGACGTGATCTCGCAGCGCGACTATTACTCGATGTATGCGACGTTCGCCGGCGTTAAACATGGCGAACGCACCGTTGCGACCGCAGAACAACGCCAAGAAAGGGATCGCCAACTAGGCGACCTGAAAAAACAACAAGCCGATCTCACAAGCCAGCGCGATGAGATCAAGAATCTCGCCATCGCTCGCGGCGAAACCAAAAAAGAGCATTACGCGCAGCTCTGGTCTCGCCCGGCGATCTCACGCCAATCGACCGAGGAGAAGTTTGCCCCGGTGCAGGCCAAGATGGTGCGACTAGAAGTGGAAGGACAAGAACGCAACCCAAATTCCAAGAGCGGATACGGGATTGACGAGTTTGAAATCTGGACCGCCGGTGAAAACTCACAAAACATTGCGTTATCGTCGGCAGGCGCTACGGCGGACGGCGACTCACGCCGCGCCGGTGACTTCGACGGCGCTTACGACGCCGCGTTGACCATCGATGGAAAATTTGGCTCGCGTTGGCTCGCGTCAGGCCCGCAATTGACCATCACCTTGGCCGAACCGCAAACGGTGAATCGAATCCTCTTTTCGAGCGATCGCCCAGGCGCCGCCGGCAGCAATGGAGTCGCCAACTTTGTCAGCGAGTACCGGATTCTCGTTTCGGTCGATGGTGAAAACTGGACCGAAGTCGCCAACTCGCATGATCGCCAACCGGTCAACGACGCGCATCGTCGCAAACGCTTACTAGCGGCCGAACTGACCGACGAAGATCGCGCCCGCAGTCAAGAACTTGAAACGCAACTGGCCGCAGTGAATAAAACGATCAGCCAGATTCCGCCGCTGCCGGTCTGGTGGGTCGGCAATCACAGCGCCGCTCCTGGGCCGTTCCATCTCTTCATCGGCGGCAGTCCTCAACGTCCCGCGGACGAAGTGACCGCGTGCAGTCTCTCGGGACTGGCCGACTCGGCGCCCAAGTACGAACTTCCCCAGGACGCCGCTGAATCGGAACGCCGACTGCAGTTGGCCAATTGGATCGTCGATCCGCAAAATCCCTTACCGCAGCGCGTGTTGGCCAATCGCATTTGGCAGCATCATTTTGGGACCGGCATCGTCAATACGCCCAACGATTTTGGCTACATGGGAGGGCGACCTTCGCACCCGGAACTGCTGGAATGGCTCGCCGCTGAATTGGTCAAAAATGATTGGCGTTTAAAACCGCTCCATCGCCAGATCATGCTCTCGCAAGCCTATCAGCAATCGAGCGAGCATCGCGCCGCAGCAAGCCTGGTGGATGGAGACTCGCGGCTACTATGGCGATTTCCCCCGCGGCGACTATCGGCCGAAGAAGTTCGTGACGTGATCCTGCAGATCTCCGGCAAGCTTAATCTCGACATGGGCGGTCCCGGTTTCCGGCTCTACCAATACCTGCAAGACAACGTCGCGACCTACGTGCCGCTAGACGAACATGACGCGTCGACCTATCGCCGCGCGGTTTATCATCACAACGCCAGAGCGGCTCGTATCGATCTGATGACCGAATTCGACAGTCCCGACTGCGCCTTCTCGGCGCCGCGCCGCGACGAAACGACGACGCCTCTCCAAGCGCTTACGATGTTAAACCATGACTTTACGCTTGACATGGCGCAATTTCTGGCGGAACGCCTGCAGGCCGAAGCCGGCGACGATCCACAAAAGCAGGTCGAGCGCGCCTATCAACTTTGCTACGGGCGCAGTCCCACCGAATCCGAGACCAAGTCCTGCGTCGCACTAGCGACAGAACATGACCTACCAGCGCTCTGCCGCGTGCTGCTGAATACCAGCGAACTGATCTATCTTCACTAAATTTGCGGAAGCCGAGAGAGCGATGATGAACGCATTTTCTGAACTTTCGCGACGCGGATTTTTGGGCAATATCCTGACCGGGTTGTCCGGCGTCGGCTTGATCGATCTCCTATCGAAAGGCGCATTGGGCGACGAAGCGAAACCTGCGCAGCAAGCGCCCCATTTCGCCCCCAAAGCGAAACGAGTGCTGCAGGTCTTTTGCCCCGGCGCCGCGTCGCACATGGACCTGTGGGACTACAAGCCGTCGCTCGAAAAGATGGCCGGCAAACCGCTTCCCGGCGAAGAAAACTTTCTTTCGTTTCAAGGGAAGAACGGCAACTTGATGCCTAGCCCTTGGGCGTTCGCCCCGGCTGGCGAGTGCGGCAAGCCGATCACGACGATGCTGCCGCACATGGCGCAGCACGCAGACGATATCGCGTTTATCCATTCGATGCACAGCAAGACCAACACGCATGGTCCCGGCTGCGTCTTCATGAACACCGGGCATTCCACCGAAGGTTTCCCCAGCGCCGGCGCCTGGCTCAGCTACGCGCTCGGCAGCGCGAATGAAAACTTGCCGACCTATGTCGCGATTCCCGATGTTCGCGGCGAGCCGCCGAACGGCAAAGCGAACTGGTCCAACGGATTCTTGCCGGCTCGCCATCAAGCGATCGTCATGAGCGATCAACAGCCGATTCGAAATCTAGCGAGGCCCGACCGGATCGCCGAAGCGGAAGACGCCGCCGCCCGAGCGCTGGTCGCGAAACTCAACCGCGAATTCGCCGAACAATACTCGGCCGAGTCCGAACTGCAGGCTCGCGTCGCAGCCTACGAATTGGCGGCTCGGATGCAACTTTCAGCGCCGGAAGTCTCAAATTTGGCGAGCGAAACGGAAGCGACGCATCAGCGATACGGCACGACCGACGCCAATCCGTTGAAAGCGGCGTATGCGCGCAATTGTTTACTGACGCGGCGCCTACTGGAGCGCGGAGTTCGCTACGTCAACTTGTATTGTTCGTCGCGTGCTTCCGGCGTAGACGGACTTTTGAACTGGGACGCGCACAAGACGCTCAAGACAGATTACGAGCGACATTGTCCCATCTTTGATCAGCCGACCGCGGCGCTATTAGCCGATCTCAAACAGTCAGGCCTCTTGGAAGATACGCTGGTCTTATGGACGACCGAGTTCGGCCGGATGCCGACGCATCAGGCCGGCACGACCGGGCGCGATCACAATCCTGACGGGTTCACCTGCTGGATGATGGGCGCCGGCGTCCAAGGCGGCGTTACCTATGGCGCGACCGACGAATTCGGTCGCCGCGCAGAAGTCAATCCAACCACCGTCTGGGATTTTTACGCGACGGTGCTCCACCTACTTGGCTTTGATCACGAGAAGCTGACGATCTACCACAACGGACTCGACCGCCGGCTGACAGATGTGCATGGCCACGTGATTCAAGACATTTTGACTTGATGGTGCGGATCGATCGACGTTCTCAAGCTCCGTGCGGAGAACTGGATGCTCGTCACTAAATGCAGTGCCGATCATCGGAAAGACTAAGTGGACCGCCTATCGGACAGGCTGAGATGGCGACTTTGTCTATCCCATATCCGTCAATTGATTTCCCTTTTTCGTCAGCTCAAGCGGATTCGTTTCCGATCTCGTCGAGGATTGGAAAGCATCGGACGCGATGAAAGATCTCTTTCTCCGCTTATGGCAATTGCGTTCTAAATCATTGCCATACAAACGGTTATACCGCAGCCGCGTTACGCCACAGCCAGAATAACGGCGAAAATACAACCTTTGCCTTTAAATCAGTAATGGCAAATGCGCTTGTCCGCTATCAGGGCATCGGTCTGCTGGTTTCGTTGCGGGATCCGAAATACGCGCATATACTTCCGACGCCAGTGTTCTAGTCGAATTCGCATCATTTCCGAATTTCTTCACTTACTTGTCTCGGCTGGCTTCGGAACAGGTCTTTTGGAATCAAAACTCATGAAACGAACTGGATTTACCCTTGTCGAACTGTTGGTGGTTATCGCCATCATCGGAGTCTTAATTGCGCTCTTGTTACCGGCAGTTCAACAGGCGCGGGAAGCGGCGCGGCGAATGTCATGCAGCAACAATCTGAAACAGATCGGGTTGTCACTTCACAATTATCACGACACCTTTAACTCCTTTCCGTACGGCGCTCGTAATATGGCGAATGGAAGCTGGGGACCTTCGTTTTACGCCGGGTTGCTCCCATTTTTGGAGCAAGGCAACTTGCTCGCGAGCTTGGATTTAACGGTAAACAACGCTGGATTGGATGGGAACGCCAGCGTGCTAAAAGGAATTCCTCCGTCCGCGTTTGTCTGTCCTTCTTTTCCCGGCAGTACTTCAGGCTGGAATGGCGGCTGGGATTCGGCCTCTACGTATGTTGGAATTGCCGGCGCCGACCTCTCGACGACCAACTTTGTCGAATCGCGCAAGAACACCGGCTTCAGTTGCTGCAGCGCCGCCGGCGGGACCGATGACGGCGTGATCGCCGCCGGCGGGATGCTGATACCCAATCGAACGCTCGGTTTTCGTGATGCGACCGATGGCAGCTCTAACACGGCTATCATCGGCGAGCTTGGAGGACGCATGTTTTTGGCCGATCCTTCGGCCTATTCGGAACTATCGGGAACAACCGTTTTGCTTGCCGGCACCGGCAGCCCCGAAGGTGGACATGGTTGGTTGATGGGGACCAACGAAGGAGGAACGCCGCCTAACTTTGGCGGACAGCGTGCTTGGAATATGACGACGATCCGCTACGCGCCCAATACGCGTAACTACGATTTGAACGGCATTAGCTACAACCTGGGCCCCAACAACCCACTCCTCTCGGAGCACCCCGGCGGCGTTCAGGTGGTGTTTGCCGATGGTCACGTCACGTTCATCTCCGACACGATCAACCTCGATATTTTGAAATACATGGCGACTCGCGATGATGGCCAAGTTACGACGCTTCCATAACAACGCCGCCATCCCTTGCTGTGAACATCCGCAATTAAAAATGAAAGAGGAAGTATTGTGAAACTTATCTCCGTCATAAAGCTCGCCATATTCGCCGTTCCGTTATCGCTCGCACTCCTCAGCGCAGGGTGCAGCTCAGGGGGACCGCCGCCGGGTTTGAAAGGAATTCAAGGTCAAGTGACCATCCAGGGCGAGCCGGCGCCCGCTGGCGTACGGCTTGAATTCCAACTAGCGAACGAGAGCTTTTCGTTTACGGTTCGCACCAAAGCGGACGGCTCTTACAAATACCTGCCGTTGGCGGAAGCGCCACTGAAAACAGGCGTCTACCGGGTCGCGATCCTGCCGCCAGCCGCCAAGACAGTCGTTAGCGACGCAGGTGTTGCGATGAGCGAGAAACCGTCCGGCCCCAAGAATTACGGCAAGTACTCTAATAGCCAGACCAGCGGTATCCAAGCGACCCTGAATGACGAAGTCGTCACGCTTGATATCGATCTAGAATCCTAGAGCGCTTTTCCCGAAGGCTGTAGCGTCTTCAGCGTCGGCAAGGCAAGCAGGTCAACACAGACCAGCGCAGCCGCAGCCAGCTGAAACGCTACAGACGGAGAGGGAACCGCTCTAAGATCGCAATTTCAGAACTTGCCGCGAGACAGCCGTGCGTCTCGTGGCGAGCAGAGATCCCAAGCGGCAATCGATTCAGCATTGACGTTGAACCGGTTCCCACGAAGAGCAATTGCCTTACAGCAAGCTTTCCATCAACAATCGCATTTTTCGCATCTCGGCCATCTGATCGACATCCGGCAGCGGCGGCATGTGGATCGTCAATGCTCGCTTGTAGTGGACCGATTCCAACTGCGAGATCACTTTGCCGTATTCGACTTCGCCTTGGCCGACGCGAACCTGCATCTCGGACTTCGTCGTGTCGCGCAAGTAGACATGGCGGACGTAGCTGAGGATCTTTTCGTAGTTGGCCGGGCTATCTTCGCGGCAAATAAAATGGCTCGGGTCGAGCGTAACGCCGAGTCCTTTGACGTTGTCGCACAGCACCTTGATCGTGTCGGCGTCTTCCGACAAACAGCCGACATGCGTGTGCATGCTGACTACAATCCCTTCGACCGCGGCGATCGCGACCAGCTCGCGCAGGTGCTCAACCTCTTCATTAAAAGGAGTGCCTAACTCGCCTGAGGGGACGGTCAGCGACGAGACTTTGACCGCTTTGGCCAATTTGCAGATCGCCTCGAACTGGCGATAGTGCTCGTCTTTGACGGCGTCGATCTGGATGCGAAAATTCGACAGGTTTAGTCGTTGCGTATCACGACAAACTTCGAGAGCGCCATCCGGGTCGTTCACCACGAATGACGGCTTCAAATGCTTACTTTTCTCGCTGATCGTAAGATCGACGTTGCTGAATTCAAGATCAACGAGCTTTTCCATACACTCGCGCATGGGAAGATCTGGAAAACACTCGCTTGAAGCCGAGACGAACACGAGAAGCTCCTTCTGGTCGAAAACAGGCGCCACGCACTCGTGGGATCGCCAATACGCCTAATACTCATTTGCCGCCGTTGATAACTAGCGGCGCAAGCGGGAAGCTTACCGAGCAGAGCGACCGAGGACAACAGCAACGTTTTTTGGCGCCGCTAGCACCAGAAGCGTGAGAATGGTCACGCGACGGCGAATTGCTTCCAGCCGTCAAAATCCTAAAATATGGCGTAGCCGTCGTCCATGGGGAGCCTTCAACCGTTCCAGGACGCCCACATTTCCCCCCAGGCGAAACTCACGTCTTATCCTTCAAGCACTCCCGCTTGAACCACCAGATTCGCGGACTGTACCCGCAATTAGCGATATTTCACGCAAAAGGTAACTCGATGACCAACGGACAAGATCCTCCCCAACAACAGCCCATCATCATCAAGCACGGCAGCAGTTGGTTCCTTCGAATCATCGCCTTTGTCGGTTGGCTGGGCCTGATGTTCGCTGGCTTGATCATCATTGTCCAGCTCGCTGCGACGGCGCAGTACTTTAACGAAGTCGACGGAGTCAGCGAAAACTATTATTCCGGCGACAAAATGGCCACCGACAAGATCGCCCTGATTCGCGTCGAGGGTTTGATCATGGAAGGGGAAGGCTATATCCGCAATCAGATCGACCTGGCCCGCAAAGATAAGAACGTGAAAGCGATCGTCCTCCGGGTCGATTCGCCCGGGGGATCGGTCAGCGCTTCGGACTACATCTATCACCACCTGAACGAACTGCGTAAGGATCGCGAGATTCCGCTCGTCGTCAGCATGGGCGCTTCCGCAACGAGCGGCGGTTATTACGTTTCGATGGCGGTTGGCGACGAGGAAGATGTGATCTTTGCCGAACCGACGACGATCACCGGTTCGATCGGCGTGATCATTCCGCACTACGACGTGAGCGGACTGATGGCTGAATACCACATCAAAGATGACTCAATCGCCAGTCACGATCGCAAGCAGATGCTGAGCATGACCCGCACGATGCCTGAGGATCAGCGAGAACTGGTTCAAGGTCTGGTCAACGATATGTTCACGCGATTCAAAGACGTCGTGAAGACGGGCCGTCCCGCCTATGTGAAAGATCCCGGCAAGCTGGACGAATTGGCGACCGGCGAAGTTTATTTGACCGACCAAGCGATCAAGCTGGGTCTGGTCGACAAGGTCGGCTTCGTCGAAGCCGCGATCGAACGTGCCGCCGAACTGGCGAAGCTGGACGTGAAGAAAACGCGCGTCGTCGCCTATAAGAAGCCGGTTTCGCTGTTCGGTATTGGGACGGCCTCGGTGGCCAATCCGACCGAATCGCTGATGAAGGCCGTGCTGAACGTGACCAGCCCCAAAGCGTATTACTTGGACTCCAGCCTGCCGTCGCTGTCGGCGGGCCTAGCGACCGCCCAGTAGTTTCGACCAAGAAGCAAACCCACCATCTAGCCGCCGACGAGATCGTCAGGCGGCTTTTTTATTTCTTGCCTTGTTGTCAGACGTTGCGACAAGAAAGCAGAAAAGCCGCGTCGCAAGTGCGAGACGGCTTTTCTAAGTTTGACATGCTTCGTAGCGTTGGCTTACCAGATGAACTGGCCGCCGAGGTATCCGCCGTGCAGCAGCAAGTCGCCATTGGAAGGCGTGCTGGCGACGATCCCCAGGTCTTCAAAGTTTTGGGGAATCTGCTCGGTCGCCAAGGCGATTCCCGAGGCGGCGACAACACGATAACCGCCGTTGATCGAGAAACGCTTCGTCAGCTGATAGCCGGCGCCAAGGTCCAATTCGCCCAGGAAGCTGACGCGTCCCTTGGAGGCCGAAATATCGTACTGGCGTCCGTTATTCGGGCTCAAAGCGTTGTCGATATAGGCGTTGCCCAAGTTGCCATACATCCGCGATTGCTGATTGATCGCATTTCCGTAGATGCCAAACTTCGTCTTGGCGTACAGATTCAAGCGATCAAAGTTGTAGTTCATGATC